>DATHGV010000086.1:0-34298 GCA_035490135.1 Candidatus Methylomirabilota bacterium
TCCTGCCCGCATCGATAAATTCCCCAAGCGCGCCGATCATCCCCTGGTTTTCCAGTTCCCACTCATCCCCCGCACTAGTGGGAAATCCCATCAACGGCGGCCCCCAATGCCCGTAAACCACTACGCCCAGGTCGATGCCCATCCGTGAAGAATACCAGCGGTGATACTCGCGTTTCATTTGTAGGCCTCTATGCCCTACGAAGGGAGCAGAATCTTTATCAGATGAAAAACTCAACCTGGAAATTCGTAAAACCAGAAACTTGACAGTGGAAGACTAATTGAGGGGTCGTCGAGTTTGAACGCTAGTGGCAGCGATTGTCCCTCTTTCGGCATGGACGCTGCTCCGCTGACGTTATCAACATGGAGCTTATTGTCCGACGACAAAAATACGTACTTGATGCGGGCTCCGCGCCTCCTCCCCTCCAGTTTTGTGTGCATGACCACGGTTCCAACTGCCTTGCCGCAATCACTGACGATTGCGTGCTCCCGCTCAAATCGAAGCAGACACCCCATGAAGATTGCCGTGGCAAACGCCAAATAGAAAAGTCGTGATAGGCCCTGTTCAACATCAACAAAATACAATAGAACAACACGTAGAAATAGAATTCCGCTAATGAGCAATTTGCGCAGAACAGGGCTTGGCAGCAGTGCTAACTGTTGGTCCAAAAAATCATTTTTCACCAAGAGGCTTCTGTATCTGCCAACCGTGAAATCTAAATGTGACAGCTCTCGCCCCAAGGCCGATTACCTCATACGAAAGAAGATTCTCAGATTTTTGGGCGTATTGGTATGCAAAACCTGAAATTGAGCCTAGAGGTCTAACGGACTCTATCAGCGTGTAAAAGCAGTGCCTAATTAATACCCTTGTCGGAAACTCATCCGCTACCGACCGCATGCGCGAAGTGAATTGCTTTTTAATTCCTGCTACACTTCGCTGCCAATCAGGGCCCCCTATGACCACAAGGAGCAATCTTAATAATGGCTACTCCGTCTTCGACGAACCGCCCTACTCCCGAGCATATTTTCAATACCTTATTCGCCTACCAGCAGACTTACTCGTTGCGGGCCGCCATTGAGCTGGATATTTTTTCAGCCATCGCCGGTGGCGCTACGGAAATCGCTTCACTGGCGAAAAAAACCGGCGCAGCGGAACGCGGTCTTCAGGCACTGTGCAATTACCTTGTGCCGCTTGGTTTTCTAACAAAACACGGAGCGCACTACGGGCTCAACCAGGACTCCGCGACTTTTCTGAACAAGCAGTCACCAGCGTACATGGGCTCGATTTCACAGTTTTTTACCAACGACCACATCGTTGCCACCTTCGCCAAACTAACCGAGGCGGTGAAGAAAGGCGGCACGGCCGCTGCGGAAGGCCACAATCAGGCGCCCAATGACGAAATGTGGGTTACGTTTGCGCGCACCATGGGGCCCACCACAGCTCCTGCTGCGGCGTTTATCGCGGAGCTGACGGGCATGTCGCAGGGCAAAACTTGCAAGGTGCTGGACATTGCCGCAGGCCACGGCATGTATGGAATCACCTTGGCGCGCAAAAATCCCAATGCGCAGGTGACCGCGCTGGACTGGCCCAACGTGCTGGAAGTGGCTAGAGAGAACGCCCATGCTGCGGGAGTCGGCGTACGATTCAAGACGGTAAGCGGAAACGCGTTTGAGGCGGAGATGGGCACCGGCTACGATTACATTTTACTCACAAATATTTTTCACCACTTCGATCCGCCCACCTGCGAAAAATTGATGAAGCGCGTGCACGCGGCGTTGAAACCCGGCGGGCAAGCCATCACCGTGGAGTTTGTGCCCAACGACGATCGCGTGAGCCCCATGATGCCGGCCATGTTTAGTTTGGTGATGCTGGCAACCACGGATTCGGGTGATGCCTATACTCTCGCGGAATACGAAAAAATGTTTCGCAACGCGGGATTCGCAAAAACCACCTTGCACCAGATTCCCGACATGCCATCTCAAGTGCTGGTTTCAGAAAAGTAAGGCGGCGGCAACTCCGGATTTCGCACGCGCCTGGCGCAAATATTCCCCGACGACTTTGGCGTAATCCGGAATCGCGATTTCGGGCTCAAGCAAGTCCGGATGCCAGACTTTTTCCCATTCGAAGCAATAAAACCCGGTGTAATTAATTTTGACCAGCGCCTCCACCTGCCGTTTGACCGGCACATCCCCTTTTCCTGTCAGCACATAATGCCGGTCTTTTCCCGCCGGCACCGAATCTTTCAAGTGCGTGTGGCGGATCCACTTCCCCAATTGCGCCACCGTAAATTCCGGTTCTTCGTGCGAAGTATCAAATGTGTGGTGCGCATCCCACAGCAAAGCCACATGCTCGGAGTTTGCGCGCGTCAATATCTCTTTCAAGGTAGGCGAATCGGTGAAATCGCCATGCGATTCAATGATCACCGTCACATTTCGCGGCCCGGCATATTCTCCCAACTCATGCAGGCCGCTCGAGACGCGCGCAATGACGTCCTCACGCGGTCCTTCCATTTTGTTGCCGAAGACCCTCACGTAAGGCGCGCCCAACGCCGACGCCAGATCGATAAAACTGCGCGCATCGGCGAGTTGTTGTGAACGCTTTTGCGGGTCCGCTACGTGCATCTCCGCTGAACTGCTCACGCACGCGATCTTCAACCCGTGTGCCGCGACGTCCCGCTTGGCAGCCGGGATTTTGTCCGCGGCGAATTCCGGACGCGCCGGCAAGTTCATATCGCCAAGCAGGCCGCGCAACTCCACCGCCGCGAATCCATACTTCTCCGCGAAGTCCAGAATTTGCGGCCACGTCCACGCCGGACATCCCAGCGTTGAAAACGCCAGTGGCAGTCTCGCCGTGGCTGCACGAACATATCGTGCCCCCAGCGCGGCCAATGCCATGGTGCTTACAAATTCGCGTCGCGTCGCCTTCATGTTCGCACTCCTCCGGTTTCCGAGCGAATTCTATCACCATGATTCAACCTCTTGCGCACATTGCGATTTCGCGAGATCGCCGGCAGGGCATTCGGACCATAGCCAAAGTGATGTATCGGAAAACTCGTTCGTCCGCGTTTGCAAGAATTCCAAATGGCAGTACGATGTAGCGTAGAAACAGCCTTTAGTTCGTGAAAATCGGGAGACTTCAAGAATGCTCTTTGACCACGTGTCCGTGAACACCGCCGAATCCCTAAATAAGTCCATAAGCATTGTTGAACCCGGCCGCCGTGAATTTTTGAAGGGCCTGCTCGGCGCCGGCGCGCTGGTATTCGCCGTTCGCTGGGCGCCGCAAACCGTCTTTGCGGCAGGAACCGGTCCAACAACCGCCAACGCCGTTGCCCCGATGGAAAATGCCCCGCTGCATCCCAACGTTTATCTCGCCATCGATACCGACGGCACTGTATATATCATCGCCCACCGCTCCGAGATGGGCAGCGGAAGCAAAACGGCTCTGCCCCGCATCGTAGCCGACGAACTTGATGCCGACTGGGCGCGCGTAAAAATTGTGCAGGCCACCGGCGATGAAAAATACGGCGATCAGGATACCGACGGTTCCCATTCCGTGCGTAGTTTTTTCGATACCTTGCGGGAGGCCGGCGGAACAGCGCGGCTGATGCTAGTTCGCGCCGCCGCCGCGCAATGGAACAAACCGGTCACGGAATGCCACACCGAATTGCACCAAGTCATCCACACACCTTCCGGGAAAAAACTTGGCTACGGCGAACTGGCGGCCTCCGCGGCCAAGCTCGAAGTCCCGAAAAAAGAAGACGTAAAGCTTAAAGCCCGCACGGGGTGGCGCTACATCGGCAAAGGCGCTCCGAATTACGACCTGAAAGATATGTGTGACGGAAAAGCCGTCTACGGCCAGGACACCGGCTTGGACGGAATGTTGTACGCCAGCGTTGCGCACCCGCCGGTGTTCGGCAGCACCGCAAAAACCGTGGATGATAAGGCTGCGCTCGCTGTTGCGGGCGTAAAGCAGACCGCCTCGATTGAAGGATTCAAGCCCCCGGTGGGCTACCAGACCCTGGGAGGCGTGGCCGTCCTCGCGGACAACACCTGGGCAGCCATGCAGGGCAAGAAAAAACTCAAAATCGAATGGGAGAAGAGTCCGCACAGCGTTTATAACTCCGATGCGTACAAAAAAGAATTGCAGGAAACCGCGCGAAAGCCTGGAAAAGTAGTACGCGAAAACGGGAACGTCGAAGCCATTTTTGCCAAGGGCGGCAAAATCGTCGAAGCCGAATATTACGCGCCGCTGCTCGCGCATGCCTCCATGGAGCCGCCCGCGGCTCTGGCGGTTTTTCGTAGTGGCAAAGTCGAAGTGTGGGCCCCCACGCAAAATCCCCAAGGCGCAAAAGATGCCATCGCCAGCGCAACCGGACTAAAAAAAGAAGACGTCACCGTAAACGTTACCCTGCTCGGTGGCGCCTTCGGGCGCAAATCATTCCCAGATTTTGCCATCGAAGCCGCCGTGCTCGCGAAAAAAACCGGCAAGCCCGTGAAAGTGGTCTGGAGCCGCGAAGACGACATTCAATTCGACACTTATCACTCCGTAGCCGCGATGTATATGAAAGCCTCGCTGGGCGCGGACGGAAAGCCTGAGGCTTGGCTGCAACGCACCGTGTTCCCCCCGATCGGCTCAACATTCGATCCCAAGACAAATTATTCCGCCGCCGATGAATTGGGCCTGGGCTTTACCGATGTCCCCTTCGCATTGCCAAATCACCGCGTGGAAAACGGCCCCGCAACCGCCCACGTGCGCATCGGTTGGCTGCGCTCGGTCGCAAATATTTATCACGCCTTCGCAGTGCATTCGTTTGCCGACGAACTGGCGCACGCCGCGGGCCGCGATTCGCTGGACTATCTGCTCCAACTCCTGGGTCCCGACCGCATTATTCCCAAGGAAGAATTGCCCAAGGATTATTCGAATTACGACGGCGCCTATGAGCAATACCCCATCGATACCGCCAGATTTCGCCGCGTCGTATCGCTGGCGACAGAAAAAGCCGGCTGGGGCAAACAAAAATCCGGCAATGGATTCGGCATAGGCGTTGCCATGCACCGCAGTTTCTTGACCTACGTCGCGACTGTAGTTCAGGTGCAGGTGAATGATGCCGGCCAAGTACAAATCAAACGTGTGGATACCGCGCTCGATGCCGGAACAGTAGTAAACCCGGAAATGGCGCGGCAACAATTTGAAGGCGCCGCAGTAATGGGCACCTCGTTGGCGTTTTACGGCGAGATCACCGCGAAGGATGGAGCCATCGAACAATCGAACTTTAATGATTATCAGGTCGCGCGCATGAAAGATGCGCCGCGCGAAACGTACATCCACATTGTTCCGAGCGATGCGGCGCCTGCGGGAATCGGTGAGCCGGGTTTGCCGCCCTTCGCCCCCGCGCTCTGCAACGCGATTTTTGCGGCCACCGGCAAACGCGTGCGCGAATTGCCATTAAGTCGCGCGGGCTTTGCCTGAAATTTGGAAATTGAATTAAATTAGCCGGACGTGCGGAAAGTTAATTTCGCAAAACAGCAAGCTCCATCAATTTCCGCGCTATTCCACGTAAAACATCAGCATCACGCCCAAAACGATCATGATGGACGGCCACAGCTTGTTGAAAAGAGGCTGCCAGTCAGTCTTGATTTCAGACAAGCCTTTGGTGAGCCCAATCCCAAACCCTGCCGCAGTGTAAGTATGATGTTCAGTCTGAATGCGCGCCATGCGCTCCATGTGCCCCGCGCCGTGCATCCCGCCGCGGTGTTCGTGAAAAAGCAAAATAATCGAGCCGGCAATCGCCACAAATGGAAAAACCCAACCGGCCCACGCCGCTTTCAAAGTGCCCCGAGCACGCAGAAATTCAATCACGCCCACCGCCAACAGGATCAGCGCGAACGATTTGTGTTGGCGAACTTCCATATGGTGCGACAGTCCGTAAAACCACGACTGCGGCCCGAAGGGCCACAGCTCCGTATCGCTGTAAATCAGTACAAAAATCCCCGCGAGAAGAAAACATATCGGCCACGCATAGCGAATATTTGGCCATCGCGCGCTCAGCCGAGGCTCCGCAAGAATAAAAATCCCTGCGAGCACCACAAAAAAACCAGCCAGGTGATGATTGAATTCGCTTTCGCGTTTGTCGGCGGCCAATTTTTCAGGAGTACGCATGGCCGCCATCGGGTCTGGAGCCGCCGAACTCATATCCATCCCAGGCATGTCGCCAGACATTCCGCCTTGTCCTGCTTGGCTCCCTTGGGTCTCGTGGCCCTCGTGGGCGGGAGGATCTTGCGCGCGGAGCAAAGGCTGGCACGCGCAAAACATCAAGCTAAGTAGCAGGCAGGTGCCTGATATTTTAAATTGCTGCAACAAATCCTTGCCAGAATGCATTGCTTCTCCAAATCCTTTCCGAGCTACTTGCAAGAGCTTTGATTCGAAGTAAAAAGTTTCGCTCATTCTTGCGCGAAAAGCCAATGAGCCTCAGCGCGGCACGCCAGCTCGCGAAGTCATTTGGACTTTGCGTTACCTCGAAGGCCGAAAGAAAATTTGCGTTTGTTTGGTGTGCAGTCACGCTAGAGTGGTTGGCGGCAACGAGGCCCTATGACCGCAAAAACCAATCTATCACGCCGTAAATTCCTGACCACTGCCGCCGCAGCTGCCGTCTCCGGAGCCGCAACTACCGGGAGCGCCTTCACGATCGTGCCGCGACACGTCCTTGGCCGCGGCTTCACGCCTCCCAGCGACACGCTCAACATCGCTGGTGTCGGAGTTGGCGGTATAGGTCGCGCCAACCTCATCGCACTCGCAACCCAGAACATCGTTGCGCTCTGCGATGTGGATTGGGATTACGCCGGCAAAGCCTTTGAGCATCTTGACGTGGACATTCAATCTTTGAAGACGCGGCTCGACAATCCCGATCCGCAGCCAGTCCCGGGCATTCCGACGGTGGAATTTGATCGCGTCAAAGCTCAAAAACGCCTCGACGGAATGATTCGTCTAAAAACCGAGCATTGGCCGAAAGCCAAGCACTACCAGGACTACCGCGAGATGCTGGAGCGCCAGAAAGACATCGATGCCGTGGTCGTAGCCACCGCCGACCACATGCACGCGCCCATCGCGCTGGCGGCCATGGACCTCAATAAACATGTTTACGTACAGAAACCCCTGACCTGGTCGGTCGAAGAATCCCGCCGTTTGGCCCGGCGCGCAAAAGAAGTAAAAATCGCCACGCAGATGGGCAACCAGGGGCATTCGCTGAACGAGGCCCGCACCACTGTTGAATACATTCGCGCCGGTGCCATTGGCGAAGTTCGCGAAACGCATATATGGACCAACCGGCCGCTGGGATTTTGGCCCCAGGGCGTACCGCGCCCCGAGCCGCTGAAACAGCCCCTCGACACGCTGAAGTGGAACGGTCCAGGCATTAACGCCCGCATCGCTAATTCTTTTGCCGGCTCGTATCCCATTCCCGACACTTTAGCGTGGGATTTATTTCTGGGCGTGGGCCCGCGCGTGGAGTATCACCCCATCTATCATCCGTTCAACTGGCGCGGTTGGGTGGACTGGGGCGCCGGCGCGATCGGCGATATGGGCGCGCACTTGATCGACCATGCAATGTGGGCGCTCGATTTGGGATTTCCTACCAGCGTCGAGACCGTCTCGACGCCATTCAACGGCGCATCGTATCCGCTGGCCACCCAAACGTTCTACGAATTTCCCGCGCGCGGCAAGATGCCCCCGGTAACCATGACTTGGTATGACGGAGGTCTGCTGCCACGTAAGCCCGAGGAACTCGGCGACGAAGAATTGAATAAAGGCGGCGGCGCGTTGCTGGTGGGCAGCAAGGGAAAATTGTTGCATGACACTTACGGCGCGAAGCCGCGGCTGCTGCCCAAGTCGCTGCACGAATCCTACGGCAAGCCGCCGCAAAAGCTGCCGCGTATCCCGGGCGAAGACCACGAAATGAACTGGGTCGATGCCGCCAAAGGAAATGCGGAGGCCTCGTGTCCCTTCGAATATGCCGCGCGGCTCACAGAAGTCATGCTGCTGGGCGTGGTGGCGCTGCGAGCCGGCAAAAAAATTAACTATGATGGCGTAAATATGAGGGTCACCAACGTGCCCCAGGCCAATGATTTTCTGCGCCGCGAATATCGCGAAGGATGGAATTCCCCATCAGGGAAAAGTGCTTAAAATGGAGCTGTTAACGCACGTCGCATCGGAGAAAATATTTATGAAAAAAAGTTTTTGCGTTTTGATGGAAACGCTGATTGTTCTAATTTTGCTGATCGGATGGGGGCGTTCCGTGAACGCCCAAACGGAACAAAAATGGAAGTCGAAAGACCGTAACCGTCCGGCACCCGCCGCCGTGGATCCTGGCGCTCCCGGCACCGATACCTCTGCAGGACGCGCCCCCTCGGACGCCATCGTGCTCTTTGACGGCAAAGATCTTTCCCATTGGACGCAGAAGGACGGCAGCCCCGCAAAATGGAAAGTTGCCGACGGATACTTCGAAGTCGTTCCTAAAACGAAAGAGATCATCACCAAGCAGCCCTTTGGCGATATGCAGTTGCACCTGGAATTCCGCGAGCCCGCCCCGCCCGTCGGCGAAGATCAGGATCGCGGCAACAGCGGCGTAATTATCATGGGGCTCTACGAAATTCAGGTGCTCGATTCTTACCAGAGCAAAACATATCCCGATGGCCAAGTCGGCGCTGTGTACGGCCAGTATCCGCCGCTGGTCAACGTCTCGCGTCCCCCCGGCCAGTGGCAGACCTACGACATCATATTTCACGCCCCGCGATTTGATAACAGCGGCAAGTTATTGCGGCCCGCGCATGTAACCGTGCTGCAGAACGGTGTGCTGGTGCAGGACAACGTTGAAATCCACGGCCCCACTGCAACCGGAGAGCCATACAAACCGCACGCCGCAAAACTGCCTCTGGAATTGCAGGATCACAATCATCCAGTGCGCTTCAGAAATATCTGGGTACGTGAAATCACGGATACGGAATAGGACCGACTGAACTTGTATGGATATAAAACGCGACGAAGCAATCTTTTCAGCCGGAGCATCTCTTCGAATATTTGGAGCGGGTCTAGACATCGACGATATAACTCGTAAATTCGAATACACTCCAGACCATAAACACAGGGCAGGCGATTTAGGTCCAGGGAAGAGCCCAAGAGCCCATATCCCCACGACATGTGGTCTCTCGCTTCTCCACTCGGCAAGGATCGGGACTTAGAGGCCCATCTCGCTTGGCTGGCGGAGAAATTCATGCGTTATAGCGAATATATTCGCTCTTTGCGCGAAACATTCACAGTAGATATCTGTTGTTGGAAGCACTGTTTTACGGAACAAGCGAGCCTAACTCTGTCCCCGCAAGCCCGGACAATCTTTACGGAACTATCTACCCCGCTCGTTGTTAGCTTAATTTTTCTGCCAGACGAAGCGGACATCGCCTGATCCCGTAAGCTTACACCGTGTTTTGTTTCGCGACGACGGCTCTGATACGATTCCGCACTATGCGAAATTACCTAAGTTTGATTTTCCTGCTCGCCGTTGCGGTATCCGTTTCCGGCCAAGACGCAAAACCCACAGGGGACCGCGTCGCCGCGCAAAATGCCATCTTCGACGACTACTACGAGTCCGAACTGCGCAATTTCCCCGAGCGCGCCACGGCCTTCGGCGACTACCGCTACAACGACAAGCTCGATGACTACTCGCTCGATGGAGTCATGCAGCACCATAAAACGGACCAAGACTTTCTGGCGCGTATTCAAGCCATCGCTACTACAGGCTTCCCCGACCAGGACCAGCTCTCGCATGACTTGCTGGCGCGCGTTTTGCAGCAGCGCATCACCGATTTCGAGTTCAAAGAGTATGAGATGCCTATCAACCAGCAGAACGGCGTTCATACCAGACTCGCCGATTTGCCGCTCTCCGTTCCACTCGATTCCGTGAAGCACTACGAAGACTACATTTCTCGTCTTCACCAGATTCCGCGCGCGCTCAACCAGACCATTGAAGTCTTGCAAGCAGGCATGAAGGACAAACTTATGCCCGTGCGTTTCCTCGCTGAGAAAATTCCCGGCCAGTGCCAGGGCATCATCGACGCCGACCCGTTTCTACTGCCAACAAAAAAATTCCCATCGAGTATTTCCGCGGAGGAACAGAAGCGCCTAACTCAGCAAATCGATGACGCCGTCAACAATGAAGTCCTTCCCGCATACCGCAGTTTCGGCGAATTTATTCGCACCAAATACGCCCCGGAAGGCCGCACCACCCTGGCCATCACCTCGCTACCCGACGGCCAGAAGCGTTACCAGAACAATATTTATGCCCGAACCACCACGCGTATGACCCCCGACGAGATACACCAGCTGGGACTTCGCGAGATAGACCGCATCGAAAAAGAAATGATCGCTATCGCGAAGAAAGAAGGCTTCGCCGATCTCGCGACTTTTCGCGCGTCGTTGAAAACCAATCCAAAATATATTCCCACCTCTGCGGAGCAGATACTTGACGATTTTCGCCACTACATCGCGCAGATGGAGCCAAAGCTTCCGGAACTTTTCACTTTGCTCCCCAAGTCGCCGGTAACCGTCGAGGCCATTCCAGCATTCCAATCCGCAGCCGCAACTCACTACGTCACCGGAACGCCGGACGGCAAGCGCCCCGGTCGCGTGGTCGTGGCAACCTCCAAATTCGCCGAACGCTCTTTAATCGACGACGAAGCCATCGCCTACCACGAGGGCATTCCTGGCCATCACATGCAATTGTCCGTGCAGCAGCAGCTCACCGGCCTACCAAAGTTTCGCCAGCACGGCCTCGGCTTCAACGCCTACATCGAAGGCTGGGCGCTCTACGCCGAGCAACTTGGCAAGGAAGTCGGCTTCTATCAGGATCCCGTTTCCGATTATGGCCGCCTCTCTTCCGAACTATTTCGCGCCGTGCGTCTCGTAGTCGACACAGGAATCCATTCGAAAGGGTGGACGCGCGATCAGGTCGTGGAATTCTTCCGCAAATCTGGCGCCGTCGATGAGCCCACTATTCAGTCAGAAACCGACCGCTACATTTCCTGGCCCGCGCAAGCACTTAGCTACAAGTTGGGCCAACTCAAAATACGCGAGCTGCGCGATCGCGCACAACAAAAACTCGGCCCCAAATTCGACATCCGCAAATTTCACGACGAAATGCTAGACGGAGGAACTCTGCCGCTCGATCTTCTCGACGCGCGCACGGACAAGTGGATCTCCCAGCAGTCGAGCGCAAGCAACTAATCCATCAACTTTTGAACTCCTTCGTAAAAATTCGCTAAAATAGAAAGATGCGCAATTTATTTGGCAGCGCTAAAAACGAGCTGATGCCCGGCGCCAAAAACGCCGTAGAAACCTGCCTTGCTGTGCGCGCCGGCGAATGCGTGGCGCTGATCGCTGATGAAGTGAGCAAGCCGGTCGCTGCCAGCCTCGCCGCGGCACTCGACGATCGCGGCGCGAAATATAACGCATTTTTGCTGGAAGCTTTTGGCCCGCGCCCCATGCGCGAAGCTCCGCCGGAAATTTTGCAAGCGCTGGAGACCGCCGACGTGGGAATTATGTGCATGACCCCACAGCCCGGCGAGCTAGGCGCGCGCATGGCCATCGTAAAAATTGTCGAGCGTCGCCAGATTCGTTACGCCCACATGGTCGGCGTCACCGCCGAAATCATGCAGCAGGGTATGCGCGCGGACTACCGCATGGTGGACCGCCTGAGCGACAAACTCCGCGAGCGCATGATGCGCGCCGAAACCCTTACGGTTAAAACCGAGGCAGGCACCAACATCGCCGCGCATTTTGATCCCGGCCTCGATTGGGTGAAAACCAGCGGATTGATCAGCCCCAGATATTGGTCCAATCTTCCGGCTGGCGAAGTCTTTACCACGCCCGCCACAGTCGACGGCACTTTTGTTTGCGATGCCACCGCCGGCGACCACTTCAATGGCAAGTACGGCGACCTGCAATCCACGCCGCTGGTTCTGGAAATTAAGCAAGCCCGCCTGGTTCGCGCCGAATGTGCGCGCAAAGATCTGCAGCAGGAGTTCTGGGAATATTGTCACACCGATAAAAACAGCGACCGCGTCGGTGAGTTGGCCTTCGGCACGAATCTCGGATTGTCTCGCATGATCGGCGTGCTTTTGCAGGACGAAAAATTTCCTGGCGTGCATCTGGCCTTCGGTGATCCGTATGGCAGCCAGACCCATGCGGCCTGGGCCTCGAAAACGCATGTCGATGTGCTGACTCGCAAGTGCGATGTGTGGATCGATGAAGACCAGGTGATCAATCGCGGCCGCTACCAACTCGACCACCTCGGCCTTTCCTGACATTCCGTTTTTTTTTCGCAAACGCTTTAGCTGCTGTCGATCAACGCGATTGCTTCGTTACGATTGCTTCGCGCCCATGAGTTAGACTGAGAGCTGTGCCTAAGTTCGACAAACACATTTTTATCTGCATGAACCAGCGCGAAGCAGGCCACCCGCGCGGCTGTTGCGACCCCACCGGCCAAGGCGAATTGCAGCGCCTGTTCAAAACCAAGCTGGCGCAGCGTGGCGTAAAAAACGTCCGCGCCAACAAATCCGGGTGCCTCGACCAATGTGAACTGGGCCCCACGGTCGTGGTCTACCCCGAAGCCGTCTGGTACGGAAGCGTCCAGCCCGAGGACGTAGACGAAATCATCGACTCACATATCATCGGCGGCACACCGGTAGCGCGTCTGATCATCCCCGACTCAATACTCAACACCACGCACAAAAAATAAAGTGTTTATCCCAATTTGCGGTTTCGCATTCCCAATTTCTGATTCCTACGAGTCATTCCGACGCAGTAGGCCGCCGCATTCTTCTTCGCTCTCGACCGCACGCCACAGCATTGTCATTCCGACCGAAGTAAGCCGACGCTTCTTCCTCTCCTTCGCTGCTGCGAAGGAATCGGCTTACGCAGTGGAGGAATCTCTCTTCGCTGTATGTAATTCGCGCACCGCTTCGAATTACCGTCGCGGTGATTGTGTCGCGTGAATCCAAGCCTCGGCGGCCATGAGATGCAGCGTAAAACCAATCCAAAACGCGATCCCAAAAAATTCTCGCGGCGTCAGCCCCGACAACCGGCTGGTCGCAAAAAATATCCCCACGATGGGCCGGACAGTCGCCACCGCCAACCCAATCGAGAATGCGCGAATCATCCACTCGCGGTGCAGCGCGACTTCTCGCCGGCGTATAAGCCAGAATGCCCTGGCCAGCGCCACCAAAAAATAAGATCCGAATAACGTGGTCGCGGCCGCTTGATTCACGCCGCCAATCGCAGGCATCCCAAAACTCATGATCAACGCCGAAATTCCAATCACAAATCCATAAACGATAAAAACCCGGCCGTTCCAACGGTGCCAGCGCAAATGACGCGCACGAATTGTTGAGCTGAATTGCAACGGCCCCAGCAGCATGAACAGCAAACCTGGAACAATATGAATCAGGGTAAGAACCGGGTGGTGCGCAAATAAATTGTCCAGCGCACCGAATTGCGCAGCCACAGGATTGCTCGCGGGTGGCGGCGTATGGTATCCGTGCAGCACCACGGGAACCACTGTTGTCATCCGTCTCACAGCAACGGCAATCCCGATGAACGCCAGAAAAATCACCGCGCTCCACAGTACGCGCCGCATCCGAACGCCGGGCTCCATACTGTGCAATACGCAAACACCATCGAATTATTTCGTCGCGATGTTTTGTTTCGACCCGGAACTTTATGGGTGGTCTAGGGGTTCAGTTTATATAGCTGTAAAATTATCAACCAAATAAAATACCGGCATGGCTTTTCATTTCGTCCTCAGCACCTGCCAGAGGACAAGCCACGCCGGCATTTACATTCGTTTAGCTTTTAGACCGCGTTACCGATGGTCGTGTTCATGTTCCCGGTCATGGTCTCGCCAGCGGTTGTGGTCTCGCTCACGCTCGCGGTCCCAGCGGTGATCATGCTCGAAGCGCCCACGATCTCCGTGCCAGTAACCATGGTAGTAACGGCCACCTTCCCAACGAGGTCCAATCCAGGCCGCTCCGCCATAAGGCGGCAGAGTCCAATAGCCCCGGTGCCAAACGTAGCGGCCGTCTACGGGATACCAGTAGCCGTCCACCCACACGTAGCCGGGTCCGGGTGCAATTGGTCGCGCATACACACGCGGCGGAGGCGGAGCGCCAATTCCGATTCCGACGGATACCTGAGCTTTAAGGGCGGGCGAGCCAGTCAAAAGCATCGCGGCAAGCAACGCTGCGCCAATAAACTTTCTCATGTTCTGTCCTCCTTAAAAAACGTGTTTTTACTCCCACTGATGGAACACTGCTGACGACATTTTCTCTCGGCCGGAACTCGGAGAACTGATCTGTGCTGGGAAGACCATTGGGACAATTTGAGACTATTTAGCTGCTCACGAACCATCAATACGGCAAAGACTGTATGTGTCGATTGTTGTAACGATGAGCTAATTCACACAAGGGCTGATACTTTAGTGCTCTCCCCCACATCCAAGAAACTGGGTCAAAATGTGCAGCCCATAAGAATGGAAAATCAAACATGAAAAAACGCAAGCTGGGAAATTCAGGATTGGAAGTAGCTCCCTTGGCGCTAGGTGGAAACGTTTTTGGTTGGACCATCGACGAACCAGCCTCATTTCAGGTGCTAGACGCATTTGCGGCGGCGGGCTTTAATTTCGTGGATACCGCGGACATGTATTCGATCTGGAAGCCCGGAAATAAAGGTGGCGAATCGGAAACCATTATCGGTAACTGGATGAAGAAAAGCGGCAACCGGAAGAAAATGTTAATTGCGACCAAAGTTGGAATGGACCTGGGCGCAGGTATGAAGGGCTTATCCAAGGATTATATCCTGCGCGCCGCGGAGGCCTCCTTGCGCCGCTTGCAGACCGACTATATCGATCTGTACCAGGCGCACACAGACGACGCGACGGTGCCACTGCAGGAAACCCTGGAAGCCTTTGGCCAACTGGTTAAACAGGGTAAAGTCCGCGCCATTGGGGCCTCCAACTACACTGCGCCACGATTGTCGGAAGCGCTGGACGTCAGCAAGAAGCATGGGCTTCCGCGATACGAATCCTTGCAGCCGCTTTACAATTTGTACGACCGCGCGGATTACGAAGCGACCCTGGAGCCGGTTTGCCGCAAAAATGAAATCGGCGTTATCCCTTATTACTCGCTGGCTAGCGGATTTTTGACCGGTAAATATCGCGGCGAAGGCGATTTGGCAAAGAGCGCCCGCGGTGCAGGCGTAAAAAAGTACTTGAATCAGCGCGGCTTCCGGACATTGGAAGCGCTGGACCAAACGGCGAAGAAATACAACTCCACACCTGCTAAGGTTGCCTTGGCGTGGCTTTTAACAAGGCCCACGATTACCGCGCCCATCGCCAGCGCCACAAACGTGGCTCAACTGCTGGAACTTTTGGACGCTACCAACTTAAACCTGGATCGCGAGTCTACCGAATTGCTGGATCAGGCCAGTGCACCCTCGATGAGTGTGTCAAATTAATGTCAATTTCATCGGAGTAGATCGGCTCACATTGACAAATCGTATTTGATCATGCGTGATAGAACATACTCTCCCGTAATCATTGGGAAGCAATAATTTTTCAAAGGTTATGCTGGCTCATCAGTGAGTTGGGCCCTTTCTTCATTGCTGTCAAGCACCTAAAATATTCATGAACCCATTCGACTCGTCGATCATCGCGTTTCTGAACTCCTTTGCGCGCCATTCGTGGGCCTTTGACTCCTTTGTCTACATGATAAGCGGCAACGATTTGCTCAAAGGCGGGGTCGTTGTGGCGCTTATCTGGTGGACGTGGTTTCGCCCTAGCGCCGACAAGGCAAACACCCGGCAACATTTGATATGCGCAATTTTTGCCTGTCTCGTCGCGGTAGTCATAGCGCGGGGCTTAGCGCTTCTGCTTCCTTTTCGTGAGCGCCCCATGACTGTCGCGGCGCTCCATTTTCAGCGCCCCTATGGAGCCAGCGATGCCGGCCTTATTGACTGGAGTTCTTTCCCCAGCGATCACGCCGCGGTGTTTTTTGCCTTGGCGATGTCCATTTTCTTTGTATGGCGCGCGGCAGGCATTGCAGCCTTGTCTTATGTATTTCTATTCATCGGCATGCCCCGGCTCTATCTTGGATTTCACTATCCCACCGATATTTTAGGCGGGGCCCTGATCGGAATCACGCTCGCGTTGATAGGACGTGCCAGGATCTTTTGCGACTGGGTAGGCCGTTATATAATGCCGTGGTCGCAGCGCTCGCCCGGAAGCTTTTACGCATGTCTGTTTATTCTGACCTTTCAAATCGCCACCCTCTTTCAGTCCATGCGAGGAATCGCTCGTTTTTTATTTTCCCTCGTGCAAGCGCATAACACCTAGCCACCAAGAAAATTGCCCGCGACTCTGGGTGTTTTAACGCGCACGCCACCGCATTGTCATTCCGACCGAAGTAAGCCGACGCGTCTTCTTCTCCTTCGCTCCTGCGAAGGAGTCGGCTTACGCAAGCAAGGAATCTCTCTTCGCTGTATCCGCTCCCTCTTCTGACATCCTCAGCCAACGTATATCCCCGTCAATCTCCCCATCCCTCGTCACCTTCACCCGTACATAACTTCCAAGAAGTGACGCCGGTTAATTCTCATCCGTCTTTTAAGCTGGTAATTGAATTATTGAGATTCTGGTTTCTCGCCATAATTGCTTCCGCATTCCAAACTGACTCGACTTCAGGCAGAATGTCTCCGCCATTGAGGGAGATGATATGAATCGCAGGGTTGCGGTTGGGTCCATTTTATTGAGCGGGTTGGCGCTGGCACTCGCGGGCGCCCACAAAGTTGCAAAGGTTTCGGCCGACGATCAATCGTTGGCGGGGTATTCGTCGGAATCATCCCGCGCCGAGCGCCAGTGGGAAGAGAAGTTCCGCGAAATTCCGAGCCCCGACAATTTACGCGCGTACATGCAGCATCTTTCCGCACGGCCCCACAATGTCGGCACCGCCTACGACAAGGAAAACGCCGAATGGATTGCCGCGAAATTCAAAGACTTCGGCCTCGATACGCACATCGAACAATTCGACGTGCTTTACCCTACGCCCAGGGAACGTGTCGTGGAGTTGGTCGAAGGCGGGCCGAAATTTTCAGCCAAGCTGCAAGAACCGGCCCTGCCAGAAGATCCAACATCAAACCAGCAAGCGGAACAACTTCCTACCTACCACGCCTACTCGAAGGACGGCGACGTTACCGCTCCCCTCGTCTACGTGAACTACGGAATCCCCGAAGATTACGAACAACTCGATCGCATGGGCGTCTCCGTCAAGGGCAAGATCGTCATCGCCCGTTACTATCACTCGTGGCGCGGCATCAAGCCAAAAGTCGCTGCCGAACATGGCGCCGTCGGTTGCCTTATTTATTCCGATCCGCATGAAGATGGATTTGTGCAAGGCGAAACCTTTCCCAAAGGTGCCTGGCGCTCCAAGGATGGCGTGCAGCGCGGCAGCGTCGCCGACATGCCCTTTTATCCCGGTGATCCATTAACCCCTGGCGTGGGCGCCACGAAAGACGCCAAGCGATTGAAGATCGAAGATGCTGCCACGATTACAAAAATTCCCGTCCTCCCGATTTCCTACGCCGATGCGCAACCGTTGCTGGAAGCCCTCACCGGACGTGTCGCGCCGCCACAATGGCGCGGCGGCCTGGGTATCACCTACCACGTCGGCCCGGGTGACGCAAAAGTGCATCTGAAGGTGAAGTCCAACTGGGGCACCAAACCCGTTTACGATGTCATCGCAAAGATACCCGGCGCCACCTTCCCGGACGAGTGGGTGTTGCGCGGAAATCATCACGACGCGTGGGTGAATGGCGCGGAAGATCCGACTTCCGGAATGGTCGCGGTGCTGGAGGAAGCGCGGGCCTTGGGTGAGTTACTCAAGGCCGGATGGAAGCCCAAGCGCACCATCATCTATTGCGCTTGGGATGGCGAAGAGCCAGGCTTGCTCGGCTCAACCGAGTTTGCGGAAGCCCATTACGACGAGTTGCGGACGCATGCCGTGGCGTACATCAACTCCGATTCCAATGGGCGAGGCTATCTTGGGATTGAAGGTTCGCATACGCTGGAAAAATTCAGCAACGACATCGCCCGTGAAATCACCGATCCCGAAACCAAGCTCTCCACCTGGAAGCGTAACCACCTGCACGAAATTGCGGAAGCTAAATCGCCGGAGGACCGCGAAAAGATTCGCCAGCGCGCTGACGAGCGCATCGGTGCGCTTGGCTCCGGCTCCGACTACACCGCTTTTCTGCAGCACGATGGCGTCGCCTCCATGAATATCGGCTTCGGCGGAGAAGACGGCGGCGGCATCTATCATTCGATCTACGACGACTTCTACTGGTATACGCATTTCAGCGACACGAATTTTGTTTATGGCCGCGCCTTGGCGCAAATCGGCGGCACCGCGATCTTGCGCCTGGCCGACGCTGACCTGTTGCCATTCGAATTCGGCGATTTCGCCGACACCATGGACACCTACGTAAAAGAGTTGAAAACTCTCGCGCAGAAAACGCAGGCGGATATTCAGGAACGCAATCGTGAAATCGAAGAGGGTGTGTTCCAGGCCACCGACGATCCAAAAAAACCGCTGGTCGCTCCTGCCGTCGAACCGGTTGCGCCTTATTTAAACTTTGCCCCGTTGGACAACGCTACTGTAGCGCTCGGCCGTAGCGCCGCAGAGTATCGTAAAGCCCTCGAGAAGATAAATGCCAATGGAGGCAGCGCGATGGCTGCGGCCTCTCTCGCGGACGTAAACAAACTTTTGATCGAGAGCGAGCGCAAACTCACCAACGCCGAAGGCTTGCCCAACCGCCCGTGGTTTAAACACCAGATTTATGCTCCAGGTTTCTACACCGGCTATGCCGCCAAAACCATGCCCGCGGTGCGCGAGGCTATCGACCAAAAACAATGGAAACAAGCCGACGCCGGTATTGATGTTGTAGCCCATGTGCTGCAGGAAGAGGCCGAATTGATCTCCGCAGCGGCTACAAAACTTACCGCCGCGGCGCATTAACTGGCAGCTTCAGTTTTTCGCATTGCAAAAAATAATCGTGCACGTCCCGGAAGGACTGAGCCATTCCTTCATACAATCTCGCTCTAATCGGTTTCGGCAATGTGGGCCGCTCTTTTTTGCGCATGCTCGTCGCCAAAGAAACGGAACTCCGGCGGCGTTATGACTTGCGCTGGCGTTTAACCGGGGTCGCCACGCGGCGCACAGGCTGGCTGGCTGATCCTCACGGCCTGAATCCCATCGCCCTATTAAATGGCCATTGGCCGGCGCAGCGGGAAATACCAGCTAAAGACATTCGCGAATGGCTCGAGCGATCGCACGCGGATGTCTTCATTGAAGCTAGTTCGCTCAATCTCCAGTCCGGCCAGCCCGCCATTGAACATTTGAAAACCGCGCTGGAGTTTGGCGCCCACGCCCTTACCGCCAACAAAGGCCCGATCGTCTACGCATTTCAGGAGTTGACCAAGCTCGCCGTCGAGAAAAAGAAAAAATTCCTTTACGAATCGACGGTCATGGACGGCGTGCCCATTTTTTCCATGTTTCCGTTGGGCTTGCCGGCCGTTGATTTACGCGGCTTCCATGGAGTCTTAAATTCCACCACCAATGTAGTGCTGACCGAAATCGAAAGAGGCCTCTCCTTCGACGAAGCCGTCAAACGCGCGCAAGCCATGGGCATCGCGGAAACCGACCCGAGCGCCGACGTCGATGGCTGGGACGCGGCCATCAAGGTGGTGACGCTGGCAATCGTGCTTATGGGCGTGCCGGTGAAAGTTGAGCAAGTTCGCCGCACCGGCATCCGCGAATTGAGCGAGGAAAAGATTCGTTCCGTGCGTGACGCTGGGATGCGTTACAAACTCGTTTGCCGCGCCGAGCGCCGCGGGCTCGGCGTGGAATGCACTGTAGCGCCGGAATTGCTCCTGGCCGGCGACCCGCTCGCAAATTTGGAAGGCTCCAGCTCAGCGATTCGTTTCGATATGGATGTTTTTGGTCTTTCGATCGTGGAACACAACCCCGCCATTGACGCCACCGGCTACGGACTGCTCGCCGACCTCGTTCGCGCCGTGCAGCCGTGAACTATCTAGAAATTGTTAGCGCCCAATCGCTTGTCGAAATTAGCGACCGCCGTGGGAACCGCGAGTCCCACGTCGCAGCGTCCATCACGAATCGGCTCACTGGCAGCCAGGCGAATCGGCAGCACCCCGGCCCACACCTGCAAAGCGTAATCCTCTTCGTCGTCCTGCACATCCCCGGTGCGCATCTTGGCGGAAACTTCGCTGAGCGCCAGCCGCAGTATGCTGGTCGCTTTTAATTCTTTTTCGTTGGGCCGCCGAGCATCACCCCAGCGCCCGGGCAAAATCTTTTCAGTAAACGCGCGCAACGCCGCGATTTTTTCTTCCGCACCATCTACGAGCGTGGCCTTACCGAGTGCCACCACCGACCGGTAGTTCATCGAATGATTAAACACCGAGCGCGCCAGCACCAGCCCGTCAGTCAACGTGACCGTGACGCACACGGCCAGACCGCCGCTCACTCCTCGCAACATCCGGCTGGCCGCCGAGCCGTGAAAATAAATTGCTTCGCCCACGCGCGCGAACATTGTCGGAATCACGTACGGCTGGCTGTCCACCGTAAATCCCACGTGGCAAACAAATCCTTCATCGAGAATTTTGTAAATAGTCTCGCGGTCAAACGACCCGCGATGCGGTTCGCGCACTACGCGCGTGCGCTCGGTTGGCGGGAAAGTGTCCGGCAAAATGCACCTCAATGTGAATCGTGGCGCAGAGTTGATAGCCGGCGCCAATGCGGCATGAGTGAGGAACAATCATTTCGATGCTAACACGACGCCGCACGCCGCTCGCAACGGCCAATGTGGCATTCCACCATGAGTCACCTCGTCCCGCGACTCCCATTCCGGCACCCAAATTTTAATTAACTCGCGTCACCCTATCCGGAGCACGTCGTCTGGCGCTCCCGTTCCTGTGCCTTTGTGAGAAACTACTCAACCGGAGAAAACCATGAGCTCATCAGTTACACACGCCGCGGGAAGCAAATCCCTGGACACCGCCTGGGTGCGCCAGCAGTTTCCGTCCTTGCGGACCCAAGTCAACGGACAGCCCGCCGCTTTTCTCGATGGCCCCGCAGGCACGCAGGTTCCCCAGCAAGTCATCGACGCCATTCAGAATTATCTGCTGCACGATAACGCCAACACGTGCGGAGCCTTCGCCACCAGCCGCCGCAACGACGCGATGATTTGCGGCGCGCGCCAGGCCATGGCCGATTTTTTCAATTGCGCGCCCGATGAAGTAAGTTTCGGCCAGAACATGACCACCATCACCTTCGCACTCGCCCGAGCCATCGGCCGCGAGCTCGACGCGGGAGACGAAGTCGTAGTGACCACGCTGGATCATGACGCCAATGTAGCGCCGTGGCGCGCTCTCGAAGAAAAAGGCGTGCATGTGCGACAGGTGGATATTCGCGACGCCGATTGCACCCTGGATATGGACGATTTGCGGCGCAAGCTCACCAAAAAAACCAAGCTCGTCGCCGTAGGTTACGCCTCCAATGCCGTCGGCACCATCAATCCCGTCGCCGAGATTGCCAAATTTGCCCATTCCGTAGGCGCCCTGATATTTGTCGACGCCGTCCATTACGCGCCCCACGGCGCAATTGACGTGCAGGCGCTTGACTGCGATTTTCTCGCCTGCTCGCCCTACAAATTTTTCGGCCCGCACATGGGCACGCTCTACGGAAAACACCAGTACCTGATGCGCTTCGCTCCATACAAAGTTCGGCCCGCGCCTGACGCTCTCCCCGACCGCTGGGAAACCGGCACGCAAGTTCAAGAATTAATCGCCGGCATCGCAGCCGCCGTGGAATACCTCGCAACACTCGGGAGGCGGCACGATCCCGCAGCGCAGGACCGCCGCAGCGCGCTTCTAGCCGCCTACCGCGTCACGCACCAACATGAAATGGCGCTGGTCGCGAAATTAATGGAAGGACTACAACGCATCGACGGCCTCCGCATTTTCGGCATCACCGATCCCGCAAGATTCGATCAGCGTTGTTCAACCGTCTCCATCCGCCTGGACGGCCACACTCCCACGGAGACCGCCACTTTCCTTGGTGAGCGCGGAATCTTCACCTGGGACGGAAATTTTTATGCCCTGAATTTAACCGAGCGTCTTGGCGTGCAGTCCACCGGCGGCCTATTGCGCATCGGCCTGGTACACTACAACACCGCCGATGAGGTCGACCGTTTACTGGCGGCCTTGCGCGAATTCAGCCGCCACTGAAAACCTGCCAGTTAGGTGTATAGTCGGGCGCCGCCAACAACTAACCCAATAGTAAAGTGTTAGATTGTTGGCGAGAGGACAGCGCGCCAAATGACCTTACTGGTTCGTGACCATTTTAAATTCATCGCACTGCTCTGCGCCCTGGCTTTATTGCGCGCAGCCCCCTCTTTCGCCGGCGAAAAACCCTACACCGAAGTTCGCAGCCCCAATTTCCGCGTCTTAACCAATGGCAGTGAACACGACGCCCGCAGAGTCGCGCTCGAATTCGAGCAGATGCGCGCGGTCTTCGCCGTCGGATTTCCCAAGATGCGCCTGACCACCGGAGCGCCGCTCCTGATCTTCGCGGTGCAAACCGAAAATGACATGAAATCCCTGGCACCCGCGCTGTGGAAAAATCATAAAGGCCCGCTCCCTGCCGGCCTTTTCGATCATGGCTGGGAAAAACAATTTGCCATCGTGCGTATCGATCAAGACGTGCCGGGCGCCTATAACGTCGTCTATCACGAATACGTGCACACCTTGCTGCACAGTAATTTTCGTTGGCTGCCCACCTGGTTGGACGAAGGCTTGGCGGAGTTTTACGGCAATACTAGATTCGAGCCCAAGAAATCCTACGTAGGTGCGCCTAGCACCCGCGTCTACCAGTTGAAAAACCGCACCATGATCAAGCTCGAAACATTGTTGGTCGTGAATCCCTGGTCGTATTACCGCGGAGACGAAAGCCAGATCGCCACCTTTTACGCGGAATCCTGGGCCCTCGTGCATTACCTCGTGTTTGGTCCGGACATGGAGCTGGGCAAAAAGCTCAGCCGTTTTTATGCGCAATTACAAGCTGGAGACCCGCAGCTAAAGGCCTTCCGCGACATATTCGGAGATCTAAAACAAGTGGAGGATGGTCTGCAAAAGTATATCCAGGCTTTTGCGTTTCACGCTTACGCTGTCGAAAATCTCACCGCCATCCAGGAAAAAGATTTTCCCTCGCGTAAGCTGACCAAGGCGGAAACGGATTGCGAAATTGCCGGTTATCGATTATGGGAACACGATGCTCCGGAAGCCACCGATCTCGTCGAACGAGCACTCCAGGAGGACCCCGCGCTCGGCGCGGCCCACGAAGAGAAGGCCTTTATTAATTTCCGAGAGGGTAAAGACGAAGATGCCCTGCGCGAATTTTCGCGCGCTTATGAGTTGGATAAGACCCTGTACCTTTCACAATATTTCAAGGCCATGATGACCGCCAAACGTGAAACGCCCGAACAGCGCGAGACGCTGCGCACAGAATTACAGCAGATAAAGGAAGCCAACCCACAATTTGCGCCTGCCTATGTGCAACTGGCGATGTTACTCATTGCCGACGGGCAAGGCACAAGAGCGCTGGTGGCCGCCCGTAAAGCCGAGCAACTAGAACCTTCGCGAGCCGGCTATCATTTATTGAGCGGCGAAATTCTGCTGCGCATGAAACGCGAAAAAGAAGCCGCCGAATCTGCGCGCTATGTCGCCGAGCGCTGGCACGGCCCCGATCATAACGAAGCCGTAGCTCTGTGGAATCGCATACCCGCTGCCAGCAGGCCCGCCGACGCCATCGTGATCGACGAAGTCGAGGAACAATCGCAAGCCGCGGAAGGGAAAATGCTCTCCATCGCATGCGGCGAGAAAAGCAAAAACGAAGTGACCTTGCAGCGCGGCGACGACCTCATGGTTTTCAAAAGCAAAGGACGCCAGATGATCGGCTATTCAGACACCATCTGGTATGGCAGCGACCACTTCAGTCTTTGTCACCATGTCGAAGGCATGCACGCGGTCATCCGTTATCGTCCCGCAGTCAGTAAAGAATACGCGGGCGACTGGCTGTCCATCGAATTGCGCGACGAACTGCCGCCCGAGCCCCAACAGGAAGCCGCCAAGGCACTGGCCGCTCCAGCCCCGGCCAAACAAGATTAAGGGCTCAAGAAAAACAGCTTAACTATGATTAGTCGTGTGGACTCTAGGCGTTTTGCCAATGGGAAGTCACCACTACGGAAGTTCATCGCGCAGGTCAAAAGTAAAGGCGGGTGGCATTTAGTTTCCGCCACCCGCCCAAATGCTCCCCTGTTCGGTTAACTCTTTTAGCGAGCGCCAGCTGCCGCTGCCATTGCGTGCGTTCCTACAGCGTGCGTTCCTACAGTCACCTTGATCTGCTTCGGCTTCGCTTCCTCGCGTTTCGGAAGGCTCAGTGTCAACACACCATTCTGATAATCGGCCTTGATTGCATCCGTTTTCACGGAGTTCGCCAACGAGAAGCTCCGGCTGAACGAGCCATAGGCGCGTTCGATGCGCAGATAGTTGTCTTCGTTCACCTTGCTCTCGAACTTGCGTTCGCCGCGAATCGTGAGGATATTATTCTCCACGCGGATGTCCAGATTCTGCGGATTCACATCCGGCAGGTCCGCTTTAACCACCAGTTCATTTTCCGTCTCGTAGATGTCCACGGCCGGGGCCCAAGGCGTCAAGTTCGACTCCATGCCCGTGTGTCCTACGCCTTCCCCAAAAATGCGATTGATCTGTTCCTGTAGGGTTGCAGCCCCGCGGAACGGTTGTTCTAAACGATTCATTGCTCTCATGTGTGATCCTCCTCAGTAATTGATTACACTCCCACCATGAGCGCGCTAACCGCTGATGTACAGATATATAATATTATTTATTTAATTAATATAAGTGGAGCAGTCGCAGTGCCTTGGACCCCTGTGCAAAACGTCTGTCAGCGTCAAAGTGCTCACGCACTCCAAAATTCCAGTTTTGTTCATCATTGTCCGCCCGAAAATTTGCGACGAATTCCAATGGGTGATGGTTCAGCTTCCGATCAGCACGTTGATCAGGCATTTGGGTGTCTTTCGGTTAAGATTAAGACCTATGTTTTCTAAATCGTTTGAGGAGAGGGGAATTCCGCAAGGCTACGGCTTCAAACAGCTACTCTTCGGTCCGGTTGCGAATGCCCTGGTTCTGCACACATGCTCCGCGAGCGACAAATGACGTCCCGAGCGTCTCTTCTACCGGCATCTGGCTTGGGACCGTTACCGAATCATCGCCAACCCCGACAACCTCATATCAGAGTCTCCTTTTCTCCACTCATCGAAGCCTCTACTGGCGCACGTCTCGACGCAACATCAGTTTTCGTTGGATGAGGAAGGTAAAAGAATGCCACTCCGGGAATTGTCACGGCCTTCACATTGTTAACTTGAAAAAAGGTTCAGAGACCCAATCGGTTAGCGAGGAATCAATAACCCTACCTGTGGGAACCAAGCGTGGATGGATTTGCGAAATTGTTTCGTTTGGAGATTCCGGACTGTTCGTAAAAGCGGCCTTGTCAAAGAACGAGACCGTAGTTGAGTACTTCGTCGCGGAACTCGATGACGCGCAAAATGTGAAGCCAATCGCAACGCTGCCAGCAGTCTTCATGTAGGTTCTATCTGCTGGACGGAACTAGTCACCGGAATTGTTCTGACCTCGCCTATACCCGATCGCGCCTGGACGTGTAGTCGGGCAATCGGAAACTGACCCGCTACTATCCAAGGCCTTCACTACAAGACCGCCGCGAATCCGTGTATTCTGACGCGCTATGACCAAAAAAACGAAACCAATCGTGTTAACCGTGCTCGATGGTTGGGGATACCGCGCGGAAACCAAGGACAACGCCATCGCCCTTGCGCGCAAGCCTGCTTACGACGAGCTGCTGCGTAAATTTCCAAATACTTTGATTCATACCTCCGGCCCGTTCGTTGGACTGCCCGAGGGGCAGATGGGCAACAGCGAAGTCGGCCACATGAATATCGGCGCCGGGCGCATCGTCCATATGGATATCACCCGTATCGATCTGTTGATCGCCAATAAACAATTGGAAAACGTGCCGCTGTTTCAACAAGCCATGGATCGCGGCCGCGAACGCCAACTGCATTTCATCGGGTTGTTAAGCGATGGCGGCGTGCATTCCCATATCCAACATTTGTTTGCCTTGCTGGAAATGGCCAAACACAAAAAAGTGGAGAAAGTATTTGTGCATTGCTTCATGGACGGACGAGACACGCCGCCGCACAGCGGCCACGAATTCGTCAAACAGCTGCAGCACAAAATGCGCGAATTGGGTGTGGGCCAAATCGCCACGCTGGTGGGCCGCTACTACGCCATGGACCGCGACAATCGCTGGGAGCGCATCGAGCTGGCCTACCGCGCCATGGTGCACGGCCAAGCCCCCACGCGCACCGGAGATCCTGTTGCGGCGCTCAGCAAAAGTTACGAGCAGGACGTTACCGATGAATTCATCAAACCGATCGTCGTAACGAAGGGTACAGGCGACTCAGCTACTCCAGTCGGTTTGATTCACGACGAAGACGCGGTGATTTTCTTCAATTTCCGCGCCGATCGCGCCAGACAGATGACCTATGCCGTCGCCGCACCCGACTTCGATAAGTTCGCCGATCCGCAAAGACCCAAAAATCTTTTCTTCGTGGCCACCACGCAATACGACAAGAACTGGCCCTGGCTGAAATATGTCATTTCCCCCGAAAAGCTCGAACAAATATTGGCGCAAGTCTTCGCGGAACTCGCTTACAAAAATTTGCGCTGCGCCGAAACGGAAAAATACGCCCACGTAACTTACTTTTTTAACGGTGGCGTGGAAAAGCCCTTCGGCGGAGAAGAACGCATCCTGGTCCCCTCGCCGAAAGTGGCCACCTACGACTTAAAGCCGGAAATGTCCGCGGCGGGAATCACCGACACCGTGGTGCACGCCATCGAGAAAGGCGAATTCGACGCCATCATCATGAATTATGCCAATGCCGACATGGTCGGCCACTCCGGGAAATTAGAAGCCGCCATCCAGGCCGTTGAAGCCGTGGACGCGGGCTTGGCGCGAATTTATCAAACACTGAAAGTGCGCGGAGGCACCTGGCTCATCACCGCCGATCACGGCAACGCGGAAATGATGGTCGATCCCAACACCGGCGGTGCGCACACCTATCACACCACCAATCCGGTGCCGTTTATTTTGGTGAATGGTGATGAACATTTGCGCCTGCGTACCGGCGGCTCGCTGCGTGACATCGCGACCACAATTCTGGGCGTGCTGGGACAGCGCCAACCAAAAGACATGACCGGAACCGATTTGCGCGTGCCATCTTAACGATCTTCTATTCGCAATAAATCAGAGGCCACTGTGAGCGTCCGCACCGAACCCGCGAATACCAAGCTTGTAATTGGCGTCTGGCATTCCTTCTTCTCCGAATGGAATGCCAAGCCGGTAATGGCGGAAACCCTCCGTCAACGCTGGCCACAGATGAACGTGGTACACGTCTCCAACGTGGAGCGGTTACCCGCCGAATTGGCCGACGCGGATATGTTTGTGGGCAGCGTATTGCGACCAGCCCAATTTGCCGCCGCGAAAAAATTAAAGTGGGTGCATTCCACTTCCGCAGGCGTTGGGCAACTCATGTACCCAGAGTTGCGCAACTCTGGAGTGGTGATCACCAACGCCAGCGGGATTTTTTCCGTGCCCATGGCCGAACACACCATCGGCTTGATATTGGCCCTGGCGCGAAATTTTCCAGACACCTTGCGCCAACAGGAAAAAGCCATCTGGTCGCAACAGGATTTATGGGACAAACCCCAGCATCTCGCGGAAGTGAACGGAACATTGCTCCTTATCGTGGGCTACGGATCCATCGGCAGGGAAGCGGGAAAACGCGCCCAAGCGCTAGGCATGCGCGTATGGGGCGTGACCAGGTCTGGCAAAGGTGATGCGACGCATTCCGAAAAAATCGTGCCCTCGTCTGAATTGCGTAGCGTTTTGCCGCAAGCCGATTACGTTTTGCTTTGTGCCCCCGAAACGGCGGAGACCAACTCCCTCATTGGTGCGCAGCAATTGGCGCTAATGAAGCGCACTGCGCGGCTGATTAACGTAGGGCGAGGCTCGCTCGTAGATGAAGCCGCCTTGATTTCCGCATTGAAAAGTGGCGCGCTCGCCGGCGCCGCGCTTGACGTCGCACAGACCGAGCCTTTGCCCGCTTCAAGCCCGCTATGGCACGCCAAGAATTTATTTATTACGCCCCACACCAGCGCCCTCAGCGACCGGTTATGGCCCCGCGAAACTGCCATGTTGGTGGATTTATTGGAACGCTGGTTCGACGGCCGCGAACTCTTCAATCGCGTCGACTTCGCGCGCGGCTACTAGAGTTCCGCACATTTCAAAAGAATCGCTGCTAAAAAGCTGGCTGCTTATTCCCGCTGGAGTTTTATTTCGGTAAATGGACTTAGTCGCCCACCCCGCTCTTCGGCGCCTGGTAGCCTTCGCGCGCGTACACTACGTATTTCTGCTTCTTGCCTTTTTGGTCCACAACGTTAAGCGGCCCGCCATCGGGTGCCACCAATTCCACTTTCACCTTGTGAAAGCGCCCGTCCTTCGCGCCGTTCCCTGGAGTGTAGGAAATACTGTACTGGTGGCGCAGCATCGAAGCCACTTGCTGAAAGATTCCAGGAATTTCCCCATCGAATTGTGGAAACCACGAAAATCCCCCGGTCTCATTAGCAAAAGTCTTCAACTGATTTTCCGCTTGCAAATAATCCATGTGTGCGCCGCGCGAACCGTGCAAGTCCAGATAATTGGTGAAAGTTTTGTCCAGACCCACCGCGAAAATAGTCACATCACTCTGGCGCAACTGTTTCATAGTCTGATCCAGAGTATGTTTGGAAAAAGTATCCACACCACTGGCCAGCAACAAGATCGATTTTTTTCCTTTCACATCTTTCAACCGTTCATTCGTCTCCAGAATCGCATCAAAAACATTCGATTCGCTGAATCCCGGGAAATACAGCCGATTGATCGCCGCGCGAACTTCATTCTTATCCTGGGTAAAATCCACTTCCAGCCGCGTTCTCATGTCAAACGTTTCCAGCGCTACCCAATCTTTTTGCTGCAGGTTGGGAAACAGCGCATCAGCCCAATACCTGGCATACGCGGCAAACCAGCCATACGCGCGGCCGCTGAACTCCATCAGCACCACCATCGTGATAGGAGCGTCCGTGGGCGCAAAATTCGTAATCGTTTGCGGCGCGCCATCGTCCAGCACGCGGAAATTTTCTTTCTTTAATCCCGTCAGGATGTCGCCGTTTTTTGTCGTGGCGATCACGTCCACCGTGACCACCGGAACATCCACCGCGATCGTGACACCGGCTTCCGGAGGCGCCTGTGTCGGCGGCTTCGACGCCGGATTCTGCGCGGCCGGAGGAGGCGGCGTAGGTGGCGCGCTTTGTTGCGGCTGCCCGCCCTGCGGCCCGGCAGGGGCTTGAGCCCATGTCGACTGTACTGCCAATGCGCATGCCAGCAGCGCAATGAGACTCGCCGAAAAAATCTTGCCAGAGACAGCTTTCATAGCTGGGACCTCATTTTCTGACGCTTAACTCTTTAATCCGCGGCGTGCCTGAACCTATGCGTTGGGTCTTCGCAACTACGCTCCACGGAACGCCCGGACGACTACACCCTGCATGTTAGTATGAAGCGGAATCGCAGGAAAGTGTTGCAGGCTGAATTTTGACCAGTTTAGCTGGACTGTTACTTGGCCCCGACTTAAAGCAGTTACCTGGGCCTCAACTTAAAATGGAGGAGATTCGTGAGCGGGAAACGCAAACTGCAGGTGGAAATGTGCGTAGGGGCGCTGTTGTTAAGCGCAAGTTTGCCGCTGGCCGCGCAAGTGTCGTCTCACTCCGCAGCCCAATCCGCGGGCGCACCCACGACCCAGTCCCCAGCAGTAGCGATCAGCAGTCCATCTCCCATCGGCGACACCACCGCGCTCGCCAAAGAAGCCCAGGGCTGGCTGATCGATATGATCCGCACCAACACCACCAACCCCCCAGGAAGTGAGCAGTCCATCGCGAAATATCTCGCGCACATTCTGGAGAAGGAAGGCATCCAGTCCGAGATGCTGGACCTGTCACCCGGTCGCAGCGCGCTGGTAGCGCGTTTGCGTAGCTCGGCGGTGGCCGACCCCTCGAAAGCGTTATTGCTGGTCGCCCACATGGATGTGGTCGGCATCGACCGGTCGAGGTGGACCGTCGACCCTTTTGCCGCGGTCATCAAGGATGGCTATTTATACGGTCGCGGATCCTTCGATGACAAAGGGATGTTGGCCGCGAATCTTGCCGCATTTATCGCGCTGAAACGCTCCAATGCGCGTTTGAACCGTGACGTTATTTTTCTGGCCACCGCCGATGAAGAGCAGGGCGGCGACGCCAGCATCAGAATGCTAATCTCCAAGTATTGGGATAAATTTGCCGCCGGCTATGCATTGAACGAAGGCGGAGAAGTTTTCATGAAGAATGGCCGAGTGCAATACGTCGCGGTGCAGGCCAGCGAAAAAGTTGCCATGAATGTCATGGTCGTTGCACGCGGATCTTCCGGGCACTCCTCTCGCCCCACAAAAGACAATGCGGTAGTGCATCTCGCAGCGGCCGTCGCCAAGATCGGCGGCTATTCGGCGCCCGCGCATTTCACAACTATTGTGCGCCGATATTTCGAGCAGCTTGCGGCCATTGAACCCGATGAGCTGGGCAAATGGATGCGCGTGCTGGACAGCGAGGATCGCGGCGAACATGCGCAAAAGGTCGTGTCCGAAGCGAGCCCGCTGTGGAGTTCCATGATGCGCGATACCGTGGCTCCCACGATGCTCACCGCTGGAGTGCGCAACAACGTAATTCCCGCGGAAGCGCGAGCAAATTTAAATATTCGCCTGCTTCCGGGAGATACCGTCGACGTTTTGCTGGCAGCACTCAGCAAGCTGGTAAACGACCCGCAAATAAAATTTGAACTTCAACCGGACGCCGGACTCGCCGCGCCACCATCGTCGCTGGAGTCGGATTTTTATGCCACGATTTCCAAAGTTGCCACCGCGCAATTTGGAAATGCTCCAGTGCTGCCGTTTCAGTCCACCGGCGCAACCGATTCGGCGCAGTTGCGGCTCCACAACGTGCAAGCCTACGGGTTGGTTCCATTTCCTATCACGGAAGAGGACTACCTGCGCGTGCACGGCGATGACGAGCGGCTTCCCGTAGCGTCCTTCGTTAAAGGTGTAGATGTTCTAGCGCGCATCGTGGCGGAATTCGCCGCCGCCAAATAAAACCAGATAAGGCCAGAACAACGAAAGATGACTTTCCGTCACTCGAAAATAGTTTGCACTATCGGACCCGCCAGTAAGTCGCGACGGATTGTGGAGAAACTGCTGCGCGCCGGCATGGATGTGGCGCGGCTGAATTTCTCGCACGGCAAGCACGAAGATCACGCCGCAAATATCGCGCTGCTGCGCGCCGCCGCCCTGGAACAAGGCAAGACCATTTCCATTCTCGCGGATTTGCAGGGCCCAAAAATTCGCACTGGTGTGTTGGCTGGCGGCAAGCCCGTGATGTTGACCGCCGGGCAACAATTTGTAATTACCACCGCGCGCATTCTGGGCGATTCCACGCGGGTGAATACTACATTTACGCCGCTGCCCCGTGAAGTTCACAAGGGCGACAGGATTTTGCTTTCCGACGGGTTGATTGAATTGCGCGTCACGAAAGTACGCGGCCGCGAAGTGATTTGCAAAGTTGTGAACGGCGGCGCGCTGGGCCAGAACAAAGGAATTAATTTGCCGGGCGTTAAGTTGCGGGTGCCGGCGCTCACTCCCAAAGACAAGCAGGATTTGAAATTCGCGCTGAAGCACAACGCCGATTATATCGCGGTGAGTTTTGTGCGTCGCGCCGAAGATGTGCTGCAGGCCAAGGCGCTGATTCGTAAAGCGGGGAAAGACACTCCGGTGATCGCCAAGCTGGAAAAACCGGAAGCCATTGAAAATCTCGATGCCATTCTGCGCGCGGCCGACGGCGTAATGGTGGCTCGCGGCGACCTCGGCGTGGAGATGCGCCCGGAACGCGTGCCGGTGGTGCAAAAAACGATTATCGCGCGCGCGCGGGAATTTCGCCGGCCGGTAATTACCGCTACGCAGATGCTCGAATCGATGACCGGAAACCCGCGGCCAACGCGCGCCGAAGCTTCTGACGTGGCCAACGCGATTTTCGACGGCTCGGACGCGGTGATGCTCTCGGCCGAAACAGCTTCGGGAAATTATCCCGTCGAAGCTGTGCAGATGATGGCCAAGATCATCGAGGAAGCGGAAAAAAGCATCAGCGAATTTCCGCGCCCTTCGATGCAAGAGCAACTGAAAGTCGCGGAGACGGTAGCCGAGCTGGTGTGCCACGCTTCGCGCGAACTGCACATGCGGCTGATCGCGGTGTTCACCCACAGCGGATTTACCGCGCGGCTGGTTTCGCGCTATCGCCCGCTGGTGCCGATCATCGCGTTTTCGCCCGAGGCCAACACGCGCAGGCGCATGGCGCTGATCTGGGGAGTGATGCCCGCGGAAATCACCGACCCGCACAAGATTGACAGCTTGGCAGCCATTTCCGAGAAGCGCTTGCTGGAAGAAAAATTGGTGCGCAAGGGCGACGTCATCGGCATCGTGGCGGGGACGCCGATGGGTATTCGCGGCACGACGAACTTCATGAAGTTCCACGTGATCGGCGGCGAGACGAAGTGAGCCGCAAAGGTTAGTTACGACTCGCAAAGTTACAGAATGCTCTGCTGTTAATTGACCCAGTTGTCGGGACGGGACGGCGGGTCTTTCTGTTTGTTCATGTAGACCTGGAATTTTTTCTTGTTGCGCTGAACTTTCCAGTCGGTGACGCTGTTGCGAACGTTGTAGAGGAAGGAGCCGCGCCGCAGATAAATGTAGCCCACCAGCATACCGCCCAGATGGCAAAGATGGCTCACGTTGTCGCCGCCGCTGCTGAGCGTGCCAAAAAATTCGATGGCGGCCATGACCGCTACGTAGGGCCGCATGGGAATGGTCACTGGCAGAGGAATGAGCCAGATGCGCCGGTCGGGAAATAAAATTGCGTTGGCAATGAGTATGCCGAAGATGGCTCCCGACGCGCCGATGGTGGGCGTCAGAGAAGCTTGACCGCCGAAGAGCGTTGGAATCGTTTTCACGATTACTTCGATCAGGCCGGCTCCCACGCCGCACAGGAAAAAATAATTCAGGAAGCGGCGTTTGCCCCACACCTGTTCCAGTTCGCGGCCAAACATCCACAACATCAGCATGTTGATTAGGAGATGAAACGGGCCGCCGTGCAGGAAGATGTAGGTGAAGGGTTGCCAGATGCGCAGGCCATGCACTACCGCATAGGCACTCAATCCCAGAGTCAGATCGATCAGGTGGTAGGCACGCATGCGGCCGAGCAGAAGATCCGCCAGCGTTTGCACCACAAAAACGCCGGAACAAATCAATACGATCAGCTTGACGCCGGGAGTGATGAATCCGCGCCAATCGAAGTTGTAGCGGCGCGAGCTGAACGTGGGAGGCATAAGCGCAGTGTACGGTGCGCGACGCAGTGGCGTCAAAGCGCGGGTTCCACGTACGTGAGTGAGTGCGGCGCGGCCGTGGAAAACTGCAGGGAGAAAATTTCGGAAAAGACGGGCCTGCCACGACAGGCAAGCCTGCCATTACGGGTTGCCCAAAGGGTGCGGTCGCCCTCTTTCCGGCGCTTAAACGGTCGGCCACCCGCCCCAGTAGAATAGAAAACGCCCCCTCTGCCGCGGTTCTGCACCGTTATATATATAGTTGACACTATACGAAACTTCAAATATCAGGCTCTGGCTGCCAGTAACTCGCCTTGCGTTAAGTTTAATAGGAGAAATCCAGATCGATAAGGATGCGGAATACTACGAACGAAGAAACCGCCAACAACAGATCGAGTTTCTCAGAAAGAAGGCGGCCCGACTCGGCCTACAGCTCGTACCAGCCTATCCGTGAGGAAGAAGTTTCTGGAGAGTGTGCAGTGTTTTCAGGG
>DATHGV010000087.1:0-2624 GCA_035490135.1 Candidatus Methylomirabilota bacterium
CTGATCCTGAATCGTGAAATGCCCGTAAAACAAGGGCTGGAACCAAGAAATCCGGGAAGGTTTGGCCAGGGTCCAAAGACCGCCAAAACGATCCGCGCCGGCCTCTATGCTCGTGTCTCCACCCAAGATCAGCAGACGCTCCCATGCAGAGCCGGGCCATGCGCGAGTACCTCCGGTGTCCCACGGAAAACACGGCTCCTCAAGGGCGGCGAACCTCGTTCGTCACGCCTGTCACTCCACGGCTCTGAACAAGGTCCGCACCTCGTTCGTTACCCTTGAGCATGACTGCTGCCCGTGAAACCAGAATCCGGCGGTGGTCCACTTTTACACCGCCACGTCGCGCCGCTGTCGCGGCGCAATGTGGTCTATTTTTGCTCCGGCGCTCACACTTTGGAGTCTTTTAATCAAAAAGACTTTACAACCATCAAATAAAGAACAATTAAAACTGAAATCGTCGACAACACCATTTCGGCCGACCAAATTTTAACAAATCTAGACCACGCTTCGCTCACTGGTTTCTCTGACAGGCGCTCTTCCTGGTTGCCAGCAACTGCAACTAAGGCGGAAGAAAATACTGTCAATAAGAGAGAAACCCAAAGCCAACTTTGAGAAGCAATTCCACCAAAGTTTTGTGCGAGGAAGTAGCTGGTCAATAGGAGCAAGAGCGCGGCGACAGGGTTAATAAAATGGAAAGCTCTGGCTTGTAAATAAATGGCAACCTTGGCCTCTGAATCCGATTTTAGTTTCCGGCTAAGAGGCACAAAAACGATTCTTAAAATTAAACCTCCGACGAGTACCGCCGCACATAATATATGGACGAAAAGTAGTCCGGTTCTCAAAAGCCACCTTCTTTTGCTTCGCCGCCGGTCAAAACAACCTTGACGCTATTTGGTTTTCGCAAGAGGAAATACGAAACAACCATCATGTAAAGCGCTGTTCCCCAGTGAATAAAGATGGGCGGTGCAAAGCCAAGATGGCTCAGAATCACCAGCCCATCGCCGAACGGGACGAAAATGGAAAGGGCGAAGAGTATTGCGGTTGTGCGCCGGTCTCCCCTCCAGAGGAACGGCAGGACCACGAGACCCGCAAAGATGTCGCGAATTCCCTTGATCCACATAAAAGGAAAGGCGGCGGGATCGTGGATTGGGATGCCGTAGCCAGTCGAGGCCCCAACCGGGTTGAGTATGAAGTCGATGCCGATTCCGATGATAGCCACCGGTATCACAAGAGTGAACCAGAAAAGCGGCGAGTTCTTTTTCAAAGTCGAACTATCTAAGCTTGTTGCCGTGTTCATTTGTTTTTCCTGCTCTCTCCCCGTCATTTGAGCGGAGAATTTGTTGAAGGTATGAGGATCGTTGATTCAACGCCCCACGATGTCGGAAACGTCAAAGTTTCTGATGTCGTCAGCGAATTCTGTGCTTTGCATATACCGCCGAGCGACCTCGCCGGGCTCTTCGCCCGCTGCATAGGAGACCAGCACGAAGAGCCGTGGCTCGACATCCTCCTTGGCGGTTCAGAAGCCGTGGGCCACAATCCCGAACAGCGGAAAGCTGTTGAGATGACGGGGATAAATCTTCTCCATATAGAAATCGAGCGCCTCTTTGGTGCGCAGCTTGTACACGCGAAGTTCAAAGGTTCGCATTGTCGCCTCCTCCTGTGTGAATCTTCGTTCGAGGTGGTGCCGAAAGAATGCTTAACGCCCGCCGGCCCGGCTCTACGTATGCGTTGTGGCTGTTGTACTCCGGGTGGATCAACTCATCGAAGAGTTCAACACGTTTGTCGTTTAGCCCTTGCTCGAAGAGCTGTGGGAGATGTTTGTTGCTCTTTGAATCCTCCATGACTCAAAATGTATGATGTGTACTGACAAATTGCAAGGTACTGGCATATTTGTCAGTGCAGGAGGAAGAAATGCCAGTCTCGAAAAAGGAAGCGGGCGAGTGTCCCGTCGACGCGATGATGCGAGTCATGGGCGGCCCGTTGGAAAGGTACGATTCTGTGGCGTCTGCTGGATGGGCCGAGACGCGGCAGCGAACTCAAGCGTTCCATTCCGGGGATCACAGAGCGCATGCTGATTCGGCATCTTCAGGAACTTGTTGCCGATGGCATCGTCGAAAGAGACGATAAGAAAACGATTCCACCCTGCGTTTACTATTCACTCTCCTCGTATGGACGTACGCTCGCCCCAGTGGTCGAAACGATGTGTAACTGGGGGCGTTCGCACTTGAAGCGTCTGTCGGCAAGACGATAATGAGCGCAGGGGCTCGCATTCGGTAATCTCAAGAAGAGTGGTTTCTATTCATGCCTGGCCAAGGCCCCCCAAGATCTACCTCCCGGTTAACAGGAAGTTATCCGCAAACGGGCTGCGGGAGATTGCTCCGATGGTTTCCGCTCATGCCTGACACGTTTCGACCGTTCATGGTTTGAGAGGCGCAGTACACCGGGGCTGCGCGGTTCACGGGTCGGACCCGGGCCGGGCGCAAAACACGAGACAAGACGTGAGCCAGACCGAAGGCGCGCCGTTGCCTTCGATCAGCGCAGTTTCGGGAGACCCTGGAATCTATCGCGCGAAGCTTCTGCGCTACCCGGTTTCTCAGGGAATCTCAGTTGAATCCTCGGCGGATATT
>DATHGV010000088.1:0-7349 GCA_035490135.1 Candidatus Methylomirabilota bacterium
CGACCAAAACCGTCAAATCTCCGCAATCTTTGCGGAGCAGCGATCCCGGCTGCGCAATTTCATCCGCCGTCGCGTGCCTGACCCGCGCGATGCTGAGGACATTTTGCAGGACGCCTTCTACAAGCTGGTGGAAGCGAACCGGCTGTTGATGCCCATCGATCACGTCACCAGCTGGCTGTTTCGCGTGGCGCGCAATCGCATCACGGATCTTTTCCGCAAGAAGAAGCCGGAGACCTTCAGCCACGTCTTGGTCGCGGACGAAGACGACGAGCTCTTGCAGATCGAAGATCTGCTGCCATCGCCCGACGCCGGGCCGGAAGCGCTCTACGTCCGCAACGCGCTTCTGGACCAGCTGGAGCTTGCGCTCGACGAACTGCCCGAGGAGCAACGCGAAGTGTTCGTTGCTCACGAGCTAGACGGCCGCAGCTTCAAGGAGCTGGCCGCCGCGACCGGTGTGAGCGTGAACACACTGCTCTCGCGCAAACGCTATGCGGTACTGCATCTGCGCGAGCGGCTGCAAAGCATTTATGACGAATTTACGAAATCATGAAGAGGAGCAGAACATGAAAAGGAAATGGATTTGGATGGCCCCGCTGGCGATTCTGGGCATTGTGTTATTCGGCTACCTCGGGGGCGAGATCGTGATGCTCCTGTGGAATTGGCTACTGCCACCGCTGTTCGGCTGGCGCACGCTCACCTTCTGGCAAGCGCTCGGGTTGTTGGCGCTCTGCCGGATTTTGTTCGGCGGCTGGGGCGGCTCTGGAGGTGGAAAAGGGCATATGCGTCATCGCATGAGAGAACGCATGGCGGAGCGCATGGGCGAACGCATGAGAGAACGGTGGGAAAAGATGACGCCAGAGGAACGCGAAAAATTCCGCCAAGGGCTTCGTGGTTGCTGGGACGCTACGCCATCGCCGGATTCTAAGAGGAGTGCCTAATCGCAGACCGCGCTGGGCCGGTCGCACATCCGATCAAGGGACCCAGTCACTGTTGCTGGAGAAGGCCAATCAAAGCCGCCGCCTATACCCGATACGGACCCCCGGACGTTGTCCAAATCATGAAGGTGGAGAAGCCCGTTCCGAAGGACAATGAAGTTTTGATTAAAGTTCGCGCGGCCTCCGTCAACCCTGCCGACTGGCGCTTGATGGAAAGCGCGCGGTTCCTCTTTTGAGTACTGTTCCAGCTGCGCAAGCCCACGCCCGCGGAGGCTCTTGGGTACTTGGAGAAAGGACATGCCCTGCGGAAAAGTGGTCATAGATTTGGGATCTAGCAACAAAGTCTGTCAGCGCGCTGCACGCAGAAGTGTCGCCGCACCCAACGATTCCGGGCGAGTGGTCGGCAACCCTTACCTTACCGGATTATGGAAGGGCTGCCCGTGATCCAGGAACAATTCAGAGAGGCAGTCTCTGATCGACTGCAAACGAGGTCACTTCTACGTGAGGCCGAATTGAATGTGATTGGGTAATTACTGCGGCCAGCGCGATGAGAGCCAGGAGTCAGAAGGAATCAGCGTGTTGCTTGACGGGTGCAGCTTCGAGGCATAGAGTTTCCCAACCTTTGTATATCTTCGGCCAGCCGCGACTGATTGTAAAACCTTCCGGCCGGGGAAGTCTCACACCGAGGTAAATCTTGGCCAACGAATCAGCCGCTCGGGCCATGTCCATCGAGGCGAGAACAATCCAGAAAGTGCGGATTAGGATTCTCCCCTATATCTTCGTTCTTTTCGTCGTTTGTTTTCTTGACCGGATCAACATTGGGTTTGCGGCGTTGACGATGAACAAAGAGCTGGCCATCACTGGCCAGCAGTACGGATTGCTCTTTGGGATTTTCTTTTTCGGCTACTTCCTTTTCGAAATCCCCAGCAATCTGCTGCTGCACAAAATCGGAGCTCGCATATGGATTGCGCGCATTTTAATTACTTGGGGAATGGTAGCAACGTTGACTGGCTTCGTGCACACTGTCCATCAGCTCTACATTGTTCGCTTGCTTCTGGGCCTGGCTGAAGCGGGTTATTTCCCCGGAATGGCCTTGTACCTCACTTACTGGTTTCCCCAACGCGAACAGGCGCGCGCTCTTGCGCTTTTGATAGCGGCCAACCCTGTTACCAACATCGTGGGGGCCCCGGTTTCGGGTCTCATCCTGGATCATGTGCACTGGCTCGGCATCAGCAGTTGGCGCTGGCTCCTTATCTTGGAAGGAGCGCCCGCCATAGTGTTCGGCTTTCTCACCTACTTTCTGCTCCCCAACCGCCCGGGAGAAGCAAAGTTTCTCGCAACTGACGAGAAGAAATGGATTCGAGAGGAATTGCAACGCGAAGAACAACAAAAATTGGAACACCGCCGATACTCAGCGCGCCAGGCTTTGGCAAGCGGTCGCGTGTGGCATCTGGTCTTGATTTACTTTGGCATGATGATCGGTTCTTACACGCTGATCTCGTGGGCACCACAACTCGTGAAATCACTCTCCAGTCTCTATTCCAATAGCATGGTCGGACTCCTTCTGCCGATACCCTATCTAGTGGGCCTCGCGGGGATGATCTTCATCTCCCAAAGCTCCGATCGCACTGCGGAGCGCAGATATCATGTAGCGATTCCAGTTCTCGTGGGAGGGACGGCCCTGGTGCTCCTAGGCGCCGCTCATTCAGCATTCCTCACTGTCGTGCTGTTGTCTTTTGTGGCGATCGGTGTTTACGGTTCCATGGGCCCATTTTGGGCGTTACCCTGCGAGTTTCTGACAGGATTCTCGGCGGCAGCCGGCATCGCCTTAATTAATTCTGTCGGAAACCTGGGTGGGCTTGTCGGACCGTACATGATCGGAGCGATCGCGATGAGAACGGGAAACCTCTACGGCGGCTTGGCTCTTGCCGGAGTTTTCTTGTTCATTTCAGTGACGCTCGTCTTGCTGCTGCCAAGGAAAGCACCAGCGGTGGCAGAGCGCTAATTGTTGGCGAGTGGTCGACAAGCAGGAAGTTGAGAGAGTTCAGCTAGAGCCTTCATTGGCTTCTGGATCACCAGCCTAACGGCGATTCATTTCACGTTCGCCGGCGGGGGGCGAGTTTGACATACAATCTTCCCGAAGTCCGAAATCAAAAAGCACCCAGAGATCCGCTAAAGTAGGGATTTCATGCGCGGGTAATTTAAGTCGAAAAAGGTCTGCCAAGGAATCGTTGAATTAGACTCGAAACAGGGAGGACTGATGAATCGGGGCGAGTTTCGCGAACTTGGGCACCAAGTGGTGGACCTACTGGCCGACTATTTAGACCACATCGAAGAGAAACCGGTATTTCCGAACGCAGAACCAAAGATGCTGACAGAGCTTTTTGCCGAGCCGCTACCGCAGGATCCTAGTCCCGCAGAGAAGGTTCTCAGCGAGTTGGAGGAGAAGCTTCTTCCTTATTGCACCCACGTTGGGCACCCCGGTTATATGGGATTAATTACTCCATCGCCGACTCCAGTCGGCATCATTGGAGACCTCATTTGTTCCGCTCTCAACCAAAACATCGGGGCCTTCACGATTGGACCTGCCGCCGTCGCCATGGAGCGACGCACCGTCCGGTGGCTAACCGAGCTTGTGGGCTATGGGGAGAACGCCGGCGGCAACCTCACCAGTGGCGGTATGATGGCCAACTTCATCGGCCTGAAACTGGCGCGGGATTCCGTTTCGGGCGACCGGATACAGCAAGAGGGAGTTCAGGACCGCTGGGCTGTGTACACGTCGGAAGAACGCCACGTTTCGGTGGATAAGGCCGTTGACGCGGTTGGGCTGGGGCGAGCAGCGCTGCGCGCGTTGCCGACCGACTCTGGATTTCGTGTACGGCTGGACGCGCTGGAGTCAGCTATTGCCGAAGATCGTAAACGAGGCATACGGCCGATGTGCATTGTGGGCATCTTCGGCAGCACGAACACGGGGGCGATCGATCCGGTGCGTGAACTTCGGGCTATTGCAGATCGGGAAGGAATTTGGCTTCACACCGACGCTGCGTATGGAGGTGGCATGTTGCTGTCACACGCGTGGCCCATGTGTGATCAGGGGTTGGAGCTCGCGGATTCTGTCACGATTGATCCTCACAAGTGGTTCTACGCCCCATTGGATGCGGGAGCTATCCTGGTTAAGGATGATCGCCGATTGACGGCATCCTTTGGACTTAAGCCATCGTATTTGACGGACGAATTCGATCGTACAAATGAGCGATACCAATACTACGTGCACAGCTTCGAGCAGTCGCGACGTTTTCGTGGGCTGAAGGTGTGGATGAGTTTTAAACGCTATGGAGCAAACCAGATTGGGAAATGGATCGACAATAATGTTCGCCAGGCCAAACACCTTTATTCTTTGGTCGTGAAACATCCGGAGTTCGAACCGGCGAGCGAGCCACCTATGTCGGCGATCTGTATTCGATTTCGTGGCGCAGATCTGGATGAGGCGCAATCCAAGGAACTACATGCAGAGGTGGCGAAGCGAGTGGAACAGAGCGGGAAATTCTGGTTCTCTACCACGGAACTGAAGGGAAAGATGTGGTTTCGAATTTGTCCCGTGAACTTTCGGACCCGTACGGAACATATGGACCAACTGCTGACAATCCTCGACTTGGAGTGCCATTCGGTGTTGCAAAGCATGAGGACTGGCAACCAGCAGAAGAAGTGATCCATCGAGGGTCTGCCATGCAATAACTTCTGGGCCGTCGATCTCTCACAGACTGCCCAGAAACTGCGTTGCCGGAAATCACAGTCAGGTCTTGGGCGAATCGTCGGCAAACAGAAGTAATTCGGTTCCTTCGAGTTCATAGGCTTGTTCCTGAATCCGAGTCACGCCCCCAAAGCGCTGCTCTGCTTCTTTTCTAGCCTCTGCCGATGGCATGCCCCGATGAATGTTGTCGGCTGTGCGCTGGTCGATATGGAAGCGCATCTCCTCGGTAATTTCCTTATGGAGTTGCTCGGAACGCTAGAGAGTCTGAAGCCGGCGCAGAAAGGACTTTAAATTTGCCATAACCCATGCCCCTCTATGTGACCTGCATGACCTTCTTAATTGCCAGGGACAAGTACTCCCACTGTGATTCTTCGACCGAAAGTTGCTTGCGGCCGGCTCTGGTTAGCTTGTAGAAACGCGCGCGCCGATTATTCGTGGAGACGCCCCACTCCCCCTCGATCCAGCCACGATTTTCAATTCGATAGAGAGCTGGATAAAGCGTGCCTTCTTCAACCTGCAGCATGTCCTGCGCGAGTTGCTGGATGCGCTGCCCAATGCCATAGCCATGCATGGGCCCCAACGAAAGCGCTTTGAGGACCAACATATCCAGCGTGCCCTGCGGCAGTTCCGGCTTTTTGCGCAGTAGAGGCCTCCTTCCCTATTTGCTTCTAGGTGGACCTTACCTACGTCCAGCCTAGAGGGTCAAGAGAAAAAGAGAAGCGTGATCAGTGAGCTCAAAACGCCTTTAAATTAGCTGGAAGTCGTTCGCTCCCGGATGGTCGGCAACCCTTACCTAATCGCGTTATGTCAGAGTTGCCCGTAATACGGGAGTTGCTGCAATCACTTCTCACAACAAGACATAACACCGAGTTCTGAGCAAGCCGATTCACCTGGTAAAATTATTTGCCCCCCTTGCGCACATGGGCGAGCACCGGTCAACTATCAGGCCCCGTACTTCGCCTTGAATCGGCCCTACTTCGCTTCTTTGAGCAGTTCGGTTCGGTACTTCGGAGCCAGTTCAATTACTTTCTGAATGAACGCTGCTTCCTGCGCTGCATCGACCTTGGGAGGCGAAGTGGTACGCGTCGCAACCGGTGTTCCCACCTCTTTGAAGAACTCCTCTTGGCCTGCCGGCGAGCAGATACAAAGCATCCTCACCGGCTTCTTCGAGGCGTTATGGAATTGGTGAGGAGCGTTCGCTGGAATGTTGACTGTTTCTCCAGCGCGCACAATACGCTTCTCCCCTCGGAAAGTAGCTTGCAGTTCACCGTCGAGAAGAATAAAGGTCTCCTCGAAATCATGGCGATGCGGGGGAGGGCCGCCTCCGGGAGGAACGTGCATATCGATCAGGGTGAATCGACCTGCAGTATCCATTCCGGAAAGCAGGATCGTGTAGGTGTCGCCCACGACTCCGAGATGCTGGGCATTGCTGTTATCCGGGTTTTCAACCACCAGATTCCGTCGTGGGTCGTCGGCCGGAATCGCAGGAGAAACCTTCGCTACCGTGTTTGATGTCGCAGTCATTTTCTACTCCTTGTTTGAAATTGCGTTTTGTGAACCTAACCAACGTGATTTCCCCATACGTTCAGGTGAATATTGAGTTCCGTTGGCCAACAGTCGCATCGATTTGCTGGTCTTGCGACGAGAAGGTTCCAATTAAGGTAGTCGGCTGGAATCCCGTGTTGACGCATGACTTCCACCTTCCACGTCGAGTCGTTATCCAACTGGGCTGCGGCTTACGCTGCAGCCCACTCCTCTGCTAGTTCTTCAGCGAAGCTGCTGTACGTTCTCGGCTGGTGCCCAAGCAAGGCCGCAAAGCGCGCCGTCTGGTCCTCCGTGTTGCGGAATCCACGCTCGACGTAACCCTGGAACATGACCCGGAGATCGTAGGCCAGCCAACTCGGAGTCCCTGTTTTCCGCAGTTGCGCTTCAAAGCCATCGAAGTCTCCGTGTCCGGCGTAAGTGATTTCTTTGCCCAGCAGCTTCGACTATGTGGCTGGCGCATCCGGACCACTCAACATCTCTGACGAAACCAGATCGTACATCTTTCCCGTGTGACCTTCTTCTTCAGCGTTATCGCGGCCGCCTCCGCAATGTCGCGAACATCCACCACAGCTAGACCCTGGTTCCCCGCGGGAATCGGATATACGCCGGGTCCGGTTAACACAGGCTTGAGCTGGCGCTCATTCTGAATGAAGTACCCTGGCCGCAGAATCGTATAAGGCTTGATCGCTTCCGCTACTGAGACCGGATCACTCAGGTCGCCGAGAGCGATCTCTACCGCGCCAGGAAACGTACCTGGCTTGGGCTGCTTGCGTGTCAAAGCCCGCACATCCGCTCCGCACTGAAGAAGCGCCTTGACTACCTCGCCGCCTACCGTACCCGTTGCGAATCAGCAATGAACTTCCAGCCCGCAGGTAAAGACTGCTTGTTCTCATTGACTGCTCCGAAAGGTTGCCAAAAACCATCCCATCGATTGACGCTTTTTAAACTCAGCAAACAATAGAATCCGCACCCTCCATCCCAGAAGAATTGTCATAACATGGTTGTATCTTAGTGAAAACAAGACGCCGAAAGAGTTCGGAAGCCTGTCACCTAAAGTGTGGGTTCTCAAATCGGCTGCATACCACCGCTCGAGAATCAGCCCCGTCGCGCTGGGTGGC
>DATHGV010000089.1:0-2837 GCA_035490135.1 Candidatus Methylomirabilota bacterium
TGATAACGGACAACCGGGTCGCTTCTATTCGAGTCCCCGCAAGTATAGCTTGGATCTGGTAGGAAAGACCGCGACTGAAGTGTGGAACTTCCCAATGAATCAGAGTATCTACTGCCCGTTCTGCGGAAGCAGCTATGAGGACGCACCGTACAACTATCTCATTGATTACGCAATCGTTAATGGTGGACTGCCCGGTCGTCCAACGTTCGCTCAACTCTTAGGCCTGAACGCCGCTGGCGAGACGATTTTTTCCTACCGGTACCCGGCCACGAACTGTGGGAAAATCTATCGCGCTCTGCCCATTCATCTAGAAAATACAAAGTTTCCGACAGTGGGGCCTCAAGCGCTCAACCTCTCTACCCGCGGGATCGTTTCGCTCGGTGACAACGTTATGATTGGTGGCTTTATCATCACCGGGGCCGATCCCAAGACGGTAGTGCTTCGCGCGCTGGGGCCAACGCTCAGCAGCTTCGGGCTTTCTGACGTGCTCGCGGATCCGGTTCTCAGCCTGTATGACTCTTCCCATAATCTCATCGCAAGCAACGACAACTGGCAGTCCGATCCAAACCACTTTATCCTGGAGGCCAACGGGCTCGCTCCGGCCAATCTATTGGAATCGGCTACTCTACAGACCTTGGCGCCGGGCGCCTACACCGTGATAGTCACCGGAAAAGACCCGACTCCGGGGATTGGCTTGGTAGAGCTTTACGACCTCTCGCCGCTATCCAACTCTAAGTTAGCGAACATGAGCACCCGCGGTTCCGTCGGTACGGTCGATAACATACTCATCAGTGGCTTTATCGTTGGAGACGTAGGAAGCACGACCGTGGTCGTGCGCGCCCTTGGCCCATCGCTGGCTTCTTACGGGGTGAGTGGAGTGCTAAGCGATCCCACGCTGACGATCTACGACGCGAATGGCTCTGCCATCGCGAGCAACGACAACTGGCAAGACGATATTAACGCGATCGACGTCCAGAAGAATGGACTTGCGCCGCCAAATGCGTTGGAATCGGGAATCGTGCTCCATCTGCCCGCGGGAGCATATACCGCCATCGTGAGCGGATCCAATAGCGGTACAGGCGTTGGCTTGGCCGAAGTCTACACCCTCGATTAATCCGTAAGCGCTCTAGCGGCAGCGGGCGGTAGCCGCATTTGACGAGTAAATTCATTTGGTTTCGATATTCAATTCGCGCTCTGTTGCAGAATTCCAAACAGCGATGGTTTTTGCCGTTGGTAGCGCCCTCTAAGAAATGGGGGCGGTGGGAGCAGCTCACACTATTCGGTTTGATGCTCGCCTTTACAGCCTTGGCCACGTACCAAATTCACTCGCCTGGGCTTTATATGGACGAAATGGATTTCGTCGGGGCTGCGACTGGGAAGCGGCCGTACCGAGGCTGGCTGGGCATACCGCTGATGGTTTTCCCCTACATCGGCGCACTAAAAGCCTGGATCTACACACCTATTTTCGCGTTGTTCGGCGTTTCCGCCCTGAGCATCCGTTTCCCCGTTGTGTTGATCTCATGCGGCACTCTAGCGTTAGGGTATGCACTCGTCCGCAGGAATTTAACCCCCGGGTGGGCGGCCGCATTCACCGCGGCGTGTGTGGTTCATCCAGGCTTTGTCATGCAAACGAAGGTGGACTGGGGACCCGTCGTCCTCATGCTCTTCTTCAAGGCGCTGTGTCTCTATCTTTTAGTCAAATGGCTGGAAACCCCCCGTCTTTTCTCCTGGTCTTTAGCCGGAGCGATCACGGCTTGCGGACTGGGATTTTTCGACAAATTTAATTTTATTTGGTTCGTTGTGGCTTTATCTGGCGCAACGCTCGTCGTCTACTGGAGAGAGATCCGCGCCAAGCTGACAGGTGTTCCCAAGAATCTCGTCGCTGCGATGGCGATAGCCATTGTCGCCGCGGGAGCTCTCGTTTTATTGATCGTAATGCCGCTGGTGCAGCCTCCCCATATGCAATCGGCTTCGAGAAGGATCTCACAAATTTGGTCGCTTTACGAAGTCACTTCCACCGGCGGTGCCACTGCTTTCTTATGGTTCAAAAGGCCTCCTACCATCTCGTTGTGGCCCGGTTGGACAGTATTGGCTGCCACCGCGAGTTTTCTATTGCTGACGCTTGTATTTTACCGCCGCAGGCCAGGTTCGGACTTTCCCGTTCACTCCCGGGCTCTTCGGTTCTGCATCTGGTGTCTGTTAATGTTTGCTGCCATTTTCGTGCAGATTCTACTCACGCCCCAAGCTGGAGGTCCACACCACACTCTGATGCTCTTTCCTCTCGATTTGTTAGCCTGTTTCGCTGCGGCATTTCTCTTCACGAACACCTTGTCCGTCCGGAAGCGCTACGTCGCGACACTGCTGGAAGGAATCGTCTTATTGATTTGGGCGGGTTCTGAGATGCAAGGTTTACAGAGCCACTTTCGCCGTTTCCGCGACGTAAGCTCCTTTCGGGGCGCCTGGAGTCCGCGCGTGGAATTACTCGCGGATTATCTGAACATTAAAGGAAAGCATGTGGATAAGATTTATTGCGTCGATTGGGGCATGGCACACCAATTGGCAGCCTTGTGTCCACTCGACATAGGGCGGAAGATAAGGGATAAGTGGCCCACTTTCAAAGACTGGTCAGCACAGAAGCCAGATGCGGAGGCAGCGGTTAAGGCGACGTTCTTACCGCAGGTGAAGGCGCTCTATCTGACATTTACAGAGGAAAATTCGGTTTTCCCAGAGACGAGGCGCAATTTTTTACAGATGAACAGCTTGGCCGGAAATGCGGCCCAAGCTGTGACGGTTGTTCCTCCCGCGCTCGGAGAAGTTTACCAGGTTTTTGAGAGTGG
>DATHGV010000090.1:0-2152 GCA_035490135.1 Candidatus Methylomirabilota bacterium
ACTATCAATGCGGTGCTTGAGCGTGTACCCATCCAGAAACTCCATCGCGATAAACGGTCGCCCGTCCTGCTCGCCAATTTCATAAATGGTGCAAATGTTGGGATGGTTCAGTGCGCACGCTGCTTGTGCTTCGCGGTTAAATCGGTTGAGCGCTGTCGCATCCAGCGCGACCGCTTCCGGCAGGAACTTCAGAGCCACAAAACGGCGCAGCTTGACGTCCTCCGCCTTGTAAACCACTCCCATTCCCCCACCGCCAAGCTTCTCCATGATGCGATAGTGCGAAATGGTTTGACCGATGAGCGAGGATGCGTCTTCCATTGTCGCGTAATCTTAGGTTGCAAATATTTTTCAGTCAACGAACATGCATTCACGAACATGCATTCTCGAAAGCTGCGCCTCGGGTTTGCAGCCCGTCATCAATGACGAAGGTTTGCAAACGGCGCGCCTCCGGAAGAAGATTGTAATAGTGTCGCAACACTCCATTACAGGCCGCGCCCCGAAACTCCTCCGGGCCCTCAATCTAAGTAATCCATCCGCTGCGGCAATTCGAATTGCCGTCCTACTTCTCATCCTTCTACCCACGTTGCCGGCATGGCTTCGCTTCCCAAAAATCCACGCCTATCCCGACAAACCCCCGCCGCCCACGTTTTATCGCGACGTGCTTCCCATTCTCCAGAATCACTGTCAGGTTTGTCATCGCACCGGTGAGATCGGACCGATGCCACTCTTTACTTACGCTCAAACACAGCCTCTAGCCCGCGCCATTGCCACGGACGCGGGTGAAAAAAAAATGCCTCCATGGTTTGCTGACCCTTCGATCGGCCATTTTTCCAGTGACCCTTCTCTAACCAATCAAGAAATCGCCACCCTGGTTTCCTGGGCGGATTCCAACGCTCCGGCGGGCAACGCCAGCGACGCCCCATCGCCCCGACAGTGGACGCTAGGCTGGCTCATTCCGCATCCAGATACAGTTTTAAAAATGCCCAAGTCCGTCGCAATTCCCGCCCACGGCGACGTGGACTATACCTACGAAATCGTCCCCACGCATTTCACCGAAGACAAATGGGTGCAATTCTCCGAGATTCGCCCGTCAAGCCGCGAGAACGTTCATCACGCCGTAGTTTACGTTCGTCCTCCAAATTCAAATTGGCTCCAGCACGCCCCCATCGGCGTGCCTTTCACAGGCGCCGATATGCCCGGCGGCCAGGACCGCAACGACACGCACTTCACCACCGCCGACATTCTCCTCGTCTACGCGCCCGGAAGTTCTCCCGACAACTGGCCCGAGGGCGCCGCGAAATTTATCCCCGCCGGTTCCGATCTCGTCTTCCAGATGCATTACATGACCCACGGCCACGCCGCCACCGATCAAACCAGCGTTGGCCTCGTATTCGCCAGGCAAGCGCCCACGCAGCGCATCCTCACTTTGCAATTAACCAACGACCATTTCGTCATTCCGCCCGGCGCACCCGATTTTCGCGTGGAAATCCACGGCTCTTTGCCCAACGATGCCGTGCTCCTCAGCTTCTTCCCGCACATGCACCTTCGCGGCAAGCGCTTCGAATACAACATCCTTCATCCCGGCGGCGCTCCCGAAACACTACTCCGCGTGAATTACGATTTTTATTGGCAGCTAAGTTACCGCCTGCTCCATCCGCTACCGCTCAACGCAGGCACCGTCCTTCAAGCCGTCGCCTGGTACGACAATTCCAAAAACAATCCGCACAATCCCGATCCTGATCTAGCAGTTCGCTGGGGAGATCAAACCTACGATGAAATGATGGTCGGATTTTTCGACGTGGCCGTCCCCGCCAATATGGACAAAACGCGTTACTTCCTCCGCCCCGCTGCTCCGTAGAAGAATAATTGGAGCGTTTTATCCCTAACGAAATGGCAAATAGAATGCCGCGAGCGAGCACTTCGTAGTCGGTTCTCACTTGGTGTTTAGTGCCAACGCTTCGAGCCCGCTTTGATTTTTGGCTTCCCCCTCGGTCCGAGAGTGAAAAACTGGAAATTTGTTTTATACTGTCCTTGCTCACCCGGCATACCGTTCTGCCTGTATATACCCTCAAAAGCCCGCACGCTAAAATCCAACATGTGTCCACACCCATCGTCTAATCGTAAATCTTTTGCTTTCTTTACCGGATTCGTC
>DATHGV010000091.1:0-2635 GCA_035490135.1 Candidatus Methylomirabilota bacterium
CCAAGCATTGCGCTCGCTCTTGCGTCCTCAATTCCTGCTTCGGAACGCTCCAAATCGGGCAAAATTTCCCCCCACACGTCTTTTTCGCGCGCTGCCATCGCGTCGTACACGCTTCGGTCGGCCATCGCCCGTTTAATAATCTCCTGAGCCTTATCGGCACTCATGAACAAACCCCAGGTTTGCACGCGTCAACCAATATCGGGTCGAATAGTTGGTTAGTGTCGATTCTTTCAACGTTCCGTTCGAGAGAATTCTATGCAAGGTAAATTGGAGAGACAGCTCCATGATATGGTGCGCGCCCTTTACGTGTCTTCGATCGGGCTCCCGCACAACGACCCCAATCGGAATTCAGCACGATCTCTAACCAGGAAAATAATCCATATTATCACGCGTCGCAGGTTAGTGGTGGAGCTCGCGCTCTCCATCAGGCCGCCTCTCATTTATATGCCGTAAAACGTAAGGCCGAGCAAATGGTCCTTCGGGTCTTTGCGCGACCAGGATGATCCGCGCCATGTGTTGAGCCAGCCCTTCTGTGGGCACGCCCTTCACTAGCTCTCGAATGTCCCGGAATCCTACCAACTCCAAGCACTTCGTTAGTACGCTCGTGCTCAAAGCCCAAAAGTTGCTTCGATCGTTATTCTGCATGTGCAGAAAGTAACAGATGTTCGGGTCCTCCGGATGATCGTATACTTGGGTTTCCAAAGCGAGATAACCGCCAGGCCGCAGGTTATCGAACGTCGCCCGCAATGAGAGGACCGGATTCGGAAGATGATAAAGCGTCCCGAAGTGAAGCACGACGTCAAACTCCTTTGGACGACTAAAGGTCTCTGCACTCGCAATAAGAAGTTCTGTATTAACGCCAGCAAGCTCTGAGAAGAAACGCGAGATTTCGATATGTCGGGGGACGATATCGATGCCTGTGCAACGTGCGCCGTATTTCACCGCTGCATTGATCGAATTGTATCCGGCGTTACAGCCGATATCGAGCATTCTTCCCCCGGAGAGTTCTGCAAAAGGAATGGCGGCTTCGACAACACCGAACTTGTTCAACGGATCCGCGTCGAACGGGCTGCGGCGTTTAAAGTCCTTTGTCGACACTCCGTTACTAAAATCAACTCGAATGCTCCATGGTTCCCACTGTGTTAACCGATCTCGTAACTGCTCAGGGGTAAGAGAGGTTTGCAGCATTAGAATCTGTTTTGCCATTTCCGAAGAATCGATCAAATCTCGCTCCTCCTTTTCGCCAGCTCGCGCAGCCGGTTATCCTGCGCGCATTTTTCAAGCTGCGCGGGTATTCTGGCGAGGAATCGCGAGAAGCTACTCAAGCACAACGGCTGCTTTTCTCCAGCGAATTTACCCGGCCATGACGGACATCATCGTCCGTCCCGGTCAGCCATCGCCCGTTTAATAATCTCCTGAGCTTTATTCGCACTCATGAATGAACCAAGGCGCCACTTCGTGAAAGTGGGAACGTGCCTCATCGGCTCTTCAGTGGCAAGGCGTATCTCGAGAAATAGGCTAGCAAGAGACCGTCGAGCATCGAACGCCGGATGAAATGAGCGCTGCCGCCTTTAATTCGATGTTCGATGTTCTGGCTGCCGCCCAAGCGCGCCAGGCAGTAATGAAGTACAACCTTGAACGGCGCCGGAATTGAAGGAAGCTGCGGCGGCTCTGAAAGGGTCGGCAACAGAAGATCTGCAACCAAGGTATCGACTACGGCGGTATGGAAGCTGCACTAAACGAGTGCCAGGCGAACAGAGAGGTCTGGGGACCAGCCGCCCTTGAGCAAAGGCGCGAACGTACGCGCAAGCATCTGGCGGGCATTGCTTCGCGTCGCGAGGGCTGGATTAAGCGCAACAGATACTATTACGAACTGCTAGACCGGCTCCTTCGATTTCTGGTCGAGCCACAGAAAAGGGTGCTATCAGTTCGCTGCGACATCGGCAATCTTTTAGCCGCCGTTCGGCCAAGCGAGGGCAAAGGTGTCGACATTTGCGCCGAGATAGTCGAAATCGCGCAGCACCAGAATCGATCCTTCAATTTTGCAGTCGCGTTCCCGGACAAAGATGAGTTCCGGAAGGTTTTCAGTCAGGACGAGAAGTTCGATTACATCCTCTTCAACGATATCGGCGACACCGTGGATGTACTTCAAGCGCTGCGCAATTTAAAGTCGCTTTGCTCGCGGCATACTCGTCTGCTGGTTACAACCTACAACCATCTTTGGCAACCGCTTGTCACCTTTGCGGAGTGGATTGGGATGAAGGTGCCGCGCACCGAGCAGAACTGGCTTTCCAGGATTGATATACGAAACCTGATGAAACTGGCCGGTTTCGAAGCCCTCGAGACGCACCGAATTGTGCTGTTACCCAAGTACGTGCCGCTCCTTTCGGCTTTTTTAAATCGATTTTGCGCGCGCCTGCCATTTTTAAAGAGGCTTTGCATGACACAGGTCGTTGTCGCCAGGGCGCTGCCTCCGCCAGTTCCCAACGAAGAACTGTCCGTCTCCGTGATCATTCCCTGTAAAGACGAGAAAGGAAACGTGGAGGATGCCGTACGGCGCATGCCGCAGTTGGGTGGTCAGACAGAAATAATTTTCTGCGACGATCAATCCACCGACGGCACTGCTGAGGAGGTG
>DATHGV010000092.1:0-13891 GCA_035490135.1 Candidatus Methylomirabilota bacterium
TCGTGGCCGAATACGGAAAGCTGCCTTTGGCTTTTGAGCCAAATTTGGGCCAAGCCAATCCTGAGGCGAAGTTCTTGGCGCGCGGCGCCGGTTACGAGCTGTTCCTGACTCCCAAGGAATCGGTGTTCGTCCTGAATACCGGGGGAAAAAAATCCATCACAACTAAGCAAGATTCTGGTTTGAGGCCAGCGGTTTCCAATCATGGTGCGGCGGTGCTGCGCATGAGGTTGCTGGGAGCGAACAAGAACCCGGTGCTAACTTCGCAAAATGAATTGCTTGGAAAGAGCAATTACCTCTCCGGGAATAAACCGGAAAATTGGCACACTAACGTTCCGACTTACCGCAGTGTGAGGGAACAAGAGGCTTTCCCGGGAATTGATCTGGTTTATTACGGTACACAAGGGCAGTTGGAATACGATTTTGTGGTTGCTCCTGGCGCCGATCCCGGAGTGATTCGCTTCGCCGTCGAGGGTGCCAGTAAATTGCGCACCAGTTCCGATGGCGACCTTCTCGTAGGCATAGCCGGTGGAGAAGTTCGTCTTCACAAGCCGTTTGCGTATCAGAAAGATGGTTCGGCTAAAACAGTTGTAGCTGCGAATTACGTATTGGAAGGAAAGGGCCGGGTTGCATTTAAGTTAGGCAATTATGATTCGCGCCGCGAATTGGTGATTGATCCAATTTTGTCGTACTCCACGTATCTGGGCGGCAGCAATATTGATGGCGCGAATGCCATCGCCGTGGCTCCCGATCACACTGCGTTCATTGCCGGCGGAACATTTTCGACAGATTTTCCGACTGCGGGAACGCACCCTCTGCAACCGAACCACGGTGGACCGGATGACTTTTCGAAGGATGCATTCGTTGCGAAGTTGAGCGCGGACGGCCAGACGGTGCTTTACGCCACGTACCTGGGCGGAAAGAATCAAGACTTTGCAAATGGCATAGCGGTAGACAATGTTGGCGACGCGTATGTCGTCGGCACGACGTTGTCACCGGATTTCCCGGTAACCCCAGGCTCCATGGATGTCGAGTGCGGTGGCGACGGTAAGTGCGGTGCGTCCTGGAATCCCGGCGGGCTGATCGTGGAGAACGGCTTCATCAGTAAGCTGAATCCGGCGGGCTCCGCGTTGATTTATTCTGCATTCATCGGTGTGTACGAGAACGTTGAAGCGTTGGCAGTGGCAGTGGACGCTGATCAGAATGCCTACGTCACCGGGCACACCAGCGACAACATCACTCCAACGGTCGTGATAACCCCACCAAATCAGCCACCGCCACCGTTTCCGATTTCAGGGAATGCATTTCAACCCGCGTTTGGCGGGGGAACGAATGACGCCTTTGTCATGAAGGTTAGCGCCACCGGACTTTCGATACTGTATTCGAGTTACCTTGGGGGCTCGGACGAAGATTCGGCGCACGGCATTGCGGTCGATGCTCTTCACAATATTTATGTCACCGGCCTAACTTACTCGGTTGACCTCCCATTGGCCGGCGGATTACAGGCGAGCGGCGGTGCGGGAGACGCATTCGTCAGCAAGATCAGCTTCACAGGGTCATTAATGTTCCAGACGTATCTTGGGGGGACGGGCCTTGATCAAGGCAATGGAATCGCCGTGGACAGTGTTGGCGATACTTACGTCACCGGCGGCTCAGATTCCACCGGCCTAGCGACATCGGGTGTGCTGCAAACAACGATGGCAGGTCAAGGACGCTTTCATCGCGAAATACTCCACGTCCTTGCCGGCGCCGGCACTGGTTTACTTTACGTATCTTGGTGGCAGCAAGGCGGACTCGGGCGCTGGGATTGCGGTTGATTCGAGTGGCAATGCCTACGTCACCGGAAGCACAGTTTCTACAGATTTTGCGACCACCTCGGACGCTTTCCAGCGGACGTACGGCGGAGGCAACGCGGACGCTTTCATAACCAAAGTGGACGCCGCTGGCGCGACGATTTTGTATTCGAGCTATCTGGGCGGCACGAATACCGAGAGCGGGAACGCCATCGCCATCGACAGCAATTCTCCGCCGGGCGCTTATGTGGCCGGGCAGACTTGTTCTCTGGATTTCCCGCTTTCCAATCCCGCCCAGGCGACGCCGGGCGGGAACTGTGACGCGTTCGCTTCGAAGATTGGCGTTCTGGAGGGCATTGCTATTAACCCGACTGGGCTTACTTTTGCACCACAAACCCAGGGCACGACAAGTCAAACACAGACTGTGACACTGGTCAGCGGTGTCTCACCGGTGAACATCACTAGCATTTCTCTGACCGGAGCGAACTCCGGGGACTTTGCGATCGTTACCAACACTTGTGGCGCGATGTTGCCCGCTAACAGCCAATGCACCATTACTGTGGACTTTACACCTTCGGCGCCCGGGAATCGCAGCGCATTTCTTGCCATTGTCGACGACGTCGCTGGGCAGCCTCCGCAGAGTCTGGTGGCCAGCCTTTCGGGCAGCACTTCGACCGTTCCGGACTTCTCTGTGACCACTACTACGCCGACGGTGACGGTTTCCGCAGGGCAATCCGCAACAGTCACGCTGCAAGTTACGCCGGTCAACAGTTTTTCTCAGCCGATCAATCTTGTTTGCAATGGATTGCCAGCCGGAGCTAGCTGCGCCATCTCTCCAAATCCGGTTGTGCCAACCGGCTCAACATCGACGGCGGTTACCGTAACCATACACACTGCGGTAAGAAATTTGGTGCCGTCAACTTTTCGCATCAAGATGCCACCGTTCGAGGGACTTTACCGAACCGGGCCGTATCTGGCATGGTTGACGCTCTTTTTCCTGATCGCCGTGCTGGTACAGAGCCGACGACGCCCAGACTTTGCGGGAATTGGTTTTGTTGTCCTGCTAGCGTGCCTGGCGGCGAGTTGCGGAGGCGGCAACAGCACCGGAGTGCCTGCGGGAACACAAGCTGGCACCTATACCGTAACCATAGCGGCTACGTCTGGATCGCTGACTCACAACACGACTCTCACACTGTTAGTTAAGTAAATTTAGGAATAGAGATTAGGAGATAACCTGATGAAGCGAGTTACATGGCTCGTACCCATGATTCTTCTATTGTGCGTCGGCGCGCGGGCGCAGGAAACGCCGGCTTGGGAAATTAATGGCGGATACTCCTATTTGCGGGCGAACTTAAACGGGCCGGGCGGAAGCTTTGATCTGAATGGCGGCAACGTGTCGGTGACGGAGAATTTGAACCACTGGTTTGGCGGTCGCATTGAATTCAATGCGTTCAACGGCGGGGTGGGCGGGACCAACGTTTCGGCGGAGACCATTACTTACGGACCGGTTTTTTCTTATCGTAAATACGAGAGGTTTACTCCTTACGGCCATGTGCAGTTTGGGGCGGTTCATGGAAGCGTTGGGTATCTGGGCATTTCGGAATCAGCGTTCAAGTTCGCAATGACGACTGGCGGCGGAGTGGACATTAACTTGAATCCGCGAATCGCGATCCGGGTGCAGGGCGATTACTTGATGACGCGATTTTTGGATTTGCGACAAGACAATCTTCAGTTTTCAACCGGCCTGGTTATACACTTTGGCAGGAAGACACGTTAACGATTCTCGGGTTCAGCGCACATATCGACGTTGCTGCCGGTTTTTCATTTAGTCGTGAGACCACCTCTCGCTTGAAAAAAATCAAAGAGCTGGGCGCCAACGTTTTCGAGTGAGAATGCCTTTTTTGCGCGTGCGCGGGCTCGCGTGCCCAAGACGCGAGCCGCCTCATCATCGTCTAGGAGCCGCCCCAGATTTTTCGCGACCGATGGAGCGTCGTCTATCGGAACCACTATCCCTCCGTACTCTTCCCCATCGGCAAAAATATCCTGGACTCCGGAAGCAGCCGCCGCAACAACTGGCAGCCCGCAGGCCATGGCTTCCAGTGGCGCTACCGGAAATCCTTCGTGGCGCGAGGTGAAGACGTACACGTCCGCGGCGTTCAGGTATTCACGCATGGCTGCTCGACTCAAGATGTACTCCCGGACCCAGCGAATTTGCGGCACGCCCATCCTGGAAATGTTTTCGCCGAATTTTTCTGCATCGCGACCCGACCCGACGACCAGCAATAGTAGGTCGCGCCCGTTTCGCAGAGAGCAAACTTCTTTCCAGGCCTGGAGCAAAATATCGAGTCCTTTCGAGTAAATATCAATGCGCCCGTGCCAGATGGCGACACGCGTGGCTTCAGCGATCCCCAACTTGCGCCGCGCATCCAACTGCGACCCGGGCCGCCAATCGGGAAGATCCAACGGATTGAAGATGCTGGAAATTTTCTCCGCAGAGACCCCGTAGCGTGCTCGCACTCTCGCCGCTTCCATCGCAGGTCCAATGATCAGGCCGGCCGAGCGGCGCAGCGTCAGCGGCCGAAGGCGGCGTTCGATCTTGCTTCTCTGCCAGTTCCCTCCCTGAAAGGTGGCGAAGACTGGAATTCGCAACAGGGTGCCAATGGCAATGGCCGCATCGAAACGGGGAGTCTCATACTCCTGGCAGAGAATCGCGCTGCAGCCAACGCGACGAATCTCACGCGCTAGCGCGGTGACTGGCGTGGCCAGAAACGGCACTAGCGGGTACATCAGCCTTTGTGCCTGGTAAGCCAAACCGCGAGTATGGCCAAACATCTGCTGCACGCTCACGCCGTAAGGGTCTTTAATGCGCTCGCGAATTTTTTGATAGATAAAGGATGGGGGCAAAATAACGATCTCGGCGCCAGTGCCCTGGTGCATGGCGTGGACGGTACCTTCCACGTTTTTCGAAAAGCAAAAGATGGCACTGCGGATTCTCTGGAGCCGCAACGCTTCGATATAACCGAAGAGCCAGCCACCCGTCATCTTGGAAGAAAACTCTTCCAAAGAAACTCCGATCGCGTCGAGGAAATCTTCGATGAAGTCGCCCCAGGGCAGGATCGCCATTATTGGGGAAGGGCGAGATGAAGCGCTAACCTGAGCGGAGGACGAGGCAGGGGTGGCCGGGGGCGTTATCATTTTTTCATGGCTTTAGCCAAGCCGAAGCCGTTTCTGTTCCTTTGCTATGGGCGGTGTGCGCGGCGTAACCGGCCCACGTAAGGGGCCAAAGCGCCATGCAGATGGCCTTGCGCACGCGTGCCGGCGCATTAGAAAACGCCACGTCGTGGCACAGCACTGTGACCGGCGAAATGAAGGTTGCCGAAGTTGCGCATGGAAGTGCGATCAACTTGGCGAGTTGTTCCAGCGAATAGCCGCGCCGCACATGACCCCATTCAGCGAACTTCTGTTCCTCGCTCGGGCACATTTTGTTCATGAAGCGGTAGTACGGGAAGCGCCAATTTTCATTAGGCACACTAATCAATACATAGCCGCCGGGTTTCAAAACGCGCAAAACCTCGGCCATGGCTTGGTGGTCGTCGGGCACGTGCTCGAGTAAGTCAAACATGGTTACCGCCTCAAACGATTCAGATGGAAATTCCAGTCGCGTGGCATCTCCGCACACAAACCGCACGCCCTGCTGAAGATTACAAGGCGCATTGGCAAACGAGGCATCCATATCCAGATTGGTAATCTGTGCCTGGGGATACAAGAGGCGGGTCAAGCCGCTTTGCCCGCCTCCTACTTCCAAGATTTCTTTGAAGTCCAGGTCAGGCGCAATTCTGTGAACGGCGCGCATCTTTTCGCGATAGAAAAAACCAAAGGTCATTGGTGATCCGAAAGGATTGCGTCCCAGGAAATCGGCTAGCGGTCTTTTATAACGGTTATGGGAGGCCATTATTATTTTCGCTCGCGGCGATCCCCAGGGGATCAGCAGGAAGATGACGATGCCTTAGGTAATAGGTGTAACCTGCCAGCATTCCTCGAATTTTTTGGTGTAGCGGCGACACCAAGGAGGGCTGATCCTCGTCGGAATTGACTAAAAATCGTGCCAGGCCTTTTAGGAGTGCGCGCAAAGCCAGCTTCGTAAAGTACAGCGGAAGAATTAAAAAGGCGCGTTTGAGGTTGCCCCAATGCTTATAGCGATCAAATTGAAAAAGCAGCGCCGCAACGTGACCTCGCATATAACTGTAGGTCTGGTAGGAAAGTCCCTGCCAGTCGGAGCGGTGAAAATGAGAGACAACCGCATGCGGATCATAGCGGCACTGATACCCTTTGGCGAGCAAGCGATACCACAATTCGGAATCTTCGCTGCATCCGGAAGTTCCGGCGCCCAAGCGCTCGTCGAACAGACCTACTCGATCGAATGCCTCGCGCCGGAAGGCCATGTTGGCGCCTGCTCCCATACGCCAGACGGGAACGCCGAGGTGCGTGGTGTTGCGAAAGAAGTTGGAGTCGAAATCCAGTGCTTCATATCCTTCGAATCCCAGCTCCCAAGCAAACGCCTCATTCTGAAAAGCAAACTGTGCGTCGGTGGCCAATTCGGCGGGCAACACCGCACCGGTCAAAGCCATGATCTTCGAATCCTCGAATCCTCCAAGAATCGCGCCAATCCAGGCGGGATGCACGATCACATCATCGTCAGTGAAAGCGATAATTTCGCTCGTCGAATTTCGAACACCGGTGTTGCGCGCAGCGCTTAGACCGAGGCGCGGTTCTGGGACATAGCGGACTTCCGGGAATTCAGCCACAGCGGGAGCGGTGAGGTGTGAAGAGGGATCGTTGTCCACGACAATTATTTCGCGTGGCTGCAGCGAAAGACTTCGTAATGAGGAAAGACAATTCCTGAGTGCCTCCGGCCGATTCCTTGTACAGATGATCACCGAGGCAGATGGCGCGGTGAATTCGTCTTCGAGAGCATTGTCGGGACGTGCAAGATGTGAAAATGATTCCAAAGGTCGCGCAATCTTGAGCACTTGCGCCAATTCCGGGCCACGGGCAGTTGCGGAAAGGAAAAACGGTGGCGCTGAATAACCGTGCTTCATAAGTCCATGCCCAACCGCGCGGGCAACACGCTGCGCAGCGCTTACGGCAAGCTGAGCAGAGTTAATAGGGAGCAGAGAAGCCGGTAACAGCAATTGGCCCACGGGAACACCCTGGCACCAAAACACCACGAAAAGCCCGCCAGTTCCGACGTCGGCGGTGAGGTCCGGCAATGGCTGGCGAAGCTCGACGTTCACGATCTTCCACGGGAGGAAGTCACTCATGCGGCTTGTCTCTGGCGCGATGATTCGGGCATTAAAAGGCCGGCGCGCGCGGCCCAGCAGTTCCTGCCGGCGCGAAGAGGACATACGAAGAATGCGCCACACTCCGAGAAATTGACCGAGCGTAAAATTCGTTTGGATCCACATCGCGGTCCGCAAATGCTCGCTGCGCATCGCGCGTGCAGCCTGTCTGGGAAGGTGCGCAATTTGTTTGGCGGCATTTACGGTTGCCTGCGAAAACCACTGAGAAACGCTGCCCTCAAAAACCAGCGCATCGGCCAGCGCCTGACTGATCCCCAAATTGCGATTCATGGCGACCAGGTAATGCACCGTGGTGCGCCGCACGGGAATTTGATGATGCAGTTCACACTGCGGTACGTACCACAGCTCGCGGCCGCTGCCCGCAATGCGCAGCGCGATTTCCACGTCTCCCCCGGACACCAGGCTTTTTCCCACCCGGTCAGCGACGAGCGGCCCTTCGCTCCAGCCGCACGCGGTGAGCGCGCTTCGATTCACAATGAGGCCCGCGCCGGCAAGGAAAGGAACCTGGTGCGCCATATCGCCGTGATTCTGCTCCGCGAAGCAATACGTGAACGCGCGCGCATAAGACGGGGGCTCGACCTCCCAGTCGAGCGCCACTTTTCCGCCGAAAGCCCCCGACCCGGGATGGCTTGTAGCGAAGGCCACGGCATTTGCGATCCAATCCGGCCGCAGGAAACAGTCGTCATCCACAAAGGCGACCCATGGTGCGCTGGAGTTGCGCACGCCGCGCAGACGCGCCGGCGTTAGACCTTGCTCAGGCTCGGAAACAATTCGCAAGCCGGGAATTTTTCCTTCCGCAATGTATCGCTGCACAACGTGCGCGGTGTTGTCGGTGCAATTGTTGTCCACTACCAGGCAGCTCCAGTGGGCATTCTCAATCCCGATCTGACCTGCGAGCCTCGCGAGCGCCCCGTCAAGCATCGCGGCGTTATTGTAAGTACAGATCACCACCTCAAGGATGGCAGCTTGGCTCACCGACAACGTCTCCGAATCTCCTCGATCCGCCGCATCGACCTCTCGTAACCCCCAAAAAATGCGATGAAGCCGCCCCAGAGTTCGCCGCAGAAAATCGCGAGCGGAATATGCGGCAGCCGCTGCGCTTTCCTTTTAAAATTTTTGAAAAAACCTCTCACTTGATAAGCAATCCACCACCAGATCAAGCGAATCAGATTGGCGCGGCGCTCCGGATCGCTCTTCATGCATTTGCGGATGTAACACATGAAGCCTAGTCCCCAGCTGCGGCGGTACTGCCGCAGCAGCGCCCGCATGTCGCGGCGATGCTGGTGAAAAACCATGAACGCCGGTTCGTATACCAGCGGGTACCCCGCGCGAATAACCCGATAAAAAATGTCGAGATCGCCTCCACCGGGAACCTCCGCACCGGTGTCCAGTGCTTCGTCGAATCCGCCCAGGTTTCGCAGCAGGTCGGTGCGGAAGGCCATGTTTGCGCCGGCCCCAAAAATTCCCGCGCCCCCGGGATAGAGTGCGTTGCCCGGCAATACGGGTCCGAAGCGAATGCGTTCGAATCCGCGACGAAACCCGCCGCGCCTTTCGAACACAATTTGCGCTTCGGTCTCCAACTCCATGGGAAGAACCTGGCCTGTGAATGCGCAGGCATCGGGATGGTCAGCCCACGCGCTCACCAAGCCGGCCGACCAGTGTTGGTCAACAATGACGTCGTCATCCAGAAAGGCAAGGATCTCTCCACGCGCTTCCCGCATGGCACGGTTCCGGGCGAAATTCAGACCGGGGCGAACTTCGCGCACATAGCGAACTCCGGGATGTACGGCAGCGAGTTCTCGCGTGCGTTCGTCGGAAGGGGCGTTATCAACCACCAGAATATCCAGCCCGCCGCTCCCTTCCGGCAGGCCCGCAGGCTGCTCCCGTAAAGAGGAAAGCAGTCTCGTAACCCCCGCAGGCCGATCTTTGGTGCAGATGGCAATGGTCACAAGTGGAAGAGGTCGGCGTGGGCTTTGCGGCATCAGTTCTTCGAGGATTGCCGCTGCCAGAATTCTATCAGTGGCTTCAGAACTAATCTTGCGAGCCAGCTCGCCGGCCAACACCCGCTGGCTGCCGTTTGCTTCCTGCATCCAGAATGCGATCGGAGCGCCTTTTCGGCGCACCAGGATTGCCGCGCCCGCGTCGCCGGGCAGCAAAATCAAATCATTTAACGGATAGGTTACTTCGATATCAAACTGGGAGTAGCGCACGATCCCATCCGTCATCCATCGTGCACCAGTGAGGGGCGATGCTGAAGATGGTAAAGCCTAGCGAACAAGTCTCCAGCCTTCACCAGTTCTGGAAGTTTCCCACTCTCGCGGACACGGCCCTTATCGAGGACGATAATCTGATCGGCCCGCTCGATGGTGGACAATCGGTGAGCGATCATAATGACCGTGCGGTTCTCGCGCAATTTGTCCAGGGTGTCCTGAATCCACCGCTCGGAGGTGCTATCCAGCGCGTTGGTAGCCTCATCCAAAATCAGGATTCGCGGATCGCGGATAATCGCTCGCGCCAGAGAGATGCGCTGTTGTTGTCCCCCCGATAAACGCATTCCGTGGTGGCCCAGCACCGTCTCGTACTTGTCGGGCAGACGTTCAATGAATTCGTGGGCATCGGCCTTGCGAGCGGCTTCAATAATCTCGTCCGGCCGCGCATCGAGCCGCCCGTAAGCGATGTTCTCGCGCACCGTGGCGTGGAACAGATATACGTCCTGGCTTACGACGGCAATCTGATTGCGCCAGAACTCGACCTGGAGGTCGGAAAGAGTCTGGCCGCCCACAGTGATCGAGCCAGCGGTGGGCTCATAGAAGCGCAAAATTAACTTCATCACGGTGGACTTTCCGCCACCCGAAGGTCCCACGAAGGCAGTGGTGTGTCCCGCGGGAATCGTGAAGGACGCTTCCAGCAACGCCAGTTCATCTGCAGCATCGTATCGGAAAGAAACTTTATCGAACACGATCACAGGATCGGCGCGCAATTGCGTAACGCTACCCGATATCGTATACAGTTTGTTGCTGGTGTTGAGAAACGAAAGCACGTCCTCCACCGAAGTAGAAAGGGCAGCGAGGCGCACGCGCGAGGCGTCAAACTCTTTCACCCGAGGTTGAATGCGGTACAGAACGAAGGCAAAGACCAGCAGCACGGAACTGTCTCGCGCGTTGGGCACGGCCACCAGAAGGATAATCAGAACCAGCGACGCCGCCAGAACTTCGTAGACCGGGTGAACAATTCCTTCGAGGACACTCATTCGTAGCATGACGCGTCTCAGCCGATTGGATGTCGCGTCAAATCGGCCCTGCTCATAGTTCTCGCGGCCGAAGGAACGAATCACGCGCATGCCGTCAATACCTTCCACCATGCGATGTGCGAGTTCAGAATTTGCCCGGGTCACCATTTGGCCCAGTTCACGAGCGGCCCTGGTAAGCAGTCGGATGATGGTGGAAATTACCAGCATGGCCAGGGCCACCACCAGTGTCAGGCGCCAAGACATAAGCAGCAAGAGCGCGATGTAGACTGCCACGGTGCTGCTGGTGATCATCAAGCTGACCAGAATTCCCATCGCGTCGCGGACTCGCCACGTATCTGACGCAAGGAGGTTTAAAAGGTGTCCGGAGCGGTCCCGTTCGATGAAACCGAAATGCACGGTCAGCAATTGGCGGAAAATCCGTCGCCGGAGAGTGTGGACGATGTTTCCATCTTCCCACCCGTACAACAGGTGGTTTACGTAGCTGAGCATCGCATTCACAAGTACCGCGCCAAATACGCAAACCACGATGACCGTTAACCGGCGGTCCGGCGGCACGCCTTGAAATAATCTCCCCAGTCTGCTAACCAGCCATTGACCCCTGGGCTGCAATTGGGGACCAGCCACGAGGCCGCTCAAGAGCGGAATAAGCAATCCGATTCCGACGCCTTCGGAAAAGGATTGCAACAATCCGAGAATGACGATGACCCCGAATCTCCGCTTGTGAAGCCGGAGCAGCGGGATAAGGCTTCTAATGGTCTTGATCTCGTTCATCGTATTCCGGCGTGGTGGATTACTTTTTATGCAGCGTAATGAGGACGGAGCGCGCGCTAGGCTCTAGCATTTAGCGGGGATTTACAGGCTGAGCCTACCTCCTATACTATCATTATCGAAGTTACGGGTTGACAGGCCGTCTGTTGGAGACTTTTCCCGCCTTCCGACTGCCCCCCAAAAGCCGCTCCCCCGCAGCGGATTGAACCGTCCTGGCTCTCGGCATTGCAAATTACCATCACCAGGAAACAGCAAGCGGACCCGCCTGCTCCACATGACATCAAACTAAGTATCGGAGCAGACCTGACACGAAATCAAACGACCCAAATGAAGAAAGTACGTAGCTATAAACAAAGCGCACCTCAAGGATGCGAGTTTGACTACAGCGCAACGTCCTCACCAGTTCGTAGCGCAGCTAGCGACGGCATACTAGATGCATGATGCGCTTCAGCATACTTATGCCGGTCTATAATCGCGAGCGCTACGTACGGCAGGCGGTGGATTCGGTTTTATCCCAATCGTTTAGCGACTATGAGCTGTTCGCTATTGATGACGGTTCCACAGACGGCTCGGCAGAAATACTGAGATCGTATGGAAATAAAATAAAGTTTTTACAGCAAGCTAACCAGGGTCCGGAAGCGGCGCGCAATAAAGCCGCCGCCCTGGCTCGGGGCCAATACCTGGTCTTCCTGGACAGCGACGATTTTTTCTTTCCCTTTGCGTTCGAAACGTTCGACAAAGTAATTCGCTACTTCCACAATCCGCCTCTGGTGCTGGGGGCTTACTCGTTTGATCAGAGCCAAGCGTCGGTTCCAGCGCCTACGCCGATAGAAACTTTTAAATTTGAGAATTTTGGTTCGAAAACACGAGCAGTAGGCACCAGTTGCATCATCGTTGGTAAATCCGTTTTTGACGCGGTTGGAGGCCAGCGTAAAGACACCACGGCAACCACCTGGGACGCCGACGACACCAACCTATTGCTGAAACTCAGCAGCTACAGTCCGTGCATCGTTATTACTAGACCGGCCACTACCTGGTACCGGTTGCATGGGGGAAATAGCATAAAAAACTTAACCGGGGTGGTTAATGGACTACTTCGCGTGGCTGTCGCACAGCGCCGCGGCGAATACGCGGCAGGAACCAAGACGCGCGCTTACATAGGCGGCCGTGCGGCGTCTTTTGCGTACCGCATCTGTTGGCGGGGAGGCCAGCGCAAGTTGGCAATGCGCCTGGTGGTGCGGACCGCTCCGCTGGTACTGGCAGCGTTGTGGAATAACGGCAAGCGGTTCTTCCAGAAACCACCGAAAGCGATCGTTCTACCGCAATGAGCGCGACGAAAGCGGTTCGCTTCAGCGTCTTGATGCCGGTTCACAACGAAGGTAACCACGTTGGTGAGGCGATTGATTCCGTACTGCAGCAGACCTTTAGCGATTTTGAGCTCATCGTCATTGACGATGGCTCAACGGATAATTCGGTTGAGCTCATAAGAAGTTACCAACCAAGAGTCAAACTTTTGCAGCAAGGTCACGAAGGGCCGGAGGTGGCCCGTAATACCGGAGCGGCGATAGCAAAAGGGGAGTATCTCGTATTCCTCGACGGTGATGACTTCTTTTTCCCATTCGCGTTGGCAACCCTGGACCGAGTAATACGACACTTTGACTCCCCACCGCTGGTCCTCACTACCGTGTTGTTCTTTGATAATGGACAGGAAGTTCCCGTCCCAACTCCGGACCTTATAGAGGTATTCAAATATACGAATTATTTGTCTCGAAGCCGACCGGCAGGCTCCGCCACCAGAGCGGCTAATCTGACCGACAGTATCGTGGTAAAAAGGTCGGTGTTCGTAGAAGTCGGGGGAATGCGAAACAGCAGCCCGGAGACTTTTTATAACGAGGACAGCCATCTGCTACTGAAACTGGGGACGTACAGTCCGTGCGTCATCATCAATCAGCCGGTGACCACTGCTTACCGCAAACACGCGACCAACAGTACGGGCAACGTAGTTGCAATTGCGCAAGCGTGGCTCCGCATCGCTCGCGCCGAACGGCACGGTCAATATCATGGAAAGAATAAATGGGGGCGCTACGCGCTCATCGGAGGAAGGTCTCTGCAGTGGGCGCTAAGATATTGTTGGCCCGGACGACAACGTAAACTGGCAATACAGTTGCTATTCGGGACTTCGCCCATGATCGCCGTGGCATTAGCCAACCAGCTCCTCAGAACGTTTCGCAGAATGGACCCGCCTATCGTACTGCAGCAGGTTAACGAGATTGATGCTATAGGCAGCGAATCTCATTTTCGCCAAGGCCTAGCAGTGGACGAATTAAAAAAATCATAAGAACGCTACCTATGCGCACGCGCTGCGCATGAAATATTTCTCGTCGCGCCAGGGCCATGCGAGACGAGAGGCACTAAGTATCAGAGCGGACTACCCGGGATGTTTGAGCCGGTGCGCGGACAACAGGGCTAGGTCGGCTGGTACCAGTACACACTTTGGTTCTCGCCGATTTCACCATGCATAAGCGTCAAAAGTTTTGATGACACGTGCGGTAAGCCCCCGACAGTTGGAACCATGGCTCTTTCAACACTGTTGCTGGTCAGCAAATTCGGCACACCTCCCTCACATTAGGTAATCTAAATTTTGTAGTAACTGTCCATTTGTCTCCTTTGGGTAACAGTCTGAGGAAAACTTTGCCTGCGTGCGGAACCGGACAGCCCATAAG
>DATHGV010000093.1:0-26142 GCA_035490135.1 Candidatus Methylomirabilota bacterium
GCAGGCCACTACGCCATGTGCGGCAAAGCTTACGACCCGCGGTTCATGTTCGCCTGGCCCACTGCGCGTTACGCGGTGATGAGTGGTGACGCGGCCGCTACCACGCTGGCGGAAATTAAATTGAAGCAACTGGAGCGCGAAGGCAAGAAAGTCGACCAAAAACAAAAAAAAGAAGTCTACGAATCCATTCGCTCCACTTACGAACATCAAACCGACCCGCGCTACGCCGCCGCTCGCCTGTGGGTTGACGCCATCATCGATCCAGCGCACACGCGCGACGCGCTGATCTGGGCCCTCGAAGCCGCCGCGCTCAACCCAGAAATTCGCGAATTCAAAACCGGAGTCTTACAAACGTAAATGGAAACCGTGAAACTGGTCGAATGCCCGCGCGATGCCTGGCAAGGCTTGCCCGACTTCATTCCCACCGAATATAAAGTGGCTTATTTGAAAGCTCTAATCGCCGCGGGCTTCAAACACATTGACGCCGTGAGCTTCGTTTCTCCCAAACATGTAAAACAAATGTCCGACAGCGAAGAAGTCATGCGTCAGTTAGAAGCTTCTTCGGCGCCTGCATCTTCTAAAGACCACCCCGCGCCGGAAATTATCGGCATCGTCGTAAACGAAAAAGGTGTCGAGCGCGCACTCGCAACTCCCGGAGTCACAACCATCGGCTATCCCTATTCCATCTCCGCATATTTCCGGCGCGCTAACGCCAACATGACTCGCGCCGAATCGCGTTCGTTGGTCGAAAAATTAAAGAAAGAGACCACCAGCGCAAAGCGTGGCCTGGTTATCTACATTTCCATGGCCTTCGGCAATCCATACGACGAACCGTGGGGACCGGAAATCGTGGCCGAAACCCTCGAATGGCTAAAAGACATTCGCATCAATACCGTGTCACTCGCCGACACCGTCGGAACCGCTTCTCCAGAACTCATCGCCGACCTTTATCGCGGCGTAAAAGATCACGTCGCAGGCATCGAGCTGGGCGTCCATCTGCACAGCCGCCCCGAGAACGCCGAGGAAAAAATCCTCGCCGCCTACGAAGCAGGTTGCCGCCGCTTTGACTCCGCTCTCACGGGGCTCGGCGGCTGCCCTTTCGCCGGCGATACGCTGGTCGGCAATATCGCCACCGAAGATGTCCTCGCCGCCGTTCGAAAAGCCGGAGGCGACCCCGGAATCGATTCAACGGCCCTCGCGCCGCTGCTGAAAATGACCAACGAAATTCGCTCTAAGTATGCGCATGCGCCCATGGTGCAGTAGTTTTGCAGTAAGCTTGGACGCACCACCCTATTCGACTAAATTATTCGCTGCGATGCTTCGATGCCACAGAAAGGCCGGTTAGAATTACCGTATGTTTGAAACGCTAAAACTGGAATTCCCCGGCGAATTGGCCATCCTCACGCTCAATCGTCCAGAAAAGCGCAACGCCATTTCCCCGCAAATGCTCACGGAGTTGCAATCTGCGTTCGACGCCATCGAAAAAAGTCACGCGCGCGTGGGCATCGTCACTGGCATTGGCAAAGCTTTCAGTGCAGGCATGGATCTCGAAACGCTCTCCGCGATCGCTCGCCAGTCGCCCGAAGAAAATATGGACGACTCCCGCCGCATGGCGCGCATGTTCCGCCGCATCTGGAGTTTCACCAGGCCGCTGATCGCCGCCGTGAATGGCGCGGCGCTCGCCGGCGGTTGCGGCATCGCCACGTTATGCGATTTCACCCTGGCCGTTCCCGAAGCCAAATTTGGATACACCGAGGTGAAAATCGGTTTTCTACCCGCCATCGTTTCTGTTTTTCTCACCCGCCAGATTGGCGACAAACGCGCTCGCGATTTGCTGCTCACCGGCCGCCTGATCACCGCCGCGGAAGCCAAAGAACTGGCCCTGGTCAATGAAATTGTCGAACCTGATCGTCTAATGGATCGCGCCAAAGAATTAGCCGCCGTGCTTATCGAAGCCAGCCCCAGCAGCCTCACGCGCGCCAAGCGCCTGATGACCGCTGCGGCCGCCACCACCATCGACGCCGACCTCGAACGCGCCGTGCTGGAAAATGCCAGCATCCGTTGCACCCCGGATTTCAAAGAAGGTTTGGCTTCCTTCCTCGAAAAACGGAAACCCCAGTGGCGCGGCGACTCCGAATGACGCAAGCCGCAGAAAGTTTCAAAAGGAATTCTAATGCTTGAGTATCACGACGCCGGCGTTCGCGTGCGTTACGCCGAAACCGACCAGATGGGCGTTGTATACCACGCCAACTATCTCATCTGGTTTGAAGTCGGCCGAGTGGAACTGATTCGCGCCCTCGGCATTGAATACAAAACCATGGAAATCGCCGACGATTGCCACATCGTCGTCGCCGAAGCTCATTGCCGCTATCTTTATCCGGCGCGCTACGACGAGCGCTTGCGTGTGCGCACTAGAATCGCCGAAGCCAAAAATCGCACCATTCGCTTCTCCTACGAAATATTTCGCGCCGACGACGATCGCCTGCTCGCCACCGGAGAAACCGTCCACGTCATCTGCGGCAGCAATGGCAGACCTAAACTTCTTCCAGCAAAATATCGCAACGCTTTCTCCGCAGCTCTCGCTGCGCCTGCCGGTATTAGCAAATCGTGAATATCATGAGCACAGCAGCAACAACTCCATGAGCGTAATTCTCACTGGCAACGATCTGTCCTTCGAACAACTACGCGCCGTGGCGCTGCAGCATGAATCCGTCTCCCTCCACCCATCCGCCATTGAGCGCATGAACACCTCTCGCGCCGTGGTCGACAAACTTGTAGCCTCCGGTGCGACCGCGTACGGCATCAACACCGGTTTCGGCAAACTCGCATCCGTTCGAATCTCCACGGAACAGGTCGCTCAGCTCCAAGTGAATCTCGTTCGCTCTCATGCCTGCGGAGTTGGCGAACCGCTCAGCGAAAGCGAAACTCGTGCCATGATGCTTCTCCGCGCCAATGCTCTCGCCAAAGGCCTCAGCGGCATTCGCCCGCACGTCGTCGGCACCCTCTGCAAAATGCTTAACGCCAAAGTGCACCCGATAATTCCCTCGCAGGGATCTGTGGGAGCGAGCGGCGATCTGGCGCCATTGGCGCACCTGGCCCAGGTTGTGATCGGCGAGGGCCGCGCCAATTACGACGGCAAAATTCTGGAAGGCGCCGCCGCGCTGCAACGGGCTGACATCACCCCAGTAGCCCTCGAAGCGAAAGAAGGCCTCTCACTCCTGAACGGCACGCAAGGAATGCTGGCGCTTCTGAGCCTTGCACTTCTTGAAGCCGACGCTCTTGTGGATGCCGCGGACATTGCCGCAGCGCTTTCTTTGGACGCTCTGCGAGGCAGCCCTGGCGCATTCGACCCACGCATCATGCAGGCACGCGCTTATCCCGGCGCGGCCATCACCGCCAAAAATTTGGCGCGCCTCAACGAAGGCAGCCAGATTCGGGAGTCACACCGCTCGAATACCAAGGACCCGCGCGTCCAGGACGCCTACAGTCTGCGCTGCACTCCACAAGTCCACGGCGCAGTGCGAGATTCACTCGCGCAAGCGCGCGCCATAGCCGAAGTGGAACTCAACAGCGCCACCGACAATCCGCTGGTTTTCGCGCCATCGCTTGGAACTGGAACCGACGCCGCGTCCGCAAACGGTGACATCGTCAGCGGCGGAAATTTTCATGGCCAGCCATTAGCCATGGCCGCCGATCAGGTCGCCATCGCTCTCGCCACCCTGGGCGGCATCAGCGAACGCCGCATCGAACAGATGACCAATCCCCTCACCAGCATGCTCCCAGCATTTTTGACGCCCGAACCCGGATTGAACTCCGGCTTCATGATCGCGCAAGTAACCGCCGCCGCATTGACCAGCGAAAATAAAGCGCTCGCCACCCCACATTCCATCGATTCCATCTCCACCTCCGGCAATCAGGAAGATTACGTCTCCATGGGCATGAGCGGCGCGCGCCGCCTCTCTCCAATGCTCATCAATCTCCGCCACACCATCGCCATCGAACTGCTCTGCGCCTGCCAAGGTATCGACCTGCTAGCTCCCCTGCAAACCGGCACCCGCGCGCAAAAAGCCTACAACGCGATCCGCCGGAAATCCCCCAAGCTAACCAACGACCGCCCGTTGGCTCCAGACATAGAGGCAGTGACCGCGTTAATATCCGCTGATTCATTTTCTAAGATTCTCTCTTCATGACGCCGATACGTTTTGTATCTCACGATGTAAAGTTGCCCGGAGGGTGCCCCACGCTCGTTTTGTAGCGTGGGGCTTGTTTTTACCTTGGCTGTTGTTTTTTCCTGGGCCTTGTTTTTGTCTTGCGGTTTTTTTAGTGAGAGAAACAACGTGCGAACCACGCGCCGAAATTTTCTACGTGTCGCAGCAGCTTCCGGCGCATTCGCATCGCTGCCGCGCCGTTCATGGGCACTTTCATCGGACAATTTGCAGACAAAACTAGCTGCCGATCCCCTCCGCCCGCAGTTTCATCTACTCCCGCCAAAAAATTGGATGAACGATCCCAACGGCCCAATCTTCTGGAAGGGCGCCTACCACATGTTTTATCAATACAACCCCGGCGCGCCCGTCTGGGGCGACATGCATTGGGCCCACGCCATCAGCGAAGACATGATTCACTGGCGCCATTTGCCTATAGCTTTAGCGCCCACGCCAGGTTGGGATGACGCCGACGGTTGCTTCACCGGAAGCGCCGTCGACGACCATGGTACCGCCACGATTCTTTATACCGGCGTAAAGTCCGTCGCAAAAGAACGCGCCACTCTCCGCGATAGCCACAACAATTTTCGCGAAGTCCAGTGCCTCGCAACCTCCACCGACCCGCAACTGCGCGCCTGGACTAAATGGAACCAGCCCGTAATTCAGCCGCCGAATGATCCCTCGCTCGCGGGATTTCGCGATCCATTGCTGTGGCGGCAGGGTGATGACTGGATCCTGGGCGTAGCCTCCGGCCATTTCAAAAAAGGTGGCTGTGTCCTCCTCTACCGCTCCAAAGATTTACGCAACTGGGAACCGCTGCACGAACTAGCCTCGCAGCCTTGGACCGGAAAAGAATCCATCAATCCCGTCGAGTCCGGCGAAATGTGGGAATGCCCCGACTTTTTTCCGCTCGGCAAAAAGCACGTGCTCCTCTACTCCACCGCCGGAAAAGTAGTCTGGGAGAGCGGCGAGCTCGATCCCAAAGAATTAGAATTTCATTCCGAGCGCCGCGGCATCCTCGATCACGGCGCCTATTACGCGCAAAAAACGCAGCTCGATGCTCACGGCAACCGCATCCTCTGGGGCTGGATACCGGAAAAACGCCCCGACTCCGAACTCATCGCCGCCGGATGGGCCGGCTGCATGGCCCTCCCCCGCGTCTTATCTCTCAGCCCTGAAGGCGAACTGGAAATGACTTTCGCGCCGGAGGTGCAGTCGCTGCGCGGCAAGGCCTCCCCATTGTCGCGCGAATTACGCGACGGCGAACGTAGCGGTTCGTTACCGAGTGTTACGCTCGAGAACGTTCACGCCGAACTAGCCTGGAAGGATTCGGCCCCAGCGCTTGCGTCTCTTCAAGAAGACATCGGCTCCCCACAGTGGTTAGCTACACTTAGCGCGCCTGATTCCGGTACTGCCATCCTGAACGTCAATGGTTCCCAAATCGAAATTCCTTCAACGGCCAACTACCTACACGACTTTCATCTGTTCCTCGACGCGTCTGTCGCCGAACTCATCGTGGATCGCCGTCACGCCATCACCACACGCATTTATCGGAAGCCGTATGGACCCTTGCACCTCAAACTCGGCGACAGACATGTCGCTCTAACCTCCCTTAACGTCTGGCCATTGCAACCAATCTCGTCGGACCGCCTCACCACCTGACGTGCCTCTCGCTCTTAAAGAGCCGATAAATAATCTGTCGCACTCCACAAAATCTCGAAACATTTCCTGACCATTCCGCGTTATCTGATCTGAGGTAGAACTCCGCATGCTCAACCTTCTCCCCGACCTCAAACACGGCCTCCGTGTTTTGCTAAAAAACCCCGGCTTCACCGCAGCCGCCATTATCGTCCTCGCCTTAGGCATCGGAGCAAACACCGCCATCTTCAGCGTAGTGAACGCCGTGCTCCTGCGCCCACTCCCGTTCCATGATCCCACTCGCCTCGTTCAGGTGTGGCACGTGCCGCCGCCAAAAAGCTTCCCCGGCATGACCCAGTTCGCCGTCTCCGCCGCCAACTTCATCGACTGGCAGCAGCAGAATGACGTTTTCGACAAAATGGCCATCTACACCGGTTCGAGCCTCAACTTGACAGGCCGTGAACAGCCCGAGGCCCTCCAGGGCGCAGCCGTTTCAGCAGACTTTTTCTCTACTTTGCAAGTGCAACCAATGCTGGGTCGCGCTTTTACCCCTGACGAAAACCAGCAGGGCAAAAACCACGCCGTAATTCTCACCTATGGCTTATGGAAAAGCCGTTTCGCCGCCAATCCCAACATCGCGGGACAGCCCGTAAACCTCGACGGACAGCCGTACATCGTCGCAGGAGTCATGGGTCCAAAGTTTCGCTTTCCGGGTTGGGCACAATATTGGACCCCCATGGGTTGGACCGACAAAGAGCGCGCTGTGCGCGGCGAGCACCACTATCTGGTCATCGCTCGCCTTAAGGCCAATACACAAATACCCCAAGCCCAGTCCCAGATGAACGCCATATCCGCGCGCCTCGCGCAACAATATCCGGAAGACGACAAAGGCTGGGGAGCGGTCGTCGTCCCTCTTCGTGAGCAACTGGTCTCCGATGTGCGCCCCGCTCTCCTGATTTTGCTCGGCGCCGTCGCTTTCGTACTTCTCATCGCCTGTGCAAACGTCGCCAACCTGGTGCTGGCCAAAACTTTCGGTCGCCGCAAAGAAATCGCCATTCGTGTAGCCTTGGGCGCTACCGGCAGCCGTGTAGTTCAGCAAATCCTCGCCGAAACCTTGCTGATGTCTCTCGCTGGCGGCGCGCTCGGCCTTCTCCTCGCGCGTTTCGGCATAGCCCTCACGCTAAAATTCCTATCCGACAATTTGCCCAAATCCACGGAAGTCTCCCTTGACGCATTCGTCCTGGTCTTCACCATTTTTATTTCCATCGTCACTGGCGTAATCGCTGGCCTGCTGCCTGCCATCCGCATGACAAAAACCAACGTCAACGATGCGCTGAAACAAGGCCTTGGCAAAACCGACTCCGACTCTGCCGGCCGCCGCACCAGAAGCATCCTGGTTATCTCCGAGGTCGCGCTCTCATTGATTTTGTTGGTCGGCGCAGGTCTCATGATTCGCAGTCTGTGGCTTTTGAGCACGCTCGACGCAGGCTTCGACCCTCACGGCGTTCTGACTATGACATTGGTTGTTCCACAAAATAAATATTTGCGGCCCATCGACGAGATCGCGTTTTTCGACCGCGTGCTGTCAAGAGTGCGCGCTTTGCCCGGAGTTCTCTCCGCTGGCCTGATCGACGATCTTCCTCTTAACGGCGAAGGCTCTCATCAACCGGTCGCGATCGAAGGCGCCCCTGTGCAGGCTATGTCCGATCAACCCGAAGTCGACACACGCTTCATCACACCGGGCTATCTGAGCACCATGCATATACCGTTGCGCCGCGGCCGCGATCTTTCCGCCGCTGATGGACCCGACCGTCCCGGCGTAGTTTTAATAAGCGAATCCATGGCCAAACGTTTCTGGCCCAATCAGGATCCCATCGGAAGGCACCTCACCATGACTTTCTTTCCCGACAAAGTCCGCGAAATTGTGGGCATCGTTGGTGACGTGAGGCTGGAAGGCATGGACGCCGTCACCTCCGCGGCAACCGTTTATTTGCCCGCCAGCCAACTCTCCGCCTCGAGCCTCGGCGAATGGCATTCATTTCCCATGCAACTAGCGTTACGCACGCAATCGCAACCAAGCAGCCTCGTCTCAGCAGTCACGGCCGCGATTCATACCATCGACAGCGATCAACCCGTGACCGACATCATGACCATGGACGACGTCGTCGACACTTCCCTTTCCCAGCGCCGCTTCAGCATGCTTCTCCTCGCGGCCTTTGCGGTGCTCGCGTTGTTGTTAGCAGCGGTGGGAATTTATAGCGTGCTCTCTTTCGCGGTCCGCCGCCGCGTGCGAGAAATTGGCATTCGCGTAGCCCTCGGCGCTGAAGTAAAAGATATTTTGCGTTTGATTGTCACGGAAGGAATGAAGCCCGCCCTGATTGGTTTGCTTCTCGGCGTGGCCGGCGCCCTTGCCTTAGGGAAGGTATTAGCCAGCTTCATCTACGGCATCGCCGCGTACGATCCACTCACTTTTGCAGCCGTCGCGGCGCTGCTCGCTGCGGTCGCGTTGCTGGCCAGCATAATCCCCGCATATCGAGCCGCCAGAATCGAACCGACTCGCGCCCTGCGCGAGGAATAGCAAACGGAATCGCATTAATCGGTTCGCCGCATTAAATTTCGTAACCGAAATAATGCAACCGAAAAAACTAGCTTCGCGCGTGGTGAAGGTCGCTAAGCTTTTCGCGCGATCACTTCCAGGTATTCCGCTTTAACGTGGGTCTCGTTGGCCGGTCCTTCGTTATGCTCGGCCCAAAGTTTCTCCAGATCAGCGGCCAGCCCTTGCTGTCCGGCCGCATCAAGCCGCGAAAAAGCTATCTTCGTCGGCCCGAAATATTCGCGGAATAATTTCACGACGTCCGCAGCCGCATGTGGATATCTGAATTCCATTTGCCGTCGCGTGGTCTTGGCTTTCCAACCTACTTTAGCAAATCGGTCCGCAACAACTTCCTCTTTGCCCCACAATACCGGCGCTTCTAGATTCTCAGGTGGCGGCAAATATCGCGCATTGATCGCGAAGTTCTTACCGATAAGACCCGTCGGCGTCCAGTTGGCCATGGCGATAAATCCATCCACTCGGCAAACCCGCGTCAATTCCGTGACCACTAAAGCAGGACGCGGCGCAAACATGGCCCCAAACATCGAAACCACCGCATCGAATTCTGCCACACCGAAAGGCAGCGCCTCCGCATCCCCTTCGCGAAACTCTACCTTCAACCCTTCGCGCGCTGCTCGAGCCCGCGCTTGTTCCAGCAAATTCGTGGCGATATCCACTCCAATAACGTTCGCGCCTTCGCGCGTCGCCGGAATTGCCGTATTCCCCGTTCCACACGCCACATCCAGCACATCCGAACCTCGGCGTATCTCGAGTCGCTTGATAAATTGCACCCCTTCTTCTTCGTTATATTTCGCGATTTGACCAAAATCTCCGGCCATCCACGCCGCTTTCATGTTTTTCTTCAGCTGCTCGATTGGCGGTCCTGAAGTTCCCATGATTCCTCCGAACCGTTACGTTATCACACGCCATCACCACGGCCGCGCACCCGGCTGCGCCTATGCGTTGCCCTTCAGAAACACCGCAGCAGTCACCGTTGGATTCTTACCGTCACGGCGCTACCATCTTCACAATGTTGGAATATCCGATCTAGCGATGCCTAAAATTATCGTAAATCTGCTCAGCTGCATCGCAATGTATCTCGCGTCGCTCACAGTTTGCGCCGCTGCGCAAACTCCTAAAACCGCCGCCGACCTCCGCGTGATTATTCTGCACACGCAACATCTCGGCGCCCACGGTATGGGCTACGGCGAAGGATCGCTCCGCGAACTCGCCAGCAGCATTCAGCCTGACGATGTTCCCGCTTTGATCGATTTACACTCGGACCGGCATTTGCGCACCGGCGTTGCCTTTGCTCTGGCCTCGCAATGCGAAATCTCCATCGAGCCAACCCGCGAAGCCGCCATCCAGCACAAAATGCCGTTTTTCGAAGCTCAGGAAGTCATGGATTTGATTGCCGGTTTTGAAGCCTGCTCAGCCGATGCGAAGGAAAAAGCAACCGCCAAGCGCTCCGAACTAAGCGCCCTGAGCGACGCCGAGCAAGCTAAAGCCGCCGCCGAGAAAAAGGAAAAAGCCGAGAACGACGCGCGCATCCAGCGAAACGGCCTGAAAATCACCGACCCCAAGCAAGCGCCCTCTCTCACGAGACAAGAGCGCGAAGAGGTCTATCACCGTTCCCTAAAAGCCATGGGACTTAACGAGAATGGCCCGCTCACACCGCAGCAGCGCGACCTCGTCGATCGCATGTATCGCACCATGGTTCTCGGCGAGCCCAGCAAACCTAAGCCACAATAATTTTCGCCGAGTCCAAAGCGGTTCAACCAAGCGCGCGCCGGAAAAATGAAAGCATCTGATACCCCGCGATATAACTGAACGGCCTCAACTCCAGCGAATAATGCCCGCAAGCCAGCTCCAGCACTCGTGGATTCGAACCATGCCGCCGCAGCGAATTCAGCATTTGCTCCGTCAGTTCCGGCAACATCGTGGGATCGTATTTCCCGTAAACCATGAAGCAGTTTCGATCCGCTCCCAGTCCGCGCTCCACATACGGCATCGGACTGATCGGCGCCCAATACTCCCGCAACTCATCCACCGTCACGTGATGCCGCAAACTTTCCCACACGTGATTGGTGGTCATGCCCTGGCTCACCACATCCGCGTAATAAGTCGAAATGTGAAAGAAGCCGCCCGCGCGAATCGCTTCGTCATGCATCAGCGCAATATACCCGATCGACGACCCGATACTCGTCCCCAGCAGCCCCAGCCGCTTATAACCTTGCTGCTCCAGCCACCGCAAACATCGCCGCGTATCTTGCACCGCTTGCCGGTTCGCTTGCAGCGTCAGCCCGATATTCGGCCCGCAGATCTGGTCGGCGCGTTCGTGCCCTTTAGCCATGCGGCGGTCGTGATACGGCATGCTCATCTTCACCGCGGTAATCCCCAGCCGCTGAATCCATTCGCAAAGCCCCCGTTGCCCATGCCATTTGGCATTCCAGTTCGGGAGCACCAACACCGCCGCCCCATTTTTCTTCCCCGGAAAAATCTGCGCGTGAACAATATTGTTTTCTGGCCACGCCGACTCTATGGAACTGGGAAACGTAAGCACATTCTCCCCGTCCACCCGGTAATCGGGGGGCGGCGTTGTCGCGAACCATTCATGACTCGTTTCAATCGCATGCCGCGCGTATTGCCGCAGGTATTCCTGAGGATTCGACTCCGCAGCATTGCCGTCAATATGCTCGAGCCCCCATTCAAACGGCTGCACTCGCCGGTTATCATCCGTAGTCCACCGGCGATGCTCATACCGTCGAATTCTGCGTTCAAACCAGCGCATAAAATAGGTACTCGCCAAATGTCTCCTAAATAAATAGCTCCACGCCAACGTGAAAAAAATCAGCCAACTTCTTCGCTTGCGTCCGGCTGATCGCCCTCTTTCCATGCAACACCTCGGAAGCGATGCCCTTCGATCCGAACACCTTCCACAGATCTTTTTGAGTCAAATCCCGCGCCTCCATCAAATGTCGAAGCGTCTGCTGCGGGCTGGCCTTCGGTATCGGATAACGTCGCGTCTCATACTCATCGATCAGCACAGTCAACAGTTCAGCCAATTCCTTTTCTTCGGGCGAACTGTCCGTGAGTTCATCGAGACGCATCAATTCATTCGTCAGACGCTCACATTCCTCTTCCGTGTGAATCACGTGAGGCAACGCGCGGCCCAGGAGTTGTCCATATGTCTTTTTGTCCAGTTCCAGCGTCGTCGTGGTCATAATTTCCAAGCCCCTTTATCGTAATCCGAATGCGTCAGCACATGCAGCACAAACACCGTTTGCGAAATATAGTTCACTCGAGCTATCAGCCGATACTTGTTCCCGGCGATATTGAAAACCGTCCGCCGCCCCACTAAGTCAGCATTGCTGTACACTTGTTTCATCTCCGTTGGAGTCGTCCATTTGGCCTTCTGCACCACCGCGTACCACGCTTCCAGGCTAGCCTTCGCGTCAGGATGCTTACTCCAGAACCGCATGAGCGCTGCGCGCTTAATGATGCGCATAGCTTAGGTTCTCATATTGAGAACCACGCGTCAATGACCCGATTTCCCAAAATATTCCGCTATGTTTTAGTTACTTTTCCCGTGGAGAAGTTAGGCATCCGACACGCCACACACGCCGTTTCTTGAGGCCCATCCCCGACTGTGGCACAGTCAATCCGTGGTCCTCTTCTTCTTTTTTATTTTTGGAATCATAATTGGCAGCTTTCTTAATGTGTGCATCTCACGCATTCCGGAAGGCCAGTCCATCGTCTCCCCCGGCTCGCGCTGCCCGCGCTGCCTCACGCCCATCAAGCCTTACGACAATGTGCCTATCCTCGGTTGGCTTTGGCTGCGTGGCAGATGCCGCGCCTGCGCACTGCCCATCTCGCCCATGTATCCGTTGATAGAGCTCGTCACCGGATTGCTCTTTGTAGGTTGCTATCTGAGCTTTGGCTTAACCGTTGAAACCTTCAAGTGGATCGTCTTTTCCTGCATCATCGTCGTCCTCACTATCACCGATCTGCGAGTGCGCATCCTGCCCGACGCCGTAAATCTCCCCGGCTTTATCGCCGGCTTGATCTTTGCCTACTTCGTTCCCCCTGGCGACGGCACCGCGATCCTGTTAAATGTTCGTCTCTTTCACGGCCTGATTCCAGAGAGTGCGCTGGGTCTTCTGGACGCGCTTCTCGGTGCTGCTTTCGGAAGCCTCCTGCTCTGGGGCGCCGCCACTCTCTATAAAGTCATTCGCGGCCGCGAAGGCATGGGTTTCGGCGATGTAAAAATGATGGCCATGGTAGGCACTTTCGTCGGCTTGCGTGGCTCGTTCATCACCATTCTGCTCGGCACATTACTGGGCAGTATTTTGGGCCTCGCGCTGATACTTGCCCTTTACGCTATCGGCTGGAAACGCCGCCTCGCCGAACGTGCCAGTCGCCGCGGACTGGGCAAAGTGCGTTCCCTGCGCTGGGCCATCGCCACTCAATATCAACTTCCCCTGGGTACTTTCCTGGGCATTGGAGCGCTGGTCGTAGTTTTTCTCTTCTCCTCCCCAGTAATAAATCTAACCACGCGCACCCCGTAACCGCCTGAACTCCCCGCGCTGCAACGCTGTGATACACGGAGCACACCCGTTTATCGTTACGCTGCCATCTCACGCCGGTACCTCCGCGAAGCGGTACAATGAAATTGGGCATTCATCTGGTGGAAGCCGTTTATCTGCGAGCCTCGGCGGTAGTTCGGTCGCAATGGATCTCGGTGCGGAAAGCAGGTTCTATGCGGGTTAAATCACTTCTCTCGGCGTCAGCGTTAGGCTGCGCCATGCTCTTCTCTTCCCTCACGCTGCTAGCGCGCCGACAAGACAACTCCCAGCAAACTGGCGATCCCGTCGCCGACGCCGCCCGTCGCGCGCGCGAAGCCAAGCAAACGGCCCCCAAACCCCGAAAAGTCTACACCGACGACGATGTGAGCAGACCCAAACCGGCACCTGCCGCTACATCCACGACGGATAATTCCTCGACGCAAGAATCTTCCAAGCCGGCTGCAGGCACTTCCGCGAAAACACCAACTTCCGCCGAGCTGGATGCTAAAGCCGAAGCCGACTGGCGCAAGCGCTTCAAAGAACAGCACGAAAATATTGCTCGTGCCGAAAAAGAATTGGACATCCTGCAACGTGAAAATCAAAAAGGTCAGATTCAGTATTATTCCGATCCGCAAAAAGCCATGACCGAGCAGTACACCCGCAAAGACATCAACGAGAAGGACGCGAAAATTGCAGCCAAGCAGAAGGAAATCGAGCAACTAAAACAAGGCTTGAGTGATCTGGAAGACGCCTTACGCAAAGCGGGCGGCGATTCCGGCTGGGCCCGTGAGTAGCGCGTCGCGTTTTTATTCCCACACGTTTCAAACAATTTAAGCTTCGCTGCGTGTGCTTCTTTGTGCGGTGTGAAAAGCCACGGTGCCCATCGTCCATACTCGATACTGCACCGTCGTATAACCAACGGACTCCATCAGCGCTTTCAATTGAGGAGGACGAAAGAATCGCGACACTGACCTGGGCAGATACTTATACGCGTCCTGGTCGCCCGAAAGCATCCCGCCAATGCGCGGCAACACGCCGCGAAAATACCATCTGTATAAATTGCCGAGCAAGCCTTCTGGCGGCTCCGAGAACTCAAGAATCGCAACCGTGCCGCCCGGCTTCAAAACGCGCATCATTTCCCGCAAACCCTCTTCATAGTTCGCCAGATTGCGAAATCCAAACGCCGCCGTCAATAAATCGAACGACGAATCCGCAAACGGCAGCCGCAGCGCATCTGCCTCCAGAAAAGAAATCTTCGCAGCACTTTTTGCCATCGCCTGCACCAGCATCGGGTGCGCAAAATCCGCGCCCATCACTCGCGCTGGCCCCACGCGCGCCAGCGCAAGCGCCAGGTCCCCGGTGCCGCAACACAAATCCAACACCAATGCGTCGGGCCGCTTCAGAATCGGTGCCAGCAATCGCGCCGCTCTGGCGCGCCACACTCGATCCAGTTGCAGAGACAACAAATGATTCAACAGATCGTATCTCGGCGCGATCTGCGTGAACATCTCGCGAACTTTTTGCGAGGCTTCCGCTTCCGTCCGCGTTCCCAGCGGTTGTGTGCCCTTCACCGGCGCAGCAGTGTCAGCCATCTAATATCCCGGTTCGATGCATTTCTTCTGCTCGACCCAAAACCTTCGGTGTCAATCGCATTGCGCGCTCCAGCGCCTCCATCGACACCGCTTCGCTCGAGTGCGCCTCGCCTATGCGCGGCGACACCACAAACCGCAATTTCCCAGCCCGCGTCTTCTTGTCGGAAAACATCGCCGCGGTAAGTATTTTGGACCCCACGCGAGGCCAATCCGGCATTTTGCCGACTCTGCGTATCAAGGACGCCGCCCGCGACACATCACCGTTCCTGGTGATTCCCAGTTCGCGCCCCAGCAACGCCGCCGCGATCATGCCCCACGCCACCGCTTCACCATGCAGGTAGCGCCGATACTTTGTCACGCTTTCCAATGCGTGTCCGAAGGTGTGCCCGAAATTTAAAATCTCGCGCAACCCGGATTCGCGCTCGTCACGGCTCACCACATCCGCCTTGATTTCCACGCAACGCGGTATCAAGTAATCCAAGGCATCGCGATCCTTGCGCAGCAACTTCTCCATGTTCTGCTCCAAGTAAGCAAATAATTCAGGATCGGCGATCACGCCGTACTTTATTACTTCTACTATTCCGCTGCGAAACTGCCGCTCCGGCAAAGTCCTCAATAAATCCGTATCAATAACCACCAGTCGCGGCGCATAAAACGCCCCGACCAAATTCTTGCCTTCCGGCAAATTTACCCCCGTCTTCCCGCCAATGGAGCTGTCTACCTGCGCCACCAGCGTGGTAGGCACATGAACCAATGCCACGCCTCGCAGGTAGCTTGCCGCCACGAATCCGGCTACGTCTCCAACGACGCCACCCCCGACAGCCACAATCAGCGATTGGCGATCCGCTCCCGCGCGCGTCAACTTGCGGCATAGTAATTCCGCCGTGCGCATGCTCTTCTTCGTTTCCGCATCGTCAAACAAATGCACGTTCTGGGACTGGGACGCATCGCGCGGAATAGCGGCCTTCACCGTTTTTCCCGCCGCGCGCCACACTTTCGGAGACGTCAACACATGCACGCTCGAGAATTCGCCCAGTTTCGCAATCTCTCCGGACGCGTCGCGCAAAATTCCCGCGCCGCATAAAACGGCGTACACCCCCGCAGCCGATCGTACTCGGATTATTTTTGCTTTCATTGTGAATGGAAACGACAACAACTATTTCGAATGTAACATACGGTCCCGATCAGCTAGCCAGCCGCCGGAACAATTATTGCTTCTGAAGCTCTTTTACCGTTTCCAGAAATACGTGTCCGCTGATCGCCAGGCTCCGCACACTGATTTTGTCCAGCGTATCCTCGGCGGTGTGCCAGAACGGCACGTCCTGTTCCCGATCGAAATCAATCACATCCATGGACGGAACTTTGCGCTTCAAAAACGAATCATGATCGTCTTGCGCGCCACTCGAGGTATTCACAAATATATCCGAGTATCCGAGCCTCGCGGCAGTGGCCCACATCAAATCCACCAGCGATTTGGTCGACGACTCTTCTCGCGCAAAATGCAAGGACCGGCTCCCCACCATGTCCGCCAACAAAAACGCCTTGATCTTTGAAATATCGCCAGTAGCAGCAAGTCGCGCCGCCATCTCCCTGCTGCCATAGCGGCTATCCGTGTCGCTCCAGACCTTCATCGCTTCTTCGCCATCAAAAAATGCAATCCACACCGCGTGTTTCCCATGCTTACCGCACAGCAGCCTGGCCACTTCCAGCATCACGGCGGTAGACGATGCGCTGTCGTCCGCGCCCACAAATGTAATGTCATGCCGCAACAGCGAATCATAGTGCGTGCCCAACAAAATGATCGACGAATCATCACCGGGAATTTTCACCAGAATGTTTTTCATCGGCAGCCGCCCGATAGGAGTATCCGCGTTAAACGCATCCACTTCCGTCGTGCACCCGTCGCTCTTCAACTGCGTCAAAATATAACCCTGCGTCTGCGCGATAGCTTGCGATCCCGACGGCCGCGGCCCGAAACCCACTTGCTTCGCGACATGCTCGAACGCCCGTCTGCCATCGAACCCGCCTGTAATATCCGGCGCTGGAGCATCGTCTGCGCCGCCCTGGCCTGCGCCGGACGCAGCCGCACCCACCGCTGACGGATTTCCCGCGGCACCGTGCGCCTCATCGCTGTTCGCTTTGCAACCCGTTAAACTGAAAAGCCCTGCACACAAAAAAAGCACAACTTGTGCGCTTAACTTCCACACCGCCCGCGCGCACAGCCCAAAATCACATCTCACTCCACTCGTCCTCGAACCCACTCAGTGTGCCTCCGCAGCCGGAGTTCCAGCCGCCGCCGCTGCCAGCCGCCTGTTTCGCTTACCCACCACCAGCGCCGACACCCCAATCCCCGCAAAATACAAAACCACCATCGGCGCCATTACCACCAGCATGGTCAACGCATCCGGAGTCGGCGTAACAATCGCGGCAATTATCGCAATCACCAGAATCGCGTATTTGGAATTAACAAACAAAAATTTCGGCGTCACAATCCCAAAAAGCGTCAAAAAGAAAATCAGCACCGGCAACTCAAATATCAAGCCCGCGCCCAGCAGCACCATCAGCGTCAAATCAAAATATTCGTTGACGCTGATCAGCGGCACCACCGGCCCCTGAAAGCTGATCAAAAACTTCAACACCTTCGGCAGCATCATGAAATATCCGAATCCAATTCCCGCCAAAAATAAAATCACCGTCGAAAACAGAAATCCTGTCGTGGCGCTCCGTTCATGTTTGTATAAAGCCGGCGCAACAAATAGCCAGAATTGATACAGAACCACCGGCGACGCCAGCACCAGCCCCAGATAAATGGAAAGAGCAATCAACAGACTCAGGAACCCCGTAGGATTCGTGTATACCAACTGCTGCGTCAGGTGCTGGTCCGCCAGCGCCTTCAACATCGGCTTGGTGATCCACGAAACGAAATGCGGAGCCACAAACCAACCGACGCCCGCGCCGATTCCCACCGCAATCAACGATGTAATGATCCGCTTGCGCAGCTCCACCAGATGCTCAAAAAATGTCATCTGTCCGCCAGGATCTTCCGGCGGTGCAGGCGGCATAATCGTGGCTTCAGGCGGGTTGCTGGTCATGAGGAACATCAATACTGACTACGCGGCCCTTTGTTTCAGCGGCAGTTGCGGCGTCTATTTCGGCAGTTGTCGCGGCGGCAGTTTTTGAACTGTTTCCGCCTCCATTCATGTCAGCGCTTTCGCTTGCGGCTTCAACTGCTCCGTTCGCGCCTTCGATCGCCGTTTCCGTCGATCCCAGCGAGGACCGCGCCACCGACTCCGCCACCGGCGTAACCACCAACTCCGCGGTTCCCTCGGTCACGCGTGCATCAATCGGCTCACCAAAAGCATCCGCGGAATTCCCCGCCGCCGAGCCAGAACCGGACCCGGACGAGCCCGTGCCGCCCACCCACAGTTCTCCCGGTTCCGTCGCCGGCGTCTCCACTCCCGCAGGCGTAGCAAACGTCGCCGCCTGCACTGGCGCCTCATTCGCGGCCTTCGCCGCCGCGTCCGCGGCCTTCTTGCGCTCCACCTCGCGCACCTGCCGCTCCATATCCTTCATCTCCTGCTCAAATGCCCCGCGAAAATCCGCCGAGGCCTTGCGAAATTCCGCCATCAACTTCCCCAGGCTCCGCGCAAGCTCCGGCAGCTTCTGCGGCCCAAACACCACCAGCACAATCACAAACACCACCAGCATGTGCGGAATACTTAGCATGAGCTCCTGGTATCCGTTATCGCGGCCATCTGCATCATAGAGAACGGTGTCAAACGCTGTCAAACGCTCGCGCGGCGCGTCCAAGCAATAGAGTACCCTGTGTTATAATTGGTTGGATGCCCGCACTCCCCGAGGTCCGCATGAAATCACAGTTTCGTGGCCTGGTGCTTGTAATTACAGTCCTGCTCCTATGTGCAGTCCTCGGAGCCATTTACGGACCTAACGTCCGCGCCACCAGTTCTTCGGCCGACGATTATCAGTCCGCCGTGCGCGATTTCACCCGCGTCCTCGACGTGGTCCAGAACAATTACGCCGAGCCTGTCGACGTAGACAAAGCCGTTTACCAGGGCGCCATTCCCGGCATGCTGCGCATGCTCGACCCGCACTCCAATTTCTTTGACGCCAAGCAGTTCGCATTACTCCGCGAAGATCAGCGCGGTAAATATTACGGGGTCGGCATGGTCGTAGCCCCGCGCGAAAATCATACCGTGGTCATGGCCCCGTACGTTGGCGCGCCAGCCTATAACGCCGGCCTCCGCCCCGGTGACGTCATTGTCAAAGTGGACGACAAAGCCACCGACGGCCTCACCACCGGCGAAGTTGCCGACCTCCTCAAGGGCCCCAAAGGAACCGTAGTAAAAATCACCGTAGCCCGCGAAGGTTACGGCGAGCCTCTGGTTTTCACCGTGACGCGCGACGAAATTCCGCGCCATTCCGTGGACATTGCCTTCCTGCTCAAGCCCGGCATCGGCTACATTCGCCTGTCCGGCTTCAACGAAACCACCGACCGCGAAATCGCGGAAGCCCTCAAGCAACTCAACGCTTCGCAACTCGATGGCCTCATCTTCGACATGCGCGGCAATCCCGGTGGCCTGCTCAATGAAGCGGTCGCCGTCGGCGACATGTTCCTCGACAAGAGTCAATTAATCGTCTCGCATCACGGCCGCAGTTCCCCGAATCGTCCTTACTACGCCCTGCGCGGCAATCAAGGCGTAACCGTTCCGCTGGTAATTCTCGTGAATAATAATTCCGCGTCCGCCACGGAAATCGTAGCCGGCGCCGTGCAGGATCACGACCGCGGCCTCATCGTAGGCGAGACCACTTTCGGAAAGGGCCTGGTGCAAACTGTCACGCCGCTCAGTGAAAACACCGGCCTCGCGCTAACTACCGCACGTTACTACACTCCCAGCGGCCGCCTTATTCAGCGTGATTACAAATCCATTTCTCTCTACGAGTATCACTACGAGCGCAAAGTCCCCGAGCATCCCACGGAGATCAAGCTCACCGACAGCGGCCGCCAGGTCACCGGCGGCGGCGGCATCACTCCCGACATCGTCGTGGCCGCCCCCAAGCTGAACAAATTCGAAGAATCCCTTTTCCGCGCCGACGTTTTCATCCCGGTGGAAACCGGAGTCGGCGGCTTCACGCGCTACTACCTCGGCACCAAGCCCACCATCACCAAGCAATTCGAAGTGGATGACGCCGTCATGAAATCCTTCCGCGATTATTTGAACAAGCACAACGTCCACTACACCGAACCAGAAATGGCCGAAAATCAGGACTGGATCAAGCGTAAAATAAAACAAGAAATCTTTATGTCCGCCTTCGGCCAACAAGAAGGCTTTAAGGTGTTACTCGAAGCCGACCCCCAAGTCCAAAAAGCCGTAGACAGCATCCCCCAGGCCCGCGCGCTATACCAAAACGCCCGCAAAATCGTAGCCCAGCGCACCGGCAGCCCCATCGACCAACCATAACTTTTCATGGGTTCTTTACGCGGCACGGAGGTTGGCGCCTTTTTTTTGTTTACGGCTATATCTGTTTTTCCTGCTTTCGGACAGGACGCCGCCACAACTCCTAACGGCGGCGCACAGCGCACTGGGTATCCGGAATCCGCCGATGGTCTCAAATCACTTATCACCGACCTTCTGGCAGCTATTAAATCCGGCGACACTCTAAAGAGTTCTCAGCTTCTTGCCTCGCTCGATCTTCCGAATCACCGCAAATGGTTACCAACTTCCCGATATACGAGGCCATCGGAGGAACTGATTTTCTCGGTGATTTTGTTTATGTAGACGGCCGCTTCCGTTATCTCGATAAACAGGTTTTACTCGCCCTCAGTCACTCTCCGCCCATGCGCATTCAAAATCGGCGGAAACGTACAAGCTCCTAAAATGGTCGACAAAGTTCAGCCCATTTACCCGCCGCGTGCGAAACAGGATCATATCGAGGGCACCGTTGCTCTTAACGTGGTCATTGGGACTGATGGCACGGTAGGTCAGGTATCCGTGATCAGCGGCCCTCCTGAACTCGTGCAGGCTGCCATTGACGCTGTCAAACAGTGGCGTTATATACCCACTACCCTTAATCGAAATCCCGTCGAAGTCGCAACTCAGGTCGACATACTCTTTTCCCTCGCGCCCTGATTTGTATTCAAAATGCGCCCGTAACGTCGCGTTCCTTGTGTAAACGGATTATGCATGTTGTCCACCCTCGTGAGCTTCTCTTCTCAGACATTGCAATCCATAAGGCTTCAAGGTGTTACTCGAAGCCGACCCCCAAGTCCAAAAATCCGTAGACAGCATCCCCCAGGTCCGCGCCCTCCATCAAAACGCCCGCAAAATCGTAGCCCAGCGCACCGGCACCCCCTTTGGCCGTCGTGCCTTGGACTACCATTTTTATAGTTTCATCTTTTTCTAGAATGCCAATCTTGATCACGCAGGTTGGGTTCTATGTTCTGCTCTTGATTGGAGGCGGCTCGGCGTACTTCGCAATGGCGGTATTGGTTTCGTCCTTGATAGAAGGTGAATACACGGCTCCGGCTGTCGCCTTTGGACTGGTCCTCCTGACAGCGATCGTATCGGATGCTTGGCTTCCGACCCTTCAACCTTTGGCGGCTATTAACTGGGATTTTTATATTGATCGGCATACTTATCTTCTTTCGTGGCCCTTTCCATGGCGGGGCACACTTGCAAGCATGTCCGCCGCAGCCTTGATGCTGCTCACGGCGGTCAAGGTAATACAAAAACGCGAATTCTAATGGTGATGGGTGGCCGACAGGGTTAATCATCGAGAGGGGGCCCCGCAGCCCCCGCGATTTTCAAACAGTGCTCTCTCTCTGGGTTCGACTGCTATCGCATCTAATACACGCGTGATCGAATACACATAATTCACTCATTCAAATTGCGATAACCCATACAAAAATATGCTGCCTTCACTGCATATTTCGGTATAAACAAAACAACTTACGCATAAATTTTCTATTTTTTACAAATCGAATCTGTTTGAAATAAAAGCAGTAACTCCATTCCTGATTCCTCTCTGCAATGGTAGCCAGATTGCTCCGCTAGTGTGCCCGCAAACGTGTTGCTGCGGCTCACTCGATCGGAGACTAGTCTTGACTAAAATATCCTTTCAAATAATCACAGTTATTTTTCTGCTGTTGTTCTTAAGTTTATGTGGAACCAATGCTCAGCAAGACGTTGCTTCACTCACCGGCGAAGTGACCGATTCCTCTGGCGCGCAAGTAGCCGACGCTACCGTCAAAATTGTTGATACCCGCACGGGCTCTGAAATTGAGACGAAAACGGAGAGCAATGGTTCTTACCGTTTTCTGCGTCTTCAGCCCGGCCCGGGATTTACCTTAACCGTCACCAAAGACGGATTTCAGACCTCTAGCATCACAAATCTGTATCTCGCGGTTGCCACCACCCGCACGCAAAATGTTCAACTCGAGGTTGGCGGCGTGAATCAAACCGTCGAGGTCATCTCCGAAGGTTCTGTGACTCTAAACACTACCGACAGCACCATCGGCAACAATTTCGATCTGCGAGCTGTCGGCTCCCTGCCCATCGAATTCCGTGATGACCCCTCCGCTTTGCTGCGCCTGCAGCCCGGCGTGGTCAACGCCCAAAGTGAACAGGTAGGGGCCAACAGCGCCAGCGACCCCAGCGGCAGCCGTGATGGCTCCGTAGCCGGCGCTCGCGCCGATCAAAATAACATTACCGTGGACGGCATCGATGCTACCGACTACGCCTTCGGCCAGTCCTTCAGAACCCAGGCCGCCGTCCCCGTCGAAGCCGTTCAGGAATTCAGTACGCAAGTGGCGGATATCACGCCCGCCTATGGCGGTCGCGGAGGCGCCCAGACCATCATCACCACCAAGAGTGGAACAAATGACTGGCATGGTTCCGCGCACGAATACAATCGCACCGCTCTCACCGAAGCCAATACTTTTTTTAATAACGCCGCCGGCGTTCCGCGCACAAATTTGGTCCGCAACCAGTTCGGCGCGGATCTGGGCGGCCCGGTGAAACACGACAAATTGTTCTTCTTCTTCGACTATGAAGGCCGCCGCGACGCGCAGCAGATAAACGAACTCCAGCTCGTGCCTTTGCCTCACGTAAAGAACGGCCAGCTCGCGTACATCAACGCCACCAGCACGGCCACGGTAAATCCTTGCCCCACCAACAGCCGCGTCACTTCGCAAGACGTCAGCACCGATTGCGTAACTATTCTTTCTGCTGCCCAGGTCGCCGCGCTCGATCCCTGTTCACAGGCCGGCGGTTGCCCCAACGCTCCCGGCTTCACTGCGCCGGGCGTAGCTCCCGCCCTGCTGAATTTGTTTCAGAACCGCTATCCCGCTCCGAATGACTTTGCCTCCGGTGACGGAATCAACACTGCAGGCTTTCGCTTCAATGCCCCTAACCCGCTCGATGAAAATTCCTACCTCGGCCGCTTCGACTTCAACATAAGCACCAAGCACAAATTATTTGGCCGCTTGAACTTCCGCAACCAGGATTCCATTAATCAGCTCATACAATTTCCCGGCGACCCGCTCACCGGCCCTAACATCGTCCGCGATTACGCGTGGGTCATCGGCGAAACCTGGACCATCAGCCCCAGAACCGTCAATCAGCTGATCCTCGGAGAAACCAGATCCAACCTTGATCAACCCATTCTTTTCAATCCTTCCGGCGGCATGGTGGAGCTCAGTTTTTTTGGCGGCGCGCTGGCCACCCCCTTTGCACGCCAAAGCCAGATCGGCCACATCAGCCCGGTTCCAACTTTCCGCGACGACGTCACTTTGCTGCGCGGCCGTCACACCATCCAATTCGGTGTCCAAATTAATCCCACAAAAGTTCGCAGCACGTTGACCAACAATTTTGACTTCATCCAGGAAGGCCTCGGCGGCAGCATCGCCAGCCTCCCCGACAACCTGCGTCCCGCCAATATTCTGCAAGATCCCGGCGGCATCGCGGCAGCAAACTGGGACAACTTTTTCGTGGGCGCCCTCGGCATCATAAATAACGACCAAAGCGCCATCACCTATAACAAGAACGGCACGGTCGTTCCGCAAGGCACCGAGACTCATCGCCGCGACTACCGTTCCAATCTCTACGCTGGCTACGTGCAGGACACTTGGAAAATGCGCAGCGACTTAACCGTCACCGCCGGCGTGCGTTACCAGTTTGCGCAGGTCCCTTACGAAGTGAACGGTCTGCAAGCCAGTTTTTCGAATACCACTCTCAGTCAGATTTTGCAGACTCGTTTCGACAACGGGATCAACGGAGTTTCCGGTCCGCACGTCACTCCCGAGCTCACCTATTCACTCAGCGGACAAACAAATCCCGGCACTCCCGATTTGTATGATCCTGACAAGCTCAATTTTTCCCCGCGCCTCGCCCTCGCCTGGAATCCGTCCTTCCGCGGCGGCCTGTTCGGGTCTATCTTTGGCGATCGCAAAACCGTACTCCGCGCGCAAGCCTCCCTGATCTACGACCAGACCGTAATCAACGCCATCACCAATCTGGAAGATCAGGGCAACTACGTCTTCGGCAACACCGTGGCCACAAATTTTGGTGGTGGCGGAGCCAATGCTTCCTTGCAATCCGACCCACGCTTTAATTCCCAGAGCGCCGTGCCCTTTCCGGTCGTCGTGCCACCCTTTACCAACACTGTTACGCCCAACGCCATCTTCAATTACGGCGTAGACAATCATCTGCACACGCCGTACTCGGAAACATTTTCTCTCGGTGTACAACGCGAATTACCCGGCGGCTTCCAGGTCGAAGTAGATTTCTTTGGCCGCTATGGGCGCAGGCTCTTCGCTCTCGCCGATGCTGCCCAGTTGGTCGACTTCACCGACCCAGCCTCCAAGCACACCTTCGGAGGTGATACCACCACGCTGGAAAATTTGGCGCACCAGAATGTCTCTCCTGCCAACGTCGCTCCTCTGCCCTTCTTCGAAAATCAGCTCCAGGCCGGAACGGGCCTGACCTGCCCGCAGATCAATCAACAGATCTTCGGTACTCCCTACAACACCTGCACGCAAGCGGTCTACGCCCTCAATCAGACCGCTCTGCAGCAGGGCAACATCGGTGGCGTGGCTCTGGGCATCTTCGGTCTCGTGCCGCCTAACGTGGTCATCCCGTCGCAATTTTTTGTCAACGCTTTGGGCACTAACAAAGGCTACTCCTCCTACAACGCTATGTTCCTTACCGTGCGCAAGCGTCTGTCGCACAATCTTCAATTGGATTTCAACTACACCTACTCTCATTCCATCGACAACAGCTCCGTAATTGCCAATAACAACGGCAATTTCGTCTCCGGCTCAACGCAGGTACTGTGCAACGCTTACGATCTCAGCGCCTGCAAAGGCAATTCGGAGTTCGACGCCACTCATCAAATCACCAGCGACTTTGTCTATGACCTGCCCATCGGCCGTAAACAATTTCTCGCCCGCAATGCTCCTCGCTGGCTCGACGAAATCATCGGCGGCTGGCAAGCCTCCGGAATAATCACCTGGCGCACCGGACTGGCCTTGGACGCTGTCGGTGGCGGCAGCTCCTTCAGCCTCGCTGCCGATCAAGGCGTTAATTTTACTGGCTCGCCTTCTGCAGTAAGAAGCAACATCCACACTGATTCCAGTGGTCAGGTCCAGTTTTTCGCAGATCCTACGGCGGCCGCAGCCGCCTTTTCGCCCATCACCGGACTCACCGTCGGCAGCCGCGATACTCTGCGTGGCCCGCACTTCTCCAATTTCGATTTGGGTGTCGCCAAGAACTTCCCCATCTTCAGCGAAAAATACAAACTGCAGTTCCGCGCTGACGCCTTCAACGCCTTCAACCACCCCAACTTTGGTTTGCCCAATACCGGCGTAACCAGCTCAACCTTCGGCGTAATCACCAACCTGGCCGGCCAGGAACCTGCCCGCGTCATGCAATTCTCCCTGCGCTTCGATTTCTAAATTCGCAGCGCCACACACAAAGCAAAAGCACGGCGCGCGATCAGCACCTGAAAACGTCGCGCGCCGGTTTTTACATCAGTCACTCGTTCGGGGTCCTTCCATCCATCCCCACCCAACAAAATAACGCGGAGGGTGCCCCAGGCTCGCCTTTTAGCCTGGGTCCTGAATTTTCCCTTTTTTGAACTTTTCTGATCTTTAAACTTCGAACCTCAAATTTCCAACCCCCAGCAACCGTGTTAAAATCTCTCTACTACTCGTGGGCGAGTAGCTCAGCTGGGAGAGCGCATCGTTCGCAACGATGAGGTCGCCGGTTCGACCCCGGTCTCGTCCACCAAATCCACTCCAGACGTTCAGCACCACGGTTATCCGACACCTCTGCTCGACTGGACCTATTCACCGTATGTCGCCGCCTTCTTCGCGTATCGACGCATCACATATAAGCAGGCGACAAATACCGATCAGAGAACCAAGGTTCGAATCCTCATCTTTGACCAAGCACAATGGACAAAAGATTGGATCCAGTTTGCGGTATTAATCCGTCCAGGGCTTCACGTATCGATGACGGAGTTCATCGCCG
>DATHGV010000094.1:0-5699 GCA_035490135.1 Candidatus Methylomirabilota bacterium
GCTTGTGTGCATCGATCCGGTCACTCTTACTGCCATCCTTCAGCAAGGCAATCTTCCGCGGATTACACACCACTAGTTCCGTGACACGCGGCTTCAGCAGATCGTACAACCAGCCAGCCCAGGTGCCTTCTTCAAACGTGACCTGCAAATCGCCGCGCAGCCCGTGGATAAACTGCAGAATGGTGCTCGGTTTGGTCTCGATGACGCATTCCATCACCACCTTGCCGGCGAAATTCAGAACTGCGATCGAAATGCTTTCCTTATGAACGTCCATGCCGATATATTTGGTGCTAGTCATAGAGGGTGTTCCTTTCCGTAGAGATGAGCCGAACACTCAAACCCTACTCCAAAAGGGGCGCCCTTTTATAATGTGTGAAATCTCGTAAACCAAATACCAGGTTGCGCCGCTAAAAAAAAGGCTGCACCCAAAGCGTGGCTTCATCCTGCGGCTGGAGTGAGGCTGGGCTAAACTATCCGGACCGTGAGCGTCATTGACGAAGTCCTCGAAGCAAACGAAATCTACTCGCGCACCCATGAATTGCGCAAACTAACCCCGCGCCCAGAGCGCAGCCTCGCGGTCCTGACCTGTATGGATACCCGCCTCGCTCCGAAAAAGAGCAACCCCTGCCAAACGCCGTCACTTTCCATGTAAATTCCAAGTTCCGTTGTCGACAGCACCTCGCTGGTATACTCTCGTGCGAAAATGAGGTGTGACTTATGTCGCCACAACCGCATCCGGAAGTAACAGTGCGCGCCGCCACGCCGGATGACATCTCCGCCTGCGGTCAAATTTGTTACGAAGCCTTCTCAAAACTAAGTGCGAAGCACAGTTTTCCCAGCGATGTTCCTGACGTCCAAACCGCCACCAACATACTTTCCACGCTTTTTTCCAGTCCGGGCTTTTACTGCGTAGTGGCGGAAAGCGAGGGTCGCATCGTGGGAAGCAATTGTCTCGACGAACGTTCCTTGATCGCTGGCATTGGCCCGATTACTGTCGATCCAGACGCACAAAATCTCGGCGTCGGGCGCAAGCTCATGAAAGTGGTGATGGACCGAGCTCAGGAGGAGCATCCTGCTGGAATGCGCTTGGTTCAGGCCGCGTACCACAGTCGCTCGCTCTCGCTTTACACTACTCTCGGCTTTGACGTCCGAGAGCCGCTTTCCTGCGTCCAAGGGCGGCCCCGCGATCGGAATGTTCCAGGATGTGTGGTGCGGCCGGCGCAGCCCGGTGATTTGGAGGCATGCAATGCGCTTTCGCGGCGCGTGCATGGATTCGATCGAAGTACTGAGTTGGCGGATAGCATCCATAAAAAAACAGCGTGTGTAGTCGAACGTGCAGGCCGCGTTACAGGATACGCGACAGTTTTGGCTTTCTTCGGCCATGCAACGGCGGAGAGCAACCTCGATCTGCAGGCATTGATCGCCTCGGCGGAGTCCTTTGGAGGTCCCGGCATACTGGTGCCGTCACGGAACAGTGCCCTGCTACGCTATTGCCTCGCAAATGGCCTGCAAGTGGTCCAGCCGATGAATTTAATGAGCATCGGGCTTTACAATGAGCCAGCCGGTGCATGGCTGCCTTCCGTTTCATTTTGAGTTATCCGCGTGCGCTCAGAGAAATGTCATGGCTGTAACCCCAGTTACAGGTAACCGACTAATCGAGAGTTGGCTCGCGTTGCACCACAATCAAAAACACCATACCGACAATCGTAAACATTCGGAATGCCGCTTCCTGCCCATTCCACTTTTGCGACTGCCACATCAGAAACCACTCGCCCCCGACATCGAGGAACGCCACCAACCACATCAGCAGGCTCGTCGTCAGCGCAATCACCGCGAGGTTCTGCGCTGCGGCGAATTGCGCCCTGTCCGCACGATACGATTTCAGCAACCGAACACCACCCCACCAACATAGAAGCATAGTGACTGACTCCCAGGCGATGATGCCGATGTAGAAGACCGTATGTACAAGCGGTGAGTTGACGGCGCGCCACATGCCGTGGTTTCCCGGAAAGGTCGAGTCCATCATCAGGACGTGGCGGACAAACTGATAGTTGGAGTCGTAATCCGTTATGTTGTCCAGGACCAGAATCGTGTAGAAGAGTGCGATTGCAAAAACGAGAACCGCTTTAGAAACGCGAACCGCCATTACATGCCGCATAGGTTGTCGCACGCGGGCATTATATCTTCTCGCTGACTTACCGCGACGTTTGTCGGAGTGCGCGCAGGTCCTGATTAACGCAGAAGTCGCAGCGCTAATGGTCTACTTCTTTCACGCCGCTGAACCTGTATAATTTGCGCACACGATGGCACTCCTTACTGGCACAAAACTAGGACCGTACGAAATCGTCGCGCCGCTGGGCGCTGGCGGAATGGGCGAGGTATATCGGGCGCGAGATACGCGGTTGGGACGAGAAGTAGCGATCAAGGTGCTGCCAACTCATTTGGCGGAAAATTCCGAAGCAAAGCAGAGGTTTGAGAGAGAGGCGCGGGCGGTGTCTAGCCTGAGCCACGTGAACATTTGTGCGCTATTCGACGTGGGCTCGCAGAACGGGGCTGACTACCTGGTGATGGAATACCTGGAAGGGGAAACGCTGGCGAAGCGATTGGAGAAGGGACCGCTGAAGATGGAAGACGTCCAGCGGATCGGGATCGAAATTGCGGAAGCTCTTGAGAAGGCGCACCGGCAGGGTGTTGTGCATCGCGATTTGAAGCCGGCAAATGTGATGCTGACGAAGGCCGGGGCCAAGCTGATGGATTTCGGGCTGGCCAAGCCATCCGTGGCGATGACTGCGGCGAGCGACCTGTTGACACCGAGCGGTCCGACGATGAGCGTGGCGGCGCTGACGGCGGCGACGTCTCCGTTGACGCAAAAAGGAATGATTGTCGGGACATTTCAGTACATCGCTCCGGAGGTACTGCAAGGCAAGGAGGCGGACGCGCGGAGCGACATCTTTAGTTTGGGATGTGTGCTCTTCGAGATGGCAACCGGGAAGCGAGCGTTCGAAGGAAAGAGTCAGTTGAGCGTGTTCACGGCGATCCTGGAGAACGAGCCGCCGCTGGTGAGCAGCCAACAGCCAGTGGCACCTAAAGCATTGGATGAAATTGTAAAAAACTGCCTGGCGAAGGATCCGGAGGAACGGATTTCGACGGCGCACGATGTGAAGCTGCAATTGCGCGCTTTAGAGCCGCGGGCGGGAAGCGGAGTGATAGCCGCGCCGGCGAAGACGGGGATCGATCGCCGGGTGCAAAATATTCTGCTTGGGGCGGGGACCTTGGCGTTGCTGGCTGCAGCACTGTTGGGATATGCGCTCGTTGGAAGGAAGAGCGACGGCGGAGCATTGCGGCTACAAATTGCGCCGCCGGAGAAGATTAAGTTTGTGGACACCGGCGATTATGGAGGAATGCCGGTATTGTCGCCGGACGGAAGCAAGCTGGCGTTTTCCGCGGAGGGCGAAAACAGCCCCAATGCGCTGTGGGTGCGTTCATTAGATAGCTTCGCGGCGCAGCGACTGGAAGGAACGGATGAGGCGGCGCACCCGTTCTGGTCACCGGACGGACGGTACATCGGATTTTTCGCGAAGGGGAAATTGAACAAAGTGCTAGCGAGCGGAGGCCCAGTGATCGCGTTGGCGACTGCTTACAATCCGCGGGGGGGAACGTGGTGCAGCAGCGATGTAATCGTTTATGCGGACAATTTCCAGTCCGGATTGATGAAGGTGAACGCCAATAGCGGTGCGCCGAGCGAAGCGACAAAGTTGGACGCCACGAAGCACTCCACGCACCGGTGGCCGTGGTGCCTGCCGGACGGGAAGCATTTCGTTTATCTTGCCACCAATCACCAAGGGGGAACGCCGGCAGAGAACGGAGTTTACTACGCGGGGCTTGATGGAAAAGACGTGCATCAAGTGGTGCCCAGCGACGCTGGGGCAGAGGTTGCCGACGGCTATCTGTTATATCACTCGCAGGCAACGCTGATGGCGCAGCCGTTTGACGAGGCCAACGGAACGGTGAGAGGGGAGCCGGTGGCCGTACTGAACAAAGTGAAATTCGACACGGGGGTATGGCGGGCTTTGTTTACGGTCGCGCAGAATGGGCGCATCGCCTATTTCACCGGCGGGGACGCCGCAGTCGGAACGCAACTGGTGAAATACGATCGCGGCGGCAAAGTGCTGAAGGTGCTCGGAGAGCTGGGCTCGTACATGGATCCGACCTATTCGCCGGATGGAAAACGGCTGGCGGTCCTGACCGGGGATCCGCTGTGGAACGTGTGGATCATGGATTTGGAGAGAGGCAGCCGGACACGCGTTACTTTCGACCCGACGGTAAAGACCAGGCCGACCTGGTCGCCGGACGGGAAGACCATTGGGTATTTAACGCAGTTGAGCGGACAAAGAGCGGTGATTCGTAGCAAGGCCGCGAACGGAATGGGGGCGGAGCATACGCTGGTGGATGAAAAAGACTACCTTGTGAATTATCCGCAGTATTCGCCAGACGGGAAATACATGGTGTACATACGCCTGCTGGGGGCAGGGACGGGAGCGATTATGGCGCAGCCACTTGCCGGGGGAGAGCCCATCACGGTCTTGACGACAACGAGTTTGCAATCGACCTTACCTCCATTCAGCGTATCGCCGAACGGGAAGTGGATCGCGTACACATCGACCGAAAGCGGGAACTATGAGGTATACGTAGCGCCATTTCCAAAAGGCGAGGGAAAGTGGCAGGTGTCCAGTGGGAATGCGACGGTGCCGACGTGGAGGCGGGACAACAAGGAATTGTATTATTTAACGGTAGGTGGGGACCTGTACGCAACGGAGATCAGTGAGACCGGGAACGAACTGCAGATGGGAACACCAAAATTGCTGTTTCGGGCAAATATTGCGCCTATGGGTAGCGGTTACGACGTTGCGCAGGATGGGCAGAGTTTCGTGGTACAGGTGACTGCGGAAGGATCGCAAGCGCCATTGAACTTCGTGACGAATTGGATGACGGAATTGAAGAAGTGAGGGGCTATCAGGGATGTGGATCACTTCCGGATGGCCGACCAACCACCCAAGAGAAGGGCTGAAGCGCGTTTAGCGGGGACCGCTCTGTTGAAATGATCTCGAAGTGTTACGCTGATGCGGTGGATGACCAGTTTCAACAGATCTGCTCCGGCAGTGCGTTTCCAAGCCAATCAGTTCGGCAACTTGTCGAATCAGGTTTCGTGGTTGTTCCTGGGCCGCTCTCAGGTGATCCATTCAACGAACTGACTGCGGCATATGACGAAGTGATGGCGGTGGCGGCAGGACCGGATTTCAAAATTGCAAGCACCACGACCCGTATGTCAGATCTGCTCACTTACGCGTCTGTGTTTGACGACGTCTATCTCTATCCATCTCTCCTTGAGGCTTGCAGCCGCATCATCGGAGAACCATTCAAACTCAGTTCATTTTTGGCTAGAACTCTCAGAGGGGGAACGCCCGCACAAGAACTGCACGCGGACTTGGCTCGTGGCTCTGAGGATGCACCCTTACTTGGATTCATTCTCATGATCGATTCGTTCCGGGTAGAGAATGGAGCGACGCGCTTTGTGCCCACATCGCACAACTGGACCGATCTCCCGTGTGATCGATTGCCTGACGCGCGAGCGAAATACTCGGGCGAAGTCTTGGGCTGCGGAGAACGCGGCACGATGATCATCTTCAATGGTGCAATCT
>DATHGV010000095.1:0-4464 GCA_035490135.1 Candidatus Methylomirabilota bacterium
CTACGAACCAGAAGGTCGGGAGTTCGAATCTCTCCGGGCGCACCATTTTTCTCCTGCTCCATCAATCATTTAGCTCGCCAAGTGTCGTCCTCGCGTATCTGCTCCGCATATTGCGCCGTCATATCATTGTTCTCGTGCCCCAGCCAGAACTTCCGAATGTCCTCCTCGACCCCCTACTTGGCAATGATTGAAGACCGAAAACGACGGAACGCATGTGCCGCCTTTCCGGGCTCCTTGATACCAAGTTTTTTCATTGAAGGCGTTAGGTGTCGATGCGGACTAGACGCAGGCCGGATGAACGAAGTTAAAGCAAAAGCCATTGTGCAAAACAAAGTCCAATAGACTTCACGGGTACGTAATCCCTAAGGTAATTTATGTAGTGTAAATCCCTGTGACTTCGGGTATGCTCCGGGCGTTTCGCGACAGACGGAACTGAACGGAGAATCAAATGCTAAAGCGTGTGGCACTAATGATGGTTCTGCTCCTTCTACCTGCGCTGGCAAAGGCGGACAGCGTGTGGACATATCAAGGAAATGCGCTTAGCGCTCCTGGTGCTGAAAGCGGTGATGGGGCCTTGACCGGTACCGTGGTCCTAAATAGTAGTGATCAAGTTGAGGCTTGGAGCTTTAGCGCACCTAACGGGCCAGTTCCGCTGGTCTTTTCCAACTTCAATACTATTGACGTTAGCTTCAATTTATTTAATTGTACTTCGTGCTCAGGAACACCTTTTAAGGGCTGGTCTATAACTATGTTCGCCCCTGCTCCTCCCCCCTTCGGAGCAGAAATGTCCTCTTCTTGGAACCCCGACACCGGCGTTGGGCTCGACTTTGTAACTAATCACAACGGTGGCTTCGGTCAAGTCAATGTATTGGATAACCCCGGCGTATGGACCGAAGTAGTTTCCACCTCAGAACCTCCCAGCTTGGTTTCACTGCTCTCGGGATTAGCTGCAGTGGGACTACTTATTTGCCGCTGGAAAACCCAAAGGGTGTTCCTGCGGGCTGACTGATGCTATCCCATTGTCTGACGATAGTCTGTTGAGCAGCGGCGGAAGCACATCGTCCGTGATGTGAGCTTTGAATTGCTCCACAGTTCCGAAGTGCTTCTGGCAGGCTGAACATCCGGTCTGAACGATCTTGTGTTTCTCGCTCATGAACGTAGATAGTTCGTGAGAACCGGTTCGGAGATCCAGCTTCGATGGTTGAGCGAACTGACGCGGAAGACGAAGCACTTCTTAGGCCAGTTACCGCATTAGGAGAGCCGTCTACGTACGGGGCCCCGGCGCGCGCCCCGATGACACATAAAATACTCGATTCCTGCTGATTATCTTCCCGATCCGGGAACAATCCCCTCCGGCCCACGTATCTCCATTGAAACAATTTCACCAGAACCACGTTTAGTTCATCGGGGGTGTTCCATGAGGACCTTCTTGCAGGACGTCCGCTACGGGCTGCGCATGCTCTTGAAAAACCCCGGCTTCGCCGCCGTGGCCATTCTCACTCTCGCTTTAGGCATAGGCGCAAACACCGCGCTCTTCTCGGTCGTCAACGGCGTCTTGCTCAATCCCCTTCCATTCCCCGAACCGGATCAGCTCTATGCCCTGTATTACAAAACTCCAGCCTTCGGAGAGGGCTCCATCTCGTATTTGAATTTCCTCGACTGGCAAAAGCAAAATCACTCTTTCGCCGTTCTCAGCTCTTTCCGCTCCGAAGACCTGAACCTCACCGGCGCCGGCGAGCCGGAACGCCTGCATGGCCACATGATTTCCTCTGAACTTTTCCCCTCGCTGGGAATCCCTCCGTTGCTCGGCCGCAATTTCCGTCCCGAAGAAGATCAGGTCGGCGCGGGACCGGTCGCCATCATTGGCGACGGTCTGTGGAAGCGAAAATTTGGCCAGTCACCCGAAGTTCTGGGGAAAAGTATTTCGCTGAACGGTGAGACCTACATCATCGTCGGCGTCTTCCCGGGACGTATGCCGGTAATGAGCGCCTCGGACGTTTACACTCCTATCGGTCAATGGGACGACGCCACTTTCCGCGACCGCCGCATCAGCATGGGTATGAATTCCATCGGTCGCGCGAAGCCTGGCATCTCCTTCGCCCAGTTGCGCGCTGATATGGACTCCGTAGCGCAAAATCTTGCCGCTGCTTACCCCGACGCCGACAAGGGTGGAGGAATCACCATCGTCCCGCTGAAAAAAGACGTCGTCGGTGATGTGCGCGGGATCCTGCTCGTCCTTCTCGGTGCCGTCACGTTTGTATTACTCATCGCCAGCGCCAACGTCGCTAATCTTTTGCTGGCTCGCTCCACCGGGCGCTCCCGCGAATTCGCCATTCGCGCCGCCATTGGTGCGAGCCCGGGCCGCGTCATTCGCCAACTGCTGACCGAGAGTGTTCTGCTCGGCATCGCTGGTGGAACATTGGGTTTGCTACTTGCCAAACTCGGCACACGCGCCATTCTAGGCGCGCTGCCGGATGCTTTGCCGCGCGCCGACGAAATCCACGTGGACTGGCACGTTCTTCTTTTCACCGCCGGCATTTCCATAATCACCGGGATAATTTTTGGTCTCGCGCCTGCCTTCAAAGCATTGCACTCCGACATGCACGAAACTCTGAAAGAAGGCGGCCGCGGCTCCAGTGGCACCCGTCACCGCACGCAAAGCGTCTTCGTCGTCATCGAAGTGGCCATGGCCGTGGTTCTTCTCGTCGGAGCCGGCCTGATGATTCGCAGCCTCGTGGCGCTCACAAAAATTGATCCCGGATTTGATCCGCGTAATACCATGTCTTTCAATACTTCTTTCAACTCTGACAAAAACATCACCGCGGCGTTGCTGCGCACCAAGTACCGCGAAAGTCTCCGCCAGCTTGAAGCCGTACCGGGAATCGAATCTATTTCTGTAATCGGCGGATCGTTACCGATGACCGGCGACTCCGAAGTTCCTTTCTGGCTCGAAGGCCAGGCCAAGCCCGCCAATGAAAACGACATGCCTTTCGCGCTTTTTTATTGCGTGAACCCCGCCTACGCCTCCGCCTTGCGCATCCCTGTTCAGCGCGGGCGCTTCTTCACCGATCGCGACGATGAACACGCGCCCGCTGTCGTGGTCATTGATGCCAACTTGGCGCATAAATATTTTCCTAATGAAAATCCCGTTGGCAAACATCTGAACGTCGGGCTCTTTGATACGCAACCGGAAATTATCGGCGTCGTAGGTCACGTCGAGCACTGGGGACTCGGCGCTCGCGGTCACGAAAATCTTCAGACGCAGATTTATTTCCCGGTGTGGCAGGTACCCGATAAATTCTGGCCGCTGTTCGCGAATGGCAGCGGCTACATCGCGCGCACTTCAGGAGCGCCAGTCGGCATTGCCAATGGCGTCCGCCAGGCTATCGAAAAAGCCGACAGTTCCGCGGCCGTGTTTGGAATCACGTCCATGCAGGAGATCGTTTCCGGCTCCATCTCCACGCAACGGCTGACTATGTTGCTCCTTGGCGTCTTTGCCGCGTTGGCTCTCACGCTCTCCGCCATCGGCATCTACGGTGTCATTTCCTATCTCACCGGCCAGCGCATTCACGAAATCGGCGTCCGCATGGCGCTGGGCGCTTCCAGTAGAGACGTTCTTCACATGGTGCTGGGCCAGGGAATAAGGACCAGCCTGATCGGCGTCGGCCTCGGAATCGCCGCAGCCATCGGCTTAACGCGCCTCATCACCAAAGTCATCTACGGCGTAGGCGCCACCGACCCCCTCACCTTCATCGGCGTAGCCGCACTGCTTATCGGCGTGGCCCTTTTGGCCTGCTACATCCCCGCGCGCCGCGCCATGCGTGTGGACCCCATGATCGCGCTTCGCTACGAATGACCTGTGTTTGCTTTCTAACAACTTCCATCGCTTATCGATGTGAGCTCCGGCGGCAGCACATCACAGATGATGTGGAATTTGAACTGTTCCACAGTTTCAAAATGCTTGCGGCACAATGAGCAGCCTGTCATGACGATCTTATGTTTGTCGTCCATATTCGCGATTGCCGTGTCAGGTACGCACTCGCGGGCGGATCCGATGAAGGGATAAAAAGCGAGGTCAAAGACCCCACGTGCAAAGAGATGGCACGTGGGGCACCCAAATTCATTTCAATGACCAGTATGTGGGCCGCCCGCCCGTTATCGCAGATCATTTTCGGCTACGTACAAGCCTCTGTTCATGATTGACAGGTTTAATCCCTGATCGGTATAAGAGTGCGTGTGTAGTGCCCGTCCTCGATAGTAGAAGGAGACAAAAAATGAAAAAAAGAATGGTCGTGTCTGCACTCTGTTTGGCGGTCGCTTCCTCGCTATTTGCTCAGAAGAAAGAAGAAGGGCGAATTGCCAATTCGGCTGATGTGCTGCGGCAGCTGATTGCTGGGGATTTGCCCAAGAATATCCTTGACCAAGCCGATTGTGTGGTCGTCTTCCCCAGCGTCAAGAAAGTAG
>DATHGV010000096.1:0-25794 GCA_035490135.1 Candidatus Methylomirabilota bacterium
GCTTTGAGCCTCGCACTGCATCGCTCGCCATTTCTGAGAATATTCTCAAATCTTAGTCTGCTCCCGTTGCGGCGCAACGAAAGAAAGAGAGAGGAGATAGTTCCTTCTGCAATGTGTCTTGCGGGCCGCAGGGCCGCACCATTCGTGCGGCCACCTTTTTCGTTTAAGCCGAAAGTGACTTCGCGACCTCGGGCCGAACATGCTGCTGCGTATAACGGCACTGGCTTCTAACTCGATCAGAAATCAAGCTTCGATATCCGGTTGTCACACGTGCCGCCGAGAATTTTAAACAAGAACCGGACTTAAAGCTGCTATTGCCGCCTTTTGCCGCCTCGTTCTCTTGCAACCTCCGACAAACAAACAAGATCTGGCGGAGGCGTGTGGGAGTCGAACCCACCATTCGATCCGCGAAGGGCCGAATCGGCGGCTTTGAAGGCCGCGACAGTCACCGGACCATTTTCGCCTCCGCACGGATTATAGACCACCAGGATTGGGCGTCTGGTCTCGCCGGCGATTTAACGACCGATTTACTGGTCGATTGACGGGGGAATTGACAGGCTCATTTACTGGCGTGGATCCGTGAGTAGGAAAAACATTTTCGCGTATGGCGATGCAGGTTCGCAGCCAGCGCGGCGCACATCGTATTTATCTTTGGAATTTTGTGAATCTGCGAGCAAACAACACTAAGCGTGTACGTGTTTCTTTTTTCTCGCCGACAGCACTACGAACGTTATCAGCCCGGCAATCACCACCACTCCGAACACCAAATACAGAGACGGATGTGCGGGATGCGCTATGAAGCCTATGATTTGCCTGCCGTAGCGGGCGGCCAGCAACGCCAGCAAGGTATACCGAATCACCCGGCCCAGCGTCAGCGCGGCCAGAAATTTCTGCGTGGAATACTGTGTCGCGCCGGCGGCGATCACGAAGGGCACCATGGGTATCGGCGGCGGCAGCAAAGCCGCTATCGCAATGGACCAGAATCCCCAGCGCGAGAAAATTTCTATGATTCTTTCCGCTCGCGCCGCGGAAACTTTTCTCTTTAATGTTTCTTTGCCGCCTTTGCGCGCCAGCCGAAACGTAACCAGCGCCCCGATCACCGAGCCCAGGGTCGCCATCCCCGCATAGTAAAACCACAACTTCGAATCTCGCGCGGCCAGCACGATGGTCAGTACATCCATGCTGCCCGGGATAGGTACGAGGGAGGCGTCCAACAGGCCAAGTGGTATTAGTCCGATGCCACCGAGTTGCGCAATCCAATGACGAACGTCGTGCGCAACGCTTTGCGGCGCGACACCGATCAGTAACCGATAAATATCGGTCAATGCCATGGCACATTCTGCCACGCCGTCGACACCTTTCTAAAATGTTTTGCAGGTATCAGGTAGTTGAGGAAGAAACTGACTTCAAAAAGGATCACTGACTCTTCAATTCCCCGTCTCTCCGACCGCCGCTACCTGCTGGCTGCGTAACAGTGCCGCAACCAGTTCATACAGGTTCGCGCTGGTACACACCTCATAATAAGGATGCGAGGACACGCCACCGACTTTTCCATCCGCCAATAATTGCCGCGCGAATCCTTTGCGCAGCACCAGTAATTCCACCGACTCCCCCATGGGCACTTCACCGAAAAACAGCGTCACGTTCTCTTTTCCCCAGGGCATTTCCAGCTTGGTCTCGATCGAATCCAGGGATATTTCTTCGCTCAGTTTCTGAAAGCCTTCATCGTTTAGCTCGATGCCATTCATGTTGTAGCGCACCAGAAATTCATCCAGCTCTTCAGAAGATGCGCCTTCCACGGCGGTTAAAAATTGAAATAATGAAAAATCGGAAGGCTGATTGGTAAGCAGCCGCTTGGCTAACTTCGCACATCCTGACAACCGGTCAGACAGATTCAGCGCCTTCGAAATCATTATTTTAGAATCCCCATCCGTCCAGTACGTCGGCGCCGATCCCTGATACGCCACTCCCACGCCAAGCTCGATAGCCGGCAAATCATTGGCGGCCGCGCGCTCGTTGTACGTGCCGCATACCGATAGGATCTGGCGCGAAAGAATGCACGCTTTGGCCACCGCCCGGGCGTACGTCAGCGTCGCTTCCGTTTCGAATATCGCCAGCACAATTGCGTCACCTTCGATGAATACTTTTTTCGCTGCGTAACGGTCCAACAGTTTTTTCACCGGCTCGTGCAGGTTCAAGCTGAAGTGCGAAGCCGGGCTTAACCCCCGCGCCAACAAATCCTGCGTCATCTTCGTGGAGCCGCGCACATCCGCTTTAATGATCACGTGCGAAACGACATGGTCAGCCTTGGGCTTCTCTTCTTCCTGCAGCACGTATTCGTACAGCTTGTTATTCAACCGCGATAGTTCCCGTATTTGCTCGGTCGTTACTGGGTGAATGCGCTCCATGCAGGTGGTTAAATGTTCCGCATTGCGCAGATCGCGCCGTAAGCGCATAAAATCGCCGGCAAACTTCAACACCAGTCCGTGCACTTCTTCACGCGAGTAGCGATGTATTTTCTTGGACAGGTCCTCGATTGGCTTCAGCGAAAGCTTTCGCGCCGGAACATGTTTCAACACCTGCTCCACGCGCTTCAATTCCTCCTTCGATACCACTGCCTTGCGCAGTTGCTGCAAGTGCACCGGCGGACTGTAGTCGGACGCCAGCGAACGAATTTCGTACCCCGCCAATATCTGATAAAGAATGTCCTGCTCTTCCAACCGGCTTACCAGCTTTGAGAGCAGCCGAGCCCGTTCCGAGGCATCGGCGTCCCGCGCGGCAGATGCATCAAACAGTAACTTGGCGTTGTCCGGATTATTAAGATAATCGCCCAAGTCGCCTTGAAATTCCTTATTCCAAAAATCAACCTTCTGCTGGGCCGCATCAATTTTGGGAGCCATTTGCTCCAGCTTGCCTTCCTGATGTTTCAATCGCGACTCAATGTCTGTCAGAGAGGCTCGCAAGTCCGAGGGATCGGCGGAGCCCAACAACTTGGTCATGAAGCCATCGCCACGCTCCAGCTTTTTTCGCAGGGCCGCAGCTTGCACTTCCAGGCCGCTGAGATCATTACGGGTCGTTTGCGCTTGCTCCAGCAGCTGTTCAAGTTCCTGCTTCGCTTCCACCTGCGCCGGATTTTGTTCGATGGGCAGCCCGGCATTCCGCAGCAGTTCCAGGAACAGCGTATCGACACTCTCAAAGCGGTCAGGGTCCCGAGTGTAATTCCCTAAAAGAACATAGTGATCCAGAAAATAAGTGTCGTCTTTCCCGCCATCCAGAAAAATCAGCCGGTTTTTCAACATCTCATAGAGCGGGGCGAAATCATCCCCAAACAACGCGCGCCGCGCCTTCGAAATTACATTCTCTTCCACGTCAGTGTGGATTTGCGCCACTTGCTGCCCGACCGTACGAATTACTGACCGGCGCGCCGATTGCAATTCTGACAGCCGCGCTTTGATGACGTGGGCTTGTTGGCTGCGTTCAAAGTGTTCGCCACGCTGCCGGATCCACGATTTGCCTTCCAGAATCACGTTTGCGAATTGATTGCCCAGTTCCGCCATGAGGAATTTTAGGAGGGTTAAGCGGAACAGCAGGTCCATCTCGATATTTTTGTGATATTTGGCCTGCGTAAGCGCGCTTTGCAGCAGTTCAACAAGGAGCTTGCGGTAGGCTGAGCTATCCGGGCCGCGAGCGGCTCGCAATTCGATCCCCGGAAAATACGCCGCCTTGGTATTCTGGCGAATCAGGTCAAACAAGTAATCACGCGCCGCCTGCGCGAATTTCGGACTCATGAAAACGTCATGGTGAATGTTATCCACCCCAATGGATAAGGACCCCATCGGTATGGTGACGTTGTATCTTTTGAGTTCCGTTCGCGCCGCTTCCGTCGCACTGGGCATCAGTGACAGGTTTTCCATGCACTCCACCAGAAGGGACTGCATCCAGTCTAGCCCGACGGCCGGGCACCGCAAGAATGTGGGATTTACGCGTAGCGAGAGAGTTAGCTACAAATAGGCGCCAGGCCCGGGAATTACCGTCAACCGCCGCCTGTCCCCGTCCAGATGCTCCAATCGCACCCTTATTTGGGGCCACGGAGACCTCAGCGGGAACCGCTCTGCCCATTCCACGATCAATACCCCGGGCTGTTCGAAGACGTCTTCCATTCCTAGTGTTTCGAAGTCATGAAAATTTTCAATGCGATAAAGGTCCATGTGATACACCTTGCCGGGGGACCGCTGCGTTTGACCGTAAACGTGCACCAAAGTAAACGTCGGGCTGGTGACCTCCTCTTCGCTGGCCGCTCCCAGCCCGGAAACAATACCCTTCGTCAGGGTCGTTTTTCCGCTGCCCAATTCACCGGAAAGCAGCACCACAATCGGAGCCCTCAATCGCGCGGCAAATTGCCGTCCCCAACTTGTGGTCTCCTCCGCGGAATGCGTAATCACTTCTTCAGCCAATATTTTGCAGCTCCTGCAGAAGTTTCAGGCGCGCTTCAGGAATCAAGGAAATTACGTCATCGGCGATCAAACCTGACGCATCCATTCTCTTCACGCCAATATCCGCCGCCAGCCCGTGTAGATACACGCCCAGCGCCAGCACCCTTAGCCAGTCCCCAGGTTTGAACTGCGCCGTAAGCGCCGCCAATAGCCCCGTGAGCACATCCCCAGTGCCGCCTTTTGCCAGACCGGCATTCCCGGTGGTGTTTACAAAAACGGCTCCGTCCGGTGCCGCAATCACGGTGTGAAAGCCCTTCAAAATCACGTGCGCGTCCCATCGTTTGGCCGCTTCCTGAGCGGCTTTCAAGCGGTTACGCTGAACGTCGCGTATTGAACTACCCGAGAGCCGCGCCATCTCGCCCGGATGAGGGGTAATCGCCAAAAATTTGCTCTTCCGCTGCCGCAACTCGGCGGCACGCCCGTCAAACGCATTCAACCCATCGGCGTCTAGAATCACTGGGAGCTCCGTGGAGCGCACCATCGTTCGAATGCATTGTTGCGTTTGTGGTTCAGTTCCCAACCCCGGGCCAATCGCCAGTACGTCCTTCCCTTCCTCAATTTTCCTCCACCGCGCTCCATGTGCATTTTTTAGCGCGATAGTCCCGGCACGTGTCGCCTGCAGCGGCACGGTCATATATTCCGCTTGCGCCGCAGCCACAACCGGCAGAACCATTGCGGGTGTGGCAATTGTTACCAGTCCCGCGCCTGCTCGCACCGCCATCCGCCCGGCAAGCACCGCGGCTCCGCTCTTCCCCAGCGCCCCGGCCACCAACAGCACATGACCAAACGTCCCTTTGTTCGAATCAGCCGCGCGCACCAGCGGCAACTTCGCGAATTCTTCCGCCGAAGCCCATCGCAAATCGCTTTGCCCCAATTCTTCCACCAACTTCGCGGGCGAACCGATCTGCCGCACTTCCAACGTGCCAGTGCAAGCCGCATCAGCGCTGATCAGTTGCCCAATTTTTGGCGCCGTGAACGTCACTGTCTGGTGCGCACGCAAAACCGGCCCTTCCGCGGCTTCCCCGTCGGAAGGCAACCCCGAAGGCATATCCACCGAAATAATCAGACTGGGACGCGCCGCCGTGGCATTCTTCGAAAATTCATTCACCGCTGTAATAGCTTTGGCGGTCAGCCCTGTGACCGCCCCACGCAATCCGGTCCCGAGCAACGCATCGACAATCACGTCGGAACTTGCAATCGCGTCGCTGACTTTTTCCCACTCACTCTCACTGTCCACTACATTCACTGTGCCGCCGGCACTGCGCCACCGCTGAAAATTCTCGCTCGCATCACCCGTTAATTTCGTGGGATCCCCAAAAAAATAAACTTTCGGCTCGATGCCTGTAACCTTCAAATGACGCGCCACTACCAACCCATCGCCGCCGTTGTTCCCTTTCCCACACAAGATCGAAATCTTCAATTCCTGCCGCGATTCCGGCGAACGCCACCCGCCGAGCCCTCGCAGGATCACCTCGTGTACCTGCTGCCCTGCTGACTCCATCAGTTGTAATCCAGGAATGCCAAAGCGCGCCGTGGTCTGTCGGTCGACCTCGCGCATTTCCGCTGCGGTAAGTGCTTTCATGATTGATTTACTTCGTTACGCGACTAGAGCATCCACCCGCCGCTGACATTCATCACCTGTCCAGTGACGTATTCAGCTTCTTCGGATGCGAAGAACGCCACCGTCGCGGCCACGTCTTCTACGGTAGGCGGTCGGCCTATGGGAAATCGCGCGTCCCGCATGCTGCGTGCCTCGCTCAGTGTCAACTCATTCTCGTCAATACTCGAAGGGTTCACCACATTAACCGTAATTCCGTTTTTCGCTTCTTCCAGCGCCAGGGAACGCGACAATGCCACTACGGCCGCCTTGGCCGCCGCATACGCGGAAATTTTCGCCTGCCCAAACGCTCGTTCCGCTCCTACCGCGCCTAAATTAATAATTCGCCCCCAACGTCCTTTGCGCATGTGCGGCAGCACCGCCCGGCACACATAAAGCGCCGTGAACAAATTGGAAGAAAAAATCCCGTGCCAATCTTCCAGCGAACTCTCCGACACCGTGCCCCAGCGAAAATCCCCCACATTATTCACCACGATGTCGAGCCGCCCAAAACGCTCGACAACCGTCTTCACCAATTGCCCCGCGCGCGCCGGGTCGGAAATATCCGTCTCCACCGCCACACATTCCACGCCGACCGCTTGGATTTGCCGCAAGGTCTGCTGCGCGGCCGCCTTATTCGAACGATACGCGATAGCCACTCGCGCTCCATTTTGCCCCAGCCGCGTCGCGATTCCGCGCCCGATTCCGCGACTTCCACCAGTTACTAGCGCCACTCGATTGCGAAGCGACATTCTTCTCCCACGTCCCCGAATTTTCGAAAGCTAGCCAGTATAGCCCACGTCCCACAAATTTCCGCGCCAAACGTGCCGTTTCCCCCTCACATGCATCCATACAGGCAGGATGGCCGAGGTTCGCAGTTGAGGTATGAACCCGGGTCTTGAAGTTAGCCAACTACACACGCCGAGGTACTATGATGGCCGCGTGACAAGTGGTACACTCCCGCGCAATAGTAGTCGACCTTTTGCCGCGTCCAAAAGTCGTCGCTGACAGTCGCTAGGGTTTGCTGTGCGAATTAGGTAAGGCATCCGCGGATGCCCAGCTCCTGGCAGTAGGCCCCGGTTTCTCCAATTGGCGAAGTCATCCGCGCGCTCGTGGCGCGCCCTGAAGACCTCGGATTTGTGTGATGAAGGAGGAGATATGAAGCGAAGGAAATTTTTGGTTTCAATTGCGATGACCGTGGCATTCGCCGGACTTGCGGTTTGCGGTGCCAACGCGCAGCAGAGTTCAAAACCCGCCAACAATGCTATCGCCCTTACCGGTCTCCCCGGCGTCAAAGACAACGCCAAAGGTACGCTAACAGTCGAGAGCGGAAAGTTGCATTTCAGCTATGGCAAGAAAAGTTCCGAAGTGAACGCGGCCAGCATTGAAGACGTGGTCACCGGCGAAGACACGCAAGCGGCCGTGGGAAAGACTGTCAGCACCCTCAGCATGGCGGCGCCGTATGGATCGGGACGATTTCTGGCCTTGTTTCGTACCAAGTTCGACACGCTAACTCTTCGGTATCGTGATGAGAATGGCGCGCTGCACGGCGTCATCTTTGCGTTGCCGACCGCCGGCGCCGAGCCCATTAAGAAAGAACTGCTGGCTCAAGGAGCGCATACCACGGTGAGCGAACAGCAAGCGGCGGCTGCCCCGGCCAATTCATCGAGCAAGGAGCCAAAACAATGAAGCACCATTTGAAAGCAATTTTGTGGTTAGCAGTTGCGGCCGTCGCTTTCGCTGCATCTCCTTTGTCGGCTCAGCCAGTCAAAGCCAAGGCGTCTGCGATTCAGGTGGAAATGATCCACTCGGATGAGATTAAGCTGCCAGCCGAGTTCCAGATTTCGCTTTACGAAAATTTGGTTCGCCAACTCGAGAAGCAGGGCGGCTTTGAGCATGTGTATCGCGACGGCGACCGCAGGGCCGCGAGCGCTCCTGATCTTGTCGTTTTGCACAGCACGGTTCGCGGTTTCAAGGCAGGAAGCGAGCGTACCCGGCACGTGACTACGGTTGCCGGGGCGACTTCCGTCACCATTCACTGCGAATTTAAGAACGCCGATGGAAAAGTGCTTCTGGAACAAGACGTGAATGGCAAGGTGTGGTTCTTTGGTGGGAATCTGCGAGCGACCTACGATTTTGCCAAGAAGACCGCTCGCGTAGCTCACGACAACTTCAGCTCCTCCGAACACAAATCGTAATACGCAGCTTCGCAATTGGGATGATCTCTCTGGTTAACTCCGAAGAATAAACCCCAATTGAAAATTACAGTTTGCTGGAGGGTGTCCCGCCGACAATTTTTAGGGTGGGTCTTGAGTTTTCTCCTGCCTTCGTGAGAAGTGTCCGGTTCGCAGTCGAAGTAAGAACCCGATCGTAGTCTTCTGCTACTTCAGCCGCGCCACAATCACGGTCATATCATCCGCCTGTTCCGCGCTGCCTGCCCACTCTTCCGCCGCCGTCATCAACGATAGCGCCACACTGCTCGGTGGCGACCCCTGCACCCGCACCGCAGCTTCTTGCAACCGTCGAATTCCAAACTCTTCGCCATACACATTTTCCGGCTCTACCAGTCCATCACTATAGCCAACCAGCACGGCATTGACCGGAACCTTCAGCGAATTTTCTTCGTAGACACAGTCCTCATACACACCCAACACCATGCCCCCTTTATCGAGCCGCACCACATGGTTCTGGCTCAGCAAAAACGATGGCAGGTGCCCGGCATTGGTGTAACGCAGCGTCCGCGTCGCGCTGTCATACACACAAATAAAAAACGTTGCAAAGCGATCGTCCGCGGTATTTCGCACCAGGTGCTTATTCAGCCGCGAAACCAACTCATCCGTCCCCAGATGTTCGCTACCGCCCATCAGCAATTGGCTTCGCAGCGCCGCCTGCAAGCTGGCCATCAATAACGCTGCCGAGATTCCCTTACCCGAAATGTCCGCTATCGCCACCGCAATATGCGTCGGGGTCAGCTGAATAAAATCATAATAGTCGCCGCTGACCGACCGCGCCGCCTTGCAGATTGCCTCCACTTCCACTCCGGGAACCGACGGCAGCCGCTTCGGAAACAACTGGTCCTGCACTTCACGCGCGATAGAAATCTCATTCTCCAACCGCTGCCGCTGTTTTTGCTCCTCGATTAACCCGCTGATCGACCCAGTCATCAGATTAAACGATTCACCAAGCACGCCCAACTGGTCGCGGCGGTCCACCCGCACGCGATGCGTCAAATCCCCGGACTGCACGTATTGCGTGGCCTGGTACAGGTCCGCGATGGCCGTAGTAATCGTGCGCGTCATGCTGATCCCGGTAATTAGCGCCGCCAGCTCGATCAGCAGAAATACCACGCCGACAATAATAAACAGCAGCATGTACGAATCTCGTAGCTCTCCAAGAGAATTAAATATGCGCGCGCTCAAGCGCGACGGCCGCGCATTGGTGACCGCCAAAACCGGCCGGTTATACTCGACTGTGCCGTCACGCCCCACGTAAACCGCATTGAGCCTCGACACCACGCCGACCGCCGGATCGATCCAAAAACCTTGCGGCTGCAATGTGCGCGCTTGAGCGTTTATGGGGTTGCCAGCCGCGTATCGTTCGCCTGCTGACTGGTAAATCGCCGTCTCTGGGTTTCCTCCCGAAATTTTTCGCATCGGATTTAATTGAATCGCGCCGACGTCCGGTGCGATAGCCGAAAGCAGTTCCGGAGTGACCGGAACCCGTAACTGCACCACCCTGACATGATCCTTTCCATGAATCGCGCGGAGGCTCACCAGCGATAGTGGGTCCTTTTTTCTGCCCTCTTCTTGAAGCAACCCCGCGAACGAGTCCGCTCCTTTCGCTACTTTATGGAGCAACGTCTGATCATCCGAAAATGTGATCGACAGTTCGGGCAGTTCGCGGTCGTGCACCGCTTTCGATTGCGCCGCCAGAGTGCTCTCAAACTCTTCTTCGCTGCTTCCGCGTGTCGCAGGCCCGTGTGCAGCGGCGATGTGCTCTGCCATGTCCGCCAGAGAATTAATCCGGACCTGGATATCTTCATAAAGCAGGTAAGCGCCCAGCTGCGAATACAAAATCCTACCGGCAAGTCCTACCAGGGTCACGATTAGCAAAATGGGAACTAACGCGATAAACAGGTAAGCCACGATCAAGCGATTGCGCAAACTCCACAACAGTCGCGACCGCCACCACCCGATCATGCGGAATAGGAGATAAAACAGGCACAAAACCGCTAAAAATTTTAGAAAACTTACGGCACTCCCGTTCAGTTCCGCAACAGTAACCACTGCGCCCAGCGCAAAAATCACCAGCGCGACAATGTCAAAACCGGACAGTCGCCGCCACATGTTTCGCACAGTGTTGGACGCGAGAGGAGTCATGGTGGAATCGAGAGAGAAATACTACTGTACCGGAAGAAGTCTCGCCCGCGCAGGACAAGCACGTCCCGAGAGCCAGCCTCGGCTTTCGCGCACCCGGATGATGAATGCTATTCCGTTGCGTTGCGAACGCGGCTGTGTTTCACGCCATACGTAAAATAGATCACCAGGCCGATGACCAACCAGACGACCAATCGTATCCAGGTGACAGCTTTGAGGCCTGCCATGAGCCCGAGCGACACAACCATGCCCAGGATGGGCACCAGGGGAACCCACGGAGTCTTGAATGGGCGCACAAGTTCCGGGCGCCGTACGCGAAGGATCCACACGCCCGCGCAAACGATGACGAAGGCTAGCAGCGTGCCAATGCTGACCAGCTGGCCGAGATCACCGATCGGCACAAGCGCCCCCACAAACGCCACGCACAGGCCAACGATAGCCGTGGACTTCCACGGCGTGCGGAAACGCGGATGGATGTCGCTCGCCCACTTCCAAAGCAGGCCGTCCCTCGACATCGAGTAGAACACTCGCGACTGCCCCAGCATCATCACCAGCATGACAGTGCTCAACCCTGCCAGCGCGCCGGCGTTCACCACATAGCTTCCCCACCGCACTCCGGTTTCTCGCATGGCGAGCGAGACGGGAGCGCCGATGTTCAAGCGTGAGTAGTGCACTGTGGCCGTCAGCAGACCGGAGACCAGCAGATACAGAATCGTGCAAATGACTAATGACCCGAGAATACCTACAGGCATATCTCTTTGTGGATTTTTTGATTCCTGGGCCGCAGTCGAAACCGCGTCAAAACCGATATAAGCAAAGAAAACGACACCCGCACCTCTCAGGATGCCTGACCAACCATACGATCCGAAGGACCCGTCATTGGGCGGAATGAAGACTCTCCAGTTCTCATGCAGAATAGCTGGATGCTTCATGACAAAGGAGGTTGCGACAGCGATGAAGACCAGAACGGCGGTTAGCTTTATAAAAACCACTCCAGTATTGAAGTTCGCCGACTCCTTGATTCCGATGATGAGAAGAGTCGTAACTGCAAGCATGGCGAGGAAGGCAATCAAGTTAAACTTCGAAGTGGCCGTCGGCAAACCCACCATTTGCGCGCTGCTCAAACTCAGCGTGCTTATCGGCGCCCAGCGGCCTTCGTACATGATCCACTTTGCTCCAGGAACGTCGCAGATTTGAGGCGGCAAGCTGATCCCATAGTCTTGCAGAAATGCCACAAGCGTGCTGCTCCATCCGCTGGCCACAGTTGCAGCGCCAAAGGCATACTCCAAAATCAGATCCCAGCCGATGATCCACGCAACTAACTCACCCAGTGTGGCGTAGCCATATGTATACGCAGAACCTGCGATGGGAATCATCGACGCAAATTCCGCGTAACACAGGCCCGCAAACAAGCAGCCGATACCCGCGAGCACATAAGACAGCATGATCGACGGCCCGGCATATAGCGCCGCCGCAGATCCCGTGATTACAAAGATGCCGGCACCGATGATGGCCCCGATTCCCAGCGTCACCAAGTTCACCGGACCCAGAGCGCGCTTCAGGCTATGCTCTCCGGTTTGTCCGGCTTCCTGCATCAGCGTGGTCATCGACTTCGTTGCGAATAACGGGTTGTCCATGCAAACAGTCTCCTGGAGAGGTTATCCCACTGACTCACGCCAATTTGGACTAGAGCTGTGACATTGTAGGTTGCCCACACCTTTTGCCCTACAACAAAATCAACTGGCGAATAAAATCCTGGATGCCACGCCAGCCACTTTGCGTTGCAAATTTTGGTCAGGCCCATAGCCCCCAAAATTTATTCCACCGCCCGCTCCGCCCGTCCCCGCCGCGACCACACCAGATAAACCGGCACTCCCAGCAGCACAATCAATAATCCGGGCCAGGTAGTCTGCGTTTTGTACAAGAGCAGCACAAACATGATTGCCGAGGCCGCCACAATATAAAGCAACGGCACGAACGGGTAGCCGAACGCGCGGTAAGGCCGCTCCGCATCCGGGTGTTTCCTGCGCAAAACAAAAATCCCCGCAATGGTCAGGGCATAAAATATAAGCACCGAGAAAACTACGTAGTCGAGCAGGTCGCTATACAAATTGCCGTACGTGATCGTCCCCACCTCATCCACGTGCCGGGTGCGTAAAAGAATCAGCACAATAGTCCACACACATTGATAAATCAGCGCCACCGCCGGCACTCCGCGCTTATTCAAAGTCCCCGTGGCACGAAAGAACAACCCATCCTTAGCCATCGCGTACGAAACGCGCGCGCCCGCCAGAATCAAGCCGTTGTTGCAGCCAAAGGTGGAAATAATAATGGCCACGGCCATGATCGACGCGCCAATGGGGCCAACCACGGCATTCAGCGCTGCCGATGCCACGCGGTCATCGGGTGCATGTTGAATCCCTGCCAAAGGCAGCGCACATAAATACGCCACGTTCGCCAGCACGTATAACGTGATGACAATCATGGTTCCAAACGCCATCGACAGCGCCACATCTCGCTTGGGATTCTTTACTTCCGCCGCCGTGAACCCAATGTTGTTCCAGGCATCCGCGGAAAACAGTGACCCTACCTGCGCTACGCCAAATGCGATAAACAATCCAAACGCCCCGCTCGCTGCGGTTATCGTGGGCACAAAACCGCGCAGAAAGTCCGCACCTGGCTCAATTGGCTGCGCCCCGCGAATGGCCCAAAAGTGCGAAAAATTATCGCCGACGGCCGCCGCGTTACGCCCCACAAACACGCAAAGAACAATGAGCCCCAGCAGCGAAAGCGTCTTCGCGCTGGTAAAAATATTCTGAATGATCTTGCCCAGCTGCACTCCCAGCGTATTTAAAAACGTCAAAAAAATTATCATCAGCACGGCCACCAGTTGCTGCACCGACAAGCTGATGGCGTATTTCGAGGATATCGCCAGCGGATGCACCACCCACGTCTGCGGCGAGATTGCCGGCGCCAACACTCCCAGATACCGCGCGAATCCAATAGCCACCGCTGCGATTGTGCCCGTCTGGATCACCAGAAATAATGTCCAACCATAAAGAAAACCCCACAGCGGCGAGTACGCTTCGCGCAAATAAATATATTGTCCCCCGGCATGCGGGAAGAGCGCCGCCAGCTCCCCATAAGAAAGCGCCGCCGAAACCGTCAGCAATCCGGTAATGATCCATGCGAACAGCAACCCACCCGCGGACCCTGTCTGCCTGGAAATGTCGGCGGCCACAATAAAGATTCCCGACCCAATCATCGACCCCACGACAATCATCGTGCCGTCAAACAATCCGATGGCGCGCACAAAACCGCCTTCGCTTCGCGCCAGACTCGATGCGCTCGTTGCCGTCGTTGGTTTAATTTCTGCCATATCGGTCATTTCTTCACAGCAATTCCAGAATCTCGCCGTTCCAGCAGATCCACATACTGACGCGCGCGTTTACCCACATTTTCCGCGCACAAAATGTCGCTAATGATGGCCACGGAGTCCGCTCCCGCATCGATCACTTCGGCCGCTCGTTCTAGCGTAATCCCGCCAATGGCCACGGTGGGTCTATCCGTCATGCCGCGTGTCTCCCTTACAAACCCCACGCCCACCACCGGATCAGAATTCTCTTTCGAGCCCGTGGCAAAAACCGGTCCTACCGCAATGTAATCCGCCGAGGTTTCCAGCGCGGCACGGAATTGTCCCGCGTTGTGCGTGGACACCCCCGCCCATCTCCCATCGCCGATCACTTTGCGTGCCTGCTCCGCCCCCAAGTCGTCCTGTCCGACATGCACGCCTCTCGCGCCGGCAAGCGCGGCGACATCCGCGCGGTCATTCACAATAAATTGCACTCCCAGGGGATTCAGATACTCGGCAAGCTCACGAGAAGTCTCAAACAATTCACGTCCTGAAGCGCGCTTGTTCCGGTATTGGATCAAACGCACTCCGGCGTCAATCAGACTCTTTGCACATTCTTTCGCGGGGATCTTCAACAATGCTGCGTCTAATATCACATACAGTCGCGGCAGAACAAGGCGCATCGGCACCTATTTTCCGTTAGTGCCCAACAATCGATCGATAAAATGCGTGTCAAACCGCCCAGCCGCAAAGTCCGGGTCTGCAAGAATTCGCCGGTGCAATGGAATCGAAGTTCTGATGCCTTCAATCACGAACATTTCCAGCGCGCGCTTCATGCGCCCAATGGCTTCGCCACGATCGCGGCCCTTAACAATCAATTTCGCAATCATGGAGTCGTAATACGGTGGAATCACCGCATCGGCATGCGCCGCTGAGTCTACGCGAACCCCGGTTCCACCCGGCGCCTGAAACGTTGTAATGCGCCCCGCCGAAGGCACAAACGTCTCTGGATCTTCCGCATTGATGCGGCATTCAATCGCATGTCCCGAAAAGTGAATCTCCCCGGTGGCATCCTGCAGGCGCTCACCAGCCGCAATTCGAATCTGCGCTTTAATCAGGTCCACTCCGGTAACCAGCTCAGTCACCGGATGCTCCACCTGTATGCGCGTATTCATCTCGATGAAATAGATGGACCCATCTTCATCCATCAGAAATTCCACCGTCCCCGCATTGGTATATCCGATCTTGGTCAAGGCCTTGACGACTTTGGCGCCGAGCTCCTTACGTTGCTTGGCGTCAATTGCCGGCGATGGCGATTCCTCAACTAATTTCTGGTGCCGCCGCTGAATGCTGCACTCCCGTTCGCCAAGATGAATAATCTGTCCGTGCTGATCGCCAAGCACCTGGTATTCGACATGCCGCGGATGTTCAATAAATTTTTCCGCATACATATCCGGGTTGCCAAAAGCCTGCTGCGCTTCGCTGCTCGCCGCCTGAAACGCCACCAACAAATCTTCCACGCGCCGCACGATGCGCATCCCGCGCCCGCCGCCGCCGGCCGAAGCCTTTAAAATCAGCGGGTATCCAATTTTTCCCGCCGTAGTCGCAAGCTGCTCTTCCCCTTGAATGATTCCGTCGCTACCCGGCACGGTGACCAGTCCCGCCGCGCGAACTTCTCGCCGCGCACGGTCCTTATCACCCATCATCTCGATTATTTCCGGCGTCGGACCGATGAACGCGATCTCCGAAGCCTCGCAAACCTTTGCGAAATTGGCATTCTCAGAAAGAAACCCGTATCCCGGATGAATGGCATCCACGTTGGTGATTTCTGCCGCGCTGATCACTTGCGGAATGTTGAGGTAACTTTCACTGCTGCGCGCCGGCCCGATACACACCGCTTCGTCCGCAAAGCGCACGTGCAGCGAATTGCGGTCCGCCTCGCTATACACCGCTACAGTGGAAATGCCCAATTCCTTGCAGGCGCAGATGACCCGCAGGGCAATTTCCCCTCGATTAGCTACAAGGATTTTTTGGAACATGGCTCTGGGGTGCGGCTATTTCTTCCTGCCTGGCCGGATGCCGAACAAGGGCTGGCCATATTCCACCGGCTGCCCATTTTCGGCATATACGCGTATAACCTCGCCGCTGGCGTCTGATTCAATCTCATTCATCAACTTCATGGCTTCCACGATGCACAGTGTCTGCCCCGTTTCCACCTGCGATCCAACCTTCACAAAAGCTTCCGCCCCGGGGCTCGGCGCGCCGTAAAACGTTCCTACGATGGGAGATTTGATCAGGTGTAAATCTTCACTACTTCGTCCGTCTCCGCTTCCCGCGGATGGTTGTTGGCTGGCGTTCGCCAAGGCCTCCGGCCCGCCCCCCGGCACAATAATCTCTGGAGCATATCCGCTTCGTGACTGCTGCAATACCGCTCCGCTCGACGGCTTGCGCAAACGGATACGCAGGTCCCCTCGTGAGTATTCAAACTCTTCAAGGTTATGCTCGGTCATGAACTGTAATAGCTGCTCGATTTGCTTCAATTCGGGGGTTGCGAAGCTGTCGGAGGCCCGATTGGATGCTTGCTTCGAAGTCTTTTTGCGCGTCATGCCTGTCGTCAGATCTCTATGAGATCCCGCGAAATGCGGGTCAATACTTCTATCCGATCGGCGTGCACTGCAACATCATCTTCGATGCGTATACCGCCCACGCCCTCGATATAGATTCCCGGTTCAATGGTCACCACGTTCCCCGCTTCCAGCCGTTTCTTTTGTCCACGCGCGATGCGCGGATCTTCGTGAACCTCTAAACCAAGCCCGTGACCGGTGCTGTGCACAAAATATTTGCCCAATCCCTGCCGCTCTAGTACTTGCCGCGCTGCCGCGTCTACGTCGCCACATAGAACGCCATTTTTTACCGTGGCAATCGCCGCAACTTGCGCATCTTGAACAGCCTTATACCATTGCCGGACACGTTCCGGGGCTTTCCCACAATAAAATGTGCGCGTGATGTCGCTGCAATAGTGCGCGAGTATAGCACCCAGGTCCAGCACCACAAACTCATTTTTCTTCAATCGCTTGGCGGTCGGACGCGCATGTGGAAGAGCCGCTCGTTCCCCAAAAGCCACGATCGTTTCGAAGGCTGCGCCCGATGCTCCCCTTTTCCGCATCTGGTATTCAATCTCCGCGGCCACTTCAAATTCGCGCACACCGGTTTTTAGCAGCGGTATCGCTGCTTCCATCACTCGACCCGCCAGGATGGCCGCCCGGCGCATCACCGCCAGTTCCTGCGCGTCTTTGTGCATCCTCAAGGACGCAATAAGCCCGACGGCCGGCTTCCACTTGCAACCTCGTCCCGCCGTTTTCCGTAGCGCTCCGTATTGGCTCACGGACAGCTGCGTTGCTTCGAATCCGACGTTCTTTGCCTTGCTGCCGGTAAGAAATTCCCCAGTGGACTCGAACAGCGAACCCTTTTGCTGCACCAGCGCGATGCCCGTCGTCTCCGCTTTGGCTTGACCGACGAATCTTCCATCCGTGATGAGCGTCGTTCCCCTTAGGGTAACCACCAGCGCGCCTGACTCCCCCGTAAATCCCGTCAGGTAATACCAATCAGCAGGGTGCGTGACTAGCAGGCTGTCGAGTTGTAGCGCTCCGAATTTCTGGACTAGCGCCCCTCGTCTCGCTGCAAAGCCGGTATTCATAAAAACGAATCGAGGAGACCGTAGTCTCCTCGATGAACTCCCTTTCGGGAAGGTGTCCCTTGCCCGATTGAATTTAGTCAGCTAGCTCCATTGAGCGAACCCGCCCGGATTACACCGACAATTACCGAGGCCATTACCCAGGCCTTACCCAGGTATGATGCGCGGCGTTAGGAAGAAAAGCAGTTCCTGTGACGTCACCGTTACGTTAGTGCGCTTGAACAGGTTTCCGATCAACGGAATGCTTCCCACCACCGGCACCTGTGTGATGTCCACGCGCTGGTTAGTGATAATGATTCCACCGATGACTACCGTGCCACCATCGGCAACGGTCACCTTGGTTTCCGCCGATTGCGTGTCCAGCGCAGGAACTCCCTGCACCCGTGGAATACCGGGGTCTATTGAGGTGTTTTCCACCAGCACGTCCATAAACACCGTGCCTTCGGCCGTTATCTGCGGCGTGACTTCCAGTTTCAGCACCGCGTCAATGAACTGCACCGATATTGTGTTGTTAATGGTCGTCTGTATGGGAATCTTGGTTCCCTGTTTAATGATCGCTTTTTCGTTGTTCTGCGTGATGACCTTAGGTTTCGAGAGCAATTTGCCTACGCCCTTGGCTTCCGCCGCGGTGATGAAGAAATCCACCGCGAAGTTAGGCGAACGATGACTGAACCCGAATCCACTGGTCGGGGTTCCCGCGCTTAAGCTAGTAACCAGGGGGATACCGGAAGTGATGCCATTGCCCGACGTAGACCCTGTGCCGATCGAGACTGGCGATGGCGGGATGCCTGCGCCGGTGGTCACACCGCTACCGCCCACCGCTGGCGTACCGCTAAAAAGCGAACGCCCGCTCGTCGTCGAGCCTGCGAAACCAAGTTCCGTGCCGATGTCCTGCGCAAAGGAGCGCGAAGCGGACACCACTCTTGCTTCGATCTCCACCTGCTGCGACTTGCGGTCCAGCTGCCGGATCAAATTGTCGATTGTCGGAATCACCGAAGGAATGTCGCGAATAATCAGCTGGTTTGAGCGGTCATCGGAAAGAATGTCTCCCCGCGCGCTCAGGAACTTCTTAAGGGTATCCTTCATTGTCGCGGCCTTGCCATAGCTAAGCACGCGCGTCACGGTAACTGGAGCCACCGCTTCGGCCTGCGCCTTTTCCAGGTCGCGCTCTGTCTCCGCTTCTTTCTTGAGCGTGTCGCGCGTCGCGATGCGCAAGACATTGCCATTCAATTGTTTGTCGAGTCCATTATTCTGCAACACGATGTCCAGCGCCTGGTCCCAGGGCACTTCATCCAGCACAATCGTCAACGTGCCTTTGACCGCCGGGTCCAGCACCACATTCAATCCGCTGATTTCGTGAATCAGCCGAAAGAAATCCCGCAAGTCCACATCCTTCAGGTTTACTGAGATCGGCTCGCCCGTGTATCGACCGGCAGGTGCCGCCATCGGAGAAACCTGCATCGATTGCGCCATCGTTCCAGCAGCGGTGTTGGCCTGTTGAGCAGCTTGTTGCGCTGCCTGAGCCCCGGTCGTCGTCGGCCGCGACGCTTCGCTCTTCCCCCCAAAAGAGGCCAGCCTGACTGAAGGCTGGGTCAGTTCGCCTGGCAACGCAAACCGAGGAGAGTTAATCCCTGATTTCTTGCTGCTATTCGCGCTCAGCGTCCGCTTCGCGGTATTGCTCGCCGAATTGTTAGCTGCAGTAATGTCTGGAGCGCCTGACGCTTCGTTGAAAAGTACGACGATGGCCCCGCCGTCATGCGAAAGCTGAAAATGCGACGCTTCCGTCAGATCGATTACCACGCGCACCACGTCATCGCGAAACTGTCCCAGGCGCACCCCCAATATCGGAGCCATCGCGCCCGCGATCACCGTTTTCTGTGATCCTAGCCGGGCGCCGTTGAAGTCCAGCACTAGCCGCTCCGGATTTTGCAAACGCTCCGCACGGGCCTCCAACTTTCCTTCGCCCTTCACCCGCACGCTGGCTCGCTGCGATGCGCTTTCCAGGATGGCAACGCTGGAGATCACTGTCGGCGTGGTCATCACCCCGGCGGCTTCCTGCGCGCGCGCAGGCATCACCGTCGTGCCCACGGCCAAGCTGGTGAGGATCATGAAACCAGACCGTAACACCGGCCAATTCGTCTTCATTGCTCTTCTCCTGCTGTCGAGTAAATTCTCTTATTCACTGAGCGTTCCACTGGTTTGCCAAACGCGTCTTTGCCGGTTTCATGGAACGACACTCCATCCATAGCAATTTTGTCCACGCGCCCGTCGTACAACTGATCACCTTCGTGCAGGAAGTACGTACGCTGTTGAGGATTGCTGACTACCGCAATCATCCCGTTAGGTCCATGAACAATCCCGTCTATCTTTAGCGTGCTCACTTGCAGTCCGCCCTTTCCGGGAGGAAGATTTTTCGCTTCTCCGCCTGCTTTTTGCCGTGACAGCAGGGACTCAAACGGATCCCGCCGCGGAAGCCTGGCTTGCTCGGCCGTCGATTTTCCACTGGTACCTTCAGGAGAATTTGCCGCCGCGTGCTTCTTCTCGACTGGTTTTGACGCGGGCTTTGCTGCAGGCTTTGCCGCGGGTGTCCCCGCCGGTCGTGCAGCAGCCGGTCTCGGCGCGGGCGCCGTAGCGGGCGGTTGTCCTTGCGCGTGCGAGCACGTCGCGGCCGCTGTCAGTAAAATCGCCGTTACTACTGTGATCACTGAACGCATAGTTCGCTCATTCCCGCTCAGGGCTTTCCAGCCGCTGCAGGCTGAGTTTTGGCTCCAGTTGCGGGAGCTGCACTCGCATCAGCAGGCTTGGTGAAAAAGGTTGTAGCCGTGAATACTGCGGACACCGTCGTCCCCGGACGCAACGGGTATTTCGTTCCGCTCGCTTTCTCTGGGTCCTCAAATTTCAAATCTCCCACGTTGATGATTCGCGACAACCGGCTCATGCGGCCGAAAAAATCCAGCAGGTTGAAATACGGCCCGTCCGCTTGCATCTCGAACGGCATCTCGTAGTGAAATTCGCGGGGTACCACCGCTTGCGCCGTGAATCGCCGGATGGTCACGTTGGAGGCCGCAGCCGCGCCCTGTACCAGTCTTATGAACTCATCCACTTCTTTCTCTTCCGGCACGATGGCCTTCAAAGTCTCCAATTGCTTTGAAAGGGCGTCCATCTGCTGTTTCAATTCGCCGTAGCGCTGTTTGTAAACCTGCAATTGCGTCACTTCATCGCTCAAAGTCTTTCGCTGGTCTACCGCCTTGTCCACCGCGCTGCGCTCCTGAGCCACTGGAGAAAACGGCAGATATACCCCGATCAGCACGATGACCACCGCAAGTGCCGCGGCTACCAGCGCCTGCACGATTACGGACATGTCGCGTAATGGATTCTCCATCGCTTACCCTTTCCTCGCGGGTGGCGCCGCTTGAGCCGGCCCAGTCGCCGGCTTGGTCTGTACCGCTTGCGGCGGAGTAATTTCAGCGGAAATCTCGAAGTTGTACGTCTGTACCGCGGTGTTTCTGTCGTCCTGCTTCGATTCCTTGATTTCCACTTTTTGGAAATATCCCGAGCGCTTCAACGCGGTGATGAAATTTGCCACCGCATTGATCGAAGCCGACGAACCTTGCAACGTCAGGTTGTTGCCCTTGCGCGTAACATTCGTCAACCACAGGTTTTCTGTCCGCGAAACAGTGTTCGCCACCATGTCCAGCAATTCCTGCCCGCCGGTGCGATCCCGCTGCAACTGCTCGATGGTGGAAACCCGCTGCTGCAAAACGCCTTTCTGTTTCTGGAACGAGTCCACCTGCTGTTTGATTTGTTCCAGTTGCGTTTTTTCCGCGCTCAATTGCGCGATACGGGTGTTCTCTTCATTCACCTGTTTCTGCCAGGTGAGGTACAGAAAAGTAAGGAACGCTAGTCCAAGCACCACGCCCGAAAACAGGAAGATCGCGGGCATCGCTGACCCGGTATCCACCACCTGGCGGCGGCCGGCTTTCGGTCTGGTTTGTCCGAGAAGGTTTATTCGAATCATGGCTAATCGAAGCTCCTCAGCGCCAGACCCACGGCGATGGCCAGTCGCGGTGCCAGCGCGCGAATCTGATCGTCACTGTGCCGGCTCGGATTGATGACCACTTTCCGGAATGGGTTTAACTCTTCCACCGGCATCGCGAACTCTTCGCGCAACAAATCCACCAGGCCTGGCACTCTTGCGGTGCCGCCAGCCACCACGATGCGCTGAATGTTTTCGCCGCTCGCGGTAGCCCGGAAAAAGTCAAACGTTTTCTGAATCTCCAGCGTCAAAATATCGGACACGCTGCGCAAAATCTGTTGTTTCTGATCGTCCGTTACGCTCGGCAGGCTCTCGCCCATTTTCAGTCTTTCGGCGTCTTCGAAGCTTAGGTCCAATTCCTTTTGCAACGCATCCGTATACTGATTGCCGCCCACGCTCACATCGCGCGTAAACAACGGAATTCCCCCGCGCACAATGTTGATGTTCATCACGCTGGCGCCAATATTCAGCAGCGCCACCGTTTGTCCCGCGTCCGGCTCATAATTCATTTCAAAGCAGTTTTGCAGCCCGAAAGCATCTATATCCACGACCACCGGCGTCTTCCCAGCCTGCGCCAGCACGTTGGTGTGATTCAAAATTTTGTCTTTCTTGACCGCCACCAGCAGCACATCCATCTGCGAATCCATCGATTCCAGCAGCTGATAGCTCAAGTTCACGTCCGCGATATCGAATGGGATATGTTGGCTGGCTTCCGACGGGATGCGGTCATACAGCTCCTCTTCGGTCATCAGCGGCAGCGGAACTCGCTTCACAATCACGGAGTGCCCTGAAACCGAACTGCCTACATTCTTTGTTTTTATCTTTTGCGTATCAAAAATCTTCGAAATGGCGTTGGCAACTTGTGGCGCATCCATAATCGCGCCGTCCACCACGGTATCCTGCGCCAGCGGCTCCATTCCAAAGCTCACCAGCTCGTATCCCGCTTTCGTCGATTTCAGCTCGACTGCTTTTATCGAGCTGGAACCGATGTCCAGTCCCACCAACTGCCTGCCTTTTCGTCCGCCCAGTGCAAACATATTTGCGGCCTCTTTCCCCGTCCCTGCTTAATCCCGAACTACCGGCGCCTCGCGTGCGCCTGGCTCATCTTCCGCTCCATCCAGCGGTCCAAAATCGTTTTACGAAGTTTCCAACGGTTGCCCAACTTGAATGCGGGTATTTCGCCTTCGGTGATGTAACGGTACAAAGTATCCGGAGAGATCCCCAGATACTGCGACGCCTGCCTTACGTTCATCACTTCTCGCGATTCATTCACGAGGAAAGCCACCCCGCCATCCGAACGAACACCCAAACTTGAAATCATTTTTTGGAGCACTCCGCATCGCGCTACAAAATTGCCGAGTGCGCTTCGTGAATTCGTTATCCCACCCCGTTGCGCGCAGCGTCAAGGAATTCTCTGCCGGAGTTGTCCTAAGAATGGGGGTAGTTTCAGGTAGTTAAAGGGTATTGCAGGCATGCCCTACTGCATATTGTGGTATATACGTCATAGTACCACTACGGGAGGTGTCAGAACCGTGCCGTCTCCTGTTCTCGCGGACGGTTATTCTTTCACGCCAAAATCCTAGATGTTCGAAAAAAAAACGCAAAACAAAATACCCAAAAAACTTGCCGCCAAAATAACGCCCATTTTTTCCTCACCAATCGTTGCGTCGCTAGACGAAGTGCTCCGCGCACAAATGTCTCTCACACATTTCCATGCTATGTTTCAACAGATTCGCACAGCGAGGTCACGTGCACGTCTTCAACCGCATAATCTGGATCGTTCTCGACAGCGTAGGCATCGGTGAACTCCCGGACGCTGCCGACTACGGTGACGTCGGTCGCAACACTCTCGGGCACATCGCCGAATCTCGCCCCTTAAATCTGCCCACGCTAGTAAACCTAGGCCTCGCCAACATCGCACCGCTAGAAAATCTTTCGCCCGTCGCAGCGCCTCTCGCCGCCTACGGCAAAGGCGCCACCCATTCCCCGGGCAAAGACACCACCACCGGTCACTGGGAAATGGCTGGCATATGGCTGCAGCAAGCCTTCCCCGTCTATCCGCAAGGTTTCCCTCCGGAAATTATCGCCGCGTTCGAAAAACAAATCGGCCGCGAAACACTAGGCAACAAGCCCGCCTCCGGCACCGAAATAATCAAGGAACTAGGCGCAGAACATGTTCGCACCGGCAAGCCCATCGTCTACACCTCTGGCGACAGCGTGTTCCAGATCGCTGCCCACGAAGAGGTCATCCCCATCGCCGAGCTCTACCGCATGTGCGAAATCGCTCGCAAATTGCTGGACGGCCCTAACCGGGTAGGCCGCGTGATCGCCCGCCCATTCGCCGGAACACCAGGGCATTTTGCTAGAACGCCGCGACGTCACGACTATGCCGTTGACCCGCCCAGGCCTATGCTCCTCGATGTCCTCGCCGAAAAGCACATCCCAATTTTTGGCATTGGCAAAATCCACGACATCTATAACGGACGCGGCGTCGAGCACTACACCACCACGAAAACTAACGCCGACGGCATGGAAAAATTAACCGAATCCATTCGCCAACGCCCGGCTGGATTGATCTTCTGCAACCTAGTCGATTTCGACATGCTGTACGGCCATCGTAAAGACGTGGAAGGTTTCGCCCAATCCCTCGAAGAATTCGACGATTGGCTCGCCAAATTTCTCCCCACTTTGAACAAATCTGATTTGCTGATGATTACCGCGGACCACGGCTGCGACCCCGACCCCCGCTGGCCAACCACGGATCATTCTCGGGAATACGTGCCTATCCTGGCGTACACACCCGCAAAACAAAAAGCTCCGCCGTTGGGCACGCGCGCGACGCTCTCCGACATGGGCCAAACCGTCGCCGAAAATTTCGGTGCCACCATCCCGCACGGAAAAAGTTTTTTAAACGATTTGCAAAACTAGGCCGAACTAACCGTCACAAAACGCGGAGGGTGCCCCACGCTCGATTTTCAGCGTGGGTCTGGGGTTGCTCAGGTCGAGCTCTCGCAGCAACGAATTTGGATGGATTTTTGAACTGTCTCTTCCGCCAATGAAACAAAATCGACTGCTGTCACTTTCCCGAAGCCGTCCCACCGCCACTCGGCGCGTAATACCCATTCCGAGTGCGTGCCACCAGCTTCCCTCGTCCGCGCGGAGGAATAACTTCCACCTGCACCGTCCGGTAAGTCGCATCCCGCTTAGTATTCGACGGGTAGTAAGCCAGGGTGTATTGATTCCGGATATCGCGTGCCACCTGCTCACAAATATTGTGTACGTCATCCACATTTTCCGGAAAAAACGCCAACCCGCCGGAAGCCTGCGCAATCTGCTCCAGAGCTTTCTTTGCCCGCTTAGAATTTTTCTTACTCTCTTCGCTCAGCAGTCCAATTGTATAAATCACGGTATCGGTCTTCTGTATTTCCCGAACGGTCTTATCCAGCGAATTGTGGCTGGTATTGTCTTCCCCATCGGTCACAATTAATAAAACTCGCTTATCCTTCGAAGCCTTCTTCAAATGATCCAGCGACCCGATAATGGCATCATAAAGTGCCGTACTCCCGCGCGAATCGATACGCTCGAGCGCCTCTTTCAATTCCGGGATGCTGTTACTGAAGTCCTTATCCAGATCGAGGTAAAAATCGTCGTTAAAATTCACGACGAACGCTTCATCCTGCGGATTGCTGGTCTGCACCAGAGTCAGAGCCGCTTCATTCACCCGCGGCCGCTTGTCCCGCATACTTCCGCTATTATCAATCACCAGCCCCATGCTCACCGGAACGTCCTCGCGCTTGAACACCGCCAGCTTCTGTTCTACTTTATCCTCCAGCACGCGAAAATTGTCCTGCTTCAATCCTTCCGCAAAGCGCCCGCGATCGTCCAGCACCGTGGTGTGCAACACCACCAGGTTAACGTCCACCTTGATGCTCTGCCCTTGCCCACTATTGGCTGTCTGTCCCGGAGGCGCAGGCTGCGCATTGGGAATAGGAATCTGCGCGAACGATGCCAGCCCTAAGGCACAGACCAGCATGGCAGCGAAAAATGCATACTGAAATTGTCGGGGGAAATGTTTCGTAACAGAATGCTTCGCAAAAAAGCTAGTGGCTCGGCGCGTAGTAGCCCGTCTTGGCATACACGCTAAGCGGAGGCAGTCCCTTAGGCGCGCGTAATTTAACTTTAACTTTGCGCCAGCGCGCGTCGTGTGTTTTGTTGCTTGGCCGGTATCCGATGACATATTGGTTTC
>DATHGV010000097.1:0-7023 GCA_035490135.1 Candidatus Methylomirabilota bacterium
CTTGGCCAAATTCATTGACGACAATAAGTGGGACTTGGCCGCCCCGTGCGAGCGGTTTCCCGGTCGTAGTGCTTATGCTTTCATCGCCGACAATGAGATCGAGCTTTCTGCCTTGTAGACGCAGTGCTCCGTAATTCTCAATGCCAATGACTACCTGTTCTTTGACTTGGCCTTTCGCATGCTTGATGCCGAAAATGCTGTCGAGCTGACCGCGCCCGAGGTCACGTCCGTGCTCGTTCATGGTTGCAGCACGGTAGTCCGCGATCAAGACCCCGCCGGCTTGAACAAATTGCCGGATCTGCTCGACTTCGCGCGCGCTCACGGCCAGCGACTGCGGCAGGATGAGCACCCGATATTCGTTTCGCGTCAACTTGCCTTCCTCGATCTGACGCGCACCGACAAACTCGTACTGCAGGCCAAGATCCTCAATCAGCTTGGTCCAGCCGTTGCGAACGCCTGTGAAATGGCTGCCACGATCCCCGCCGCTGTGCAGCATCCATTTCCGCGCATACTGGACGTTGTCCAACAGCCAGTGGACCTGCATCGAGGGCTGGGAATAGTGGATGGCAATTCCATCGTGGAGCCGGCGACTGTTAATAATGAGCTTCGCTATCCCTTTATGGAGTTCCTGGAAAGTATCGGCGAAGGTCAGGGCCGCAGGAGTAAGCTGCCGGGTCTCTTCGTCAACGAAATGGTAATCAGGTAAGTTGGCGTCCCAGATGATTGATCCACGATGGCCGTGGAATAATCCCCACCAGATAGGCTGCGGCGCGCGCTTCTGGTAAGGGCGCTCTTCCTCCGTCAGCGGCGCCCCGGCCTTGTGCTGGAAGCCGTGCGTGGAAACCATAATCACGTCCCGATTAAGCGAGCGGATCACTTCCACGTTGTTCCCGCTGTTATATGGCTCAATTACATCTACTTGCTTGACGACGTTTTCGTAGTTATACCAACCGAACGCAAAAGGGGTCTGGCCTCCCTCCGTGGCGCAACGGGCGTGCGGATCTTCGGATTTGCAGACAGCCCGGGCCCGACCAACAGCCTCGGCGAAGGTTTCGTCCATAAAATTGCGGAAGTCACACCACGGCGAAACGTTCCAACCTTCCGTCGACCGGACTTGCGACAACTCCTGATAGAACCGATTTAAGAACGCAACGACCTCGGACCAGGACTTGAAACCGGTGGGTCGCTGCTCAGCCACCCAGGTTGTGTGAGTTCCCCAGAGTGCGTTGGCTTTTTCGATGGACCCTAAGCGCTCGCTGAGAGATTTTTCGGTAAACTCCTGGACCGAGCGGGTCTCGCTCAGCAATGCGCGCAGTGGCTCCCACTGTTCTCGGCCGCCCGCCTCGTTGCGGGGTGCAGGGAAGTTCACGCCCCAAGCTTTGTTCAAGCCCGCAATACCTCCGTACTTGGCCCCGAGGTTGGCCACCGCAACGGCATCGAACGCCTGGTCGGTCGTAGTCCGATTCACCATTAGGTTGCTGGTTGCCCATTGGGACCCGTTGCGCAGGCTCCCGTCGTCCCAGCGCGTTTCTTCGGTGACCGACCACTCCCTGCCAACATTTCCGGTCGTACCGTACGTTTTGCGAAGATACTCCGCGAACTTGTTCGTGCAGTACGTGGAGTGGCAAAAGTCATTGGGTCGAATCTGATCGCCCTGGCCGAGCTCGTCGGCAATGTTGTAGAAGAGCGGCCGGAAATCGCGATGCAAGCGGACAAACCGGGTCAGATGTTCTTTCACGTACTCATCGGTCTTTGGATCATTCACACAGGGGTGACGGATCCAGAGGTCTAGATTGTTGCGATCGAGCTCGATCTGATTCAGTAACCCTCGCCAAAGAGGCTGGTTCTTGTGGTAGATCGCAAAGACTTCCCAGGCCATCTGCTCGACATAGAAATCAAAGTTGTTGTCGATCGCGGGTTCGCCGGCTTCCCGATAAGCAATTGTCGCGTCTACGCCGGCTTGACGGAGCACGTCGTAAAATCCGTCCGGGTAGTGGGCCCAACTGATGGCGTGAAAATCGTCCCAAGGCTTGGGGGATGGCGAAAGCAGAAACTGCCCACCCTCGGCCTGCTCAACATCGTTAACCCAGATTCGAATCCAGTTCCGGTAAGTGAAGCCGCGGCCTAGGTCAAATGAGAAGTTTAATGGCGCTACTGTGGCACCAAGATTCGGGGGATGAAATTCGTGGACACTCCGGCCGAAGCTGTCCACCCAGCGTACGATCACCGGCCCGGCCGCCGGAATACGAAAGTACAACCGCCCATTCAAGACGGCATCGCAGTCGTAGAGTTCATTGTCCAGGGTGACACGCGCGACAATAGAACTAGCCTCGCTGGTCCCATCTTTACCGCCAAGCGGCGAATAAGTCGTCACCATGCCCGCGATGGGCGCTGCCAGGGCCGCTTGCAAAAACGACCGTCGTGAACGCAAACGACTGTGGTGCATATATCCTCCGAGATCTTGCTGCTTGCACTCAGCGGGACCGCTACTTCACAGAGATTCGACTCAGAGAGCACCTAGAGCGTGGTGAATGCTATTTTACATTTTCGTGCGCATCCATTTTTACCTGGCTGACGGTTTCGATCAGACCTACGACATCACCTAAACTGTTATAGACTGGAGCAAGAACAGAAATCCAGCCGGGCTTGTTTGTAACCGTGACCCGTTGTCCCGTCTTCAATACCGTCTCCATCTGCGGAACTATATCCCCGTAAAGCTCGCCCCAGTTCCAGAATTGGCTCATTTCGTTCTTATTGCGAATGACCAACTGAATTTTACCGGCGTGCCCCTCGATCGGCATCCACAGATTAACGTCGGCCGGGAAAGAAGAAAGGTGCGAAAGGCGGATCAAAGTTTTCTTGACTGTATTGAATGCCACGTCGTCAACGTCGTAGTTGTCGCCCGCGAGGAATCTATCGCGAGGGTCACTGGCGAACATGAGCTCTCTTGCTCTCTGGGTAACGATTTTCTGGCATATGTCGCCGTCCACCATGGCACTGCCAACATGTGCCACGATATCCAGTTCCTTTTGCATTTTTGACGGAGCCTCCTCGGGGCTGAGCTTGGCAATTCCCAAAATTGCGAACATGAAGATCCCAATCAGAGAGACGGTTTTCATTTTGCCTCCGCTTGAAGGCTCATCGCATATTGGTGGACCTTGTACCAGGCGGACGCACCAGGGTGTCCCAGAGCCCGCTGTGTGTGTTTGGTCGAATCGTCAATGGCGCTCCCGAGCCATTGATCAGAGGGAAGGTCGGCCAGCGCAGGCCGCGAGTTCCACCAATCATCGAGGGTGGAGTTGTTGTAACTGCGCGCCGCTCCGGCCCTTAGAGAGTCAAGCGACTTGCGACGCTTGAGACTGTCGAGCAGGGCGAGGTCTTGAAGGCAGTTGCGTTGGATCTTCAACCGGATGCTGGGAATTGGTTCGCTAACGCCAAAGCGCTCGCCGGAATATATGAGCGCAGTCTGACCCCCATCGAAATGGAACCATGGGTCCTCGCCCGGGCTAACTGTCAGCCAATGGACATAGCCGTTCACGCCCCAGAGCCAGGCCCGCAACGGGAATTCCGTGATCGCGGAAGAACTATCCGTCACGCCCGGAGGACCCCCGTAGTACCAAACGACGTCACCTCGGTCGCATAACATCTTGGGTGCGTGTCTATAAAAACTCAGGATGCCTCCCCCACAGCACCACAACCGCACAATTCCGTTGAGGACCTTAAACTGTTCCTCCATGTCCCAACTGACGTCGGCTCGGACAACGAAATGTACGGGAGTGTTGGGTGGCAAGGCCTTCTTAAGCAGCCGGTCATACTCGAGGAAGTATTTGAGGTCTTTCGGAAAACGCACCTCGTCGCCGTCCCAGGGGAAACCTTTGTAGCGTTTCTTGTGATTGAAAAAGATTTCGAAGTTTGTTTGGGTCCAGCCTTTCTCCCGAAAGTGGCGTTCCATTTCCGAGACCACATTCACGAATTCCGCTTCATAACCACGCTCTCCCCAGAACTCGTAAGAGGCCGGCCACTCAGGGTTGATGGGCAGGTAGACGAAAGGAATCGGACGCGGGCCGCGGCGGGATGCTGAAAACGCCGTGCCGTCAAACAGGGGACCATAGTGGCGATCGTACAAGCTCCAGCTGGTAATATGCTTCGCCCGGCCAGAGCCCTCGAGCCCGGGGGCAAATTCCGGACCGACTTTCCCGGAGTGCCCATATCCGAGCTGATGGAAAATTCCCCGGTGCTCGTAGAAGACGCGATGATAAGCGTGGATCAATTCGAAGAACTGGTTGCTCTCGAACCAGTGATCGGGGTCGTGCTGGTAGGAACCCGCGAACTGCTGTGCAAGCCATGAACTTCCATAGGAGTTGTGGTCAATCGTCACAACGTCTTCTCCCGGGATGACGCAAGCTAGGACGGTAAGTTGGATCGGAAGAGTCGTGATCTTAGAATTGGCCTTAAGTTTGGCGGTACCGGAGAAAATCCCGAGGCGTGTGTCGGGAGCAACATAGACATCTACCCAGAAGGCCTGGGCGGTCTGTTTCGGGATCCGATTGTCTGGCTCAGGCAGGCGCGAGCTGTAAGTTGCGTGTACAGGGATCAAGGCGTCTGGATAATAACGCTTGTCGGAATCTGTAAAGTGGAACCATTCGCGAAACAAATCGATTTGAACTTTGTTTGTGGGATCGGGAATCGTCACGTCTAGCGTGTAGGTACTTGGTGAGGGCAGCTTGACAACCAGATGAAAGGAGACGTATCCACCTCGGCAGCCGGTGAGCACGACTTGGTGCTTAGCGCCGTAAAGGCTCGAGGCGAGGTCAGCGCCGCTCCGGTCCGGTGCGACGATGGCACCAAAGGGGTCGGACCGGAGGAATTCAGGCAGGGCCTCCAAGTCTCGAGCGAGCAAGACTTGGCTGTAGATGGCTATCAGAAACAAGAAAACAAATCGGGTTTGAAGTCGACGCATTAGCACTGCACTACTCATCCCAATGGAGCAGAATCTCCACAAAAGTGATAAGTCTTTGAGGCCGGACCACACCTCTGCCCGAGTTCAGGGCGCTTCCTAGGAGTATGTTATCGCTGTGAACTGCTGTAAAGCGCAAGTAGTAATGTAGGCTCTGCACGAGAATTCGTAGGGACCCGCATTTTAGGCGGCTTTCTGAAGAACGATGAATTCGGTCTTGGTGACCGCCATGCGCTGAGCCTTGAGCAGCAGATAGCCGAGATTCTTGTAGCCACGGCCCCTTCGAAAGAGGGTTTTGATGTTGCCGTTGATGGCTTCCACCACTCCGAAACGTACTTTCGTGCGGCAGTAGTTGAGAATGCCAGCGAGGTGATCCAGCAACATTTTCGCGAGGCTTTGAAAAGGTACCAACCGTTGCCACCGCAGTTGATCAATCCAGCTCTTCAAGTAGTTCAGCATGGCCCCTTCATAGCGGTAGGTCCACAACCGCTCCAAGCTTTCCTTGAGCAGGTAGGCTTTCATCACCCGTCGGTTAAGGGCGAACAGTTGGTTTAACTGCTGGCGTTTTTGGCTGTCCAGATTCATCCAGCGAGTCAGCAACAGCCAACGCTTGCCCTTCACGACACCGCGCATGCGCCCGCCTTTGCGGAAAAACTCCGCCCGGCGCACTTCGTCGATGGCTTTGTTAGCGTGCTGCAGGACGTGGAACTTGTCGTACACAATGCGGCAGTTGGGCGCCCATTGTTTAATGCTGTTGGTGAACGGCCGCCACATATCCACGCAAGCCGCCTCGATGCGCTTCCGCCGGTTTTCCGTCAGCTGTGTTCGGAAAAACTCATCGAGCGTTTCCTGCTTGCGGTCCTGCCCGAACCACAAGGGCTCGCCCGTCTCCAAGTTGCTGACCACAGTGATGAACTTCATCTGTTTGCCAAAGTAGATCTCATCCACGCCCATCTGTTCCAACCGCTCCTTGCGCCGCGTGGCATTCCAGCGCTGCAGATACCGCAGGTCAATCGCTCGCACCGTGCTGGCCACCAGTCCAAACTGTCTGGCCACCTGGCGTACCGATGCGCTTTCGCACGCCAGCCCCACCGCATCCTCAAAGTCTTTGCTGAAAGGCGCCTTGCTCGGCAGTTGCGGAACCTTCTCGATCCTTACCCCGCACTCGGGACAGCACACCCGATACAGTTCGATGATCACCGTGGTCCGATACTTCCTCCACGGCAAGTCGCGCACCTCGCGCTGGTAATCATCATGGGCTTCCGTAAATTTCCTTCCGCATCCCGAACAGATCAGTTTGCGGTTGCCCCGTTTCCGTCGCACCCATAAACGCAGGGTCATGGCGGTTTCATCGATTTCGTGTCGAAAGACTCGGTAGCCTGGCCAATTCAAGATTTTCGTGAATTCGTTGTCGCGCATTCCTCCGAGTCTAGCCGAACAGCCCCATCACGGAAACCTGCCCTAGTATTGGGTCTCTACAAATTCTCGCTCAGAGCCGTAATGTAGAGCTCAATCAACACGCAATAGTTCGACTGAAATCCCTGACTGGAGTCGTCGGACAATCGCAGATATTCCTCACGAGCAAAAAACCCCATTATACTTTTTCTTTTTTTTTTACGTTCTATTCGCTCAGCCTTGATCTGCTAATGGTTCGGGGACAGCCAGTAGGAAGGAGTGCTCTGTTGACGTCGGACTTGGCTACACAGCCCATGGCTGGAGAGCTGTCGATAAAACCGCTCGGCTTCTGCCGAAGCATGTCCAAGCTGCGTATATAGAGGGGAGTTCCTGTCCAAACTGCCCTTTTGGGCTTGGTGGAGCCGCCCCACTTCGGTCAGCCGCCTAGCTTAATGGCGTGCCGCTCGTTATTCCCGAGCCGGACGCGAAGGTAGAGACCCGTCAGCGGAACTCAGTCTTTAAGTGTGCCCGGAGATTGAGGTTACGCGCAATCGTTAGGCTACAGGGCTTTGCAAGCTCCATGGCCTGCGGCACACCCGCACGGAGAGTCTTCCGGGTGGCGTGGTCCACCACCTTTCTCGCGCCGACTGTACCGCCGAATCCAGAAGGAA
>DATHGV010000098.1:0-2088 GCA_035490135.1 Candidatus Methylomirabilota bacterium
CTTGCCTGGCTCCACACCGCGTCAGTCGTGACGCTGACCCTCTTGTATCTATGGTACGCGGGTGGTCCGGCAGCTGCCGGATGGCTTCGCCATTTCGCCTTTCCGGTCGCATTCATTTTCGTCGCGGTGCCATGGGTAACACCAATCGAAGGTCCCATTATTCAAGGGCTGATGCGCTTGGTCGCTGGTTTCGCTGCGGAAACGATCACGCTCCTTGGAATTCCTGCGCAACTGGAAGGAAACCTGATCCGGGTGACCAACGGCCTGATAGGCGTAAATGAAGCCTGCAGCGGCGTGCGCTCATTGCAGACGTCGCTCATGATCGGCCTGCTCTTTGGCGAACTCAAACGACTGTCGATCTCGCACCGTGTTCTGCTCGTCATCGGCGCGGTCGCCATTGCGCTTGGCACCAATTTCTTGCGCGCAATTTTTCTCGTCTGGATTGCGGCCACCGAAAGTATTTCAGAAGTCAATCGCTGGCACGACGTCGCCGGCTACACGATCGTCGCGCTTGTTTTTCTTGGCACATTCGGCCTCGCGTATCTGCTCGGGAGGAAGAATCCCTCGGATGCTGTGGTGGCAGGCGTTTCACCTGCGACTATGGAGGAATGGCAGCGTCCTATGGCCTCGTGGTCTTTTGCTACTTTCTACTTTCTTGCAGCTCTTTGCTGGATCGTCGCGGTCGAGGCGGGCGCCCAGCTTTGGTATCGCTCGCACGAGCGCAATCTTGTTGCAAGCATACAGTGGGAAGTGGAATGGCCGGAGAGCGCACCCAATTTTCAGCAGTTGAAGGTCGACGACGAGGTACGCCGCCAGCTTCGTTTCGATGAAGGACATGCGGCTTCCTGGACTTGGCCCACTGCGATTTCGTCCGAAACATCGCAGTCTCCGAACTCGCGACCTATCACTTGTGTTCTGTACTTTTTCCGCTGGAATCCTGGGCGAAATAGCGCTCTTCTGGCAAATTTGCACCGGCCGGATGTCTGCTTACCTGCGGTCGGCTGGACCCAGGTTGCCGATACCGGTGTACGCAATTATCGGGTCGATGGCTCGCTTGCGCTTGCGTTTCGTCATTTCGAATTTCGCCATGGCGCACGCGAAAATCCCAGCCAGCAAGTCGCCCATGCGTTCTATTGTTTATGGGAAGATCGCGCCGCCAGCCGTTCCGCTGCTGGCGCGAAACTGCCGCAAATGTCGGGGAGTCGTTCGTCATGGACGCGTGCTGAGCGTCTTCGCACAGTGATCGAAGGACGTCGCCATCTTGGCCAGCAGATGATGGAATTCGTCGCGCTGAGTCGTGGTCCGATTGATGATGATGAAATCGATGCTCGCTTCGCTCAAGCCCTGCAGCGGCTGGTTAAAGTGACCACTGGCTACTGATTCCTGACCTCTGATGTCTGATGTCTGACTTCTGACTTTTGGAGATCCTTGCGCGACATTCGCGCACTAAAATGGAGGGGTTTAAGGCCCACTCCGAACATCGACGGGAAGATCCGGCGCACCCTCCTTCAGGGGCATTCGGCCAAAAATGAAAGAGGCCAATGCTCAGGTGATCCAATGCGCCTGGCAGATTAGCTCGCTCGCGCAAAAGCCTATTTAAACCAGCAAATTCGCCACAGGACGAATCCGCTGCGGCGGACTGGCCTCATTCAGGAATCGGATCTTTTTCGAGAACTCCGCCCCGCCGTTTCCGGAGAAAGATGTGAGACGGGGCCAACCAATCGAAGAGACGTTCTCCTTGGCCAGACAAAAGCAGCAACAAATAAATATGCATAAAACTATAACAACACTGCTCGCGCTTGTCGCGTGTAGCGGTATCTGCGCGGCTGGCCAATCCAATTCGGCGCACGATAATAATGGCAGAATCAAACCGCCGTTGGCTCCGTTAAGCGTGTTGTGCTTCAGCTCGACACCCGGGTCCATAACATTGACGATCAGGGCTGGGGCCACAGGAACGCCCGCTGGCTTTTCCGTTCAGTGGATGAAAGCGGCCGAGCTGGCCGCGCTCGGAGGCAGGTGGCCTTCGGACGGAAATAGCCTTTGTGGAGCTAGTTTCTCCGGTGTGCCTCAGTGCATCAACTACAACCT
>DATHGV010000099.1:0-31924 GCA_035490135.1 Candidatus Methylomirabilota bacterium
GCGCTCTACCCGCGGCGATATCTCGGTGCGCAATTCTGACGACCCTGAAATTCGCGTAAGCGGAAAAAAGAATATTCGCGCCTGGTCCGACACTGAAGCATCCCAGCTTGCCGATCGCGTTTCCGTGGAAGTGGTAAAAAATGGCGACGGCTACGAAATTCATCCCACCGGATCCAATACCGGCGACTCGCGCCTTGGCTTCAATATGGAAATTGTCGTCCCTAAGAAATCACAGCTAACCGTTCGCAACGAAAAAGGCGACATTGTGGTTTCTGATATCGCCGGCCCGGTGGTCATCGACAACCACAATGGTGATGTAGACATCCGCAATACCACGGGCGACGTCTCTGTCGACATGCGCCACGGCGACGTAAAAGTTGCCGACACCAAGGGCGATATTAAGGTGGCCGGCAAAGGTGGCGAAGTGGACGTTACCACCGCGTCCGGCGGTCTTACCGTCGACGGAGAATTCTACGGCCCCATCCGCGCAGATAAAATCGCCAGGGGCGTTCGTTATATTTCGCAGCGCAGTGATTTGACCCTCAGTCAACTCAGCGGGCATCTGGAATTGGGCTCCGGCAATCTCGAAATCACCGATGCGCCCGGAAATCTGCAGCTGCGCACCAATCGTTATGACGTCGACGTCGAAAATGTCGGCGGCAAAGCGAAAATCGATAATCGCGATGGCACCGTCGAGCTGCGCTTCTCTTCCCCGCCCAAAGACGACATCGATATCACCAATGCCAACGCGGTAATTTCCGTGAGCCTGCCTGCCTCGTCGAGTTTCGAGATCTCCGCGGACTGCCATTCCTGCGATATCGATTCAGACTTTTCGGGTGGCACACTTTCCAAATCGTCGAGCGGCTCAGGGGATAATCACTTGCAGGGAAAATATGGCACTGGCCGGGCCACTAAAATTACTTTAAAGACCAGTTACGGAAATATTTCTCTGCGCAAGACCAGCGGCGATTCCATGCAGCTACCGTCGCCACCGCACGTTCCCAACCCACCACACCCAAGCCCGCATCCTTCGCCCGAAATTCCCGAACCAGAAGAAAATTAGCATTCCTCAGCAACGCCATTTCTCAACCGTTTCGCGTACGCTGGTTCTATCTTTCTGCCACCCTCGCGAGATCCCCAAAAAAAGTCGGATAAGAAACTCCCGCGCATTCCGCTCCACGAATGACCGTAGCCCCGTCCGCCGCCAGGCCTGCCACCGCAAAAGCCATCGCAATGCGATGGTCCCCGTGCGGATCGATTTCCGCCCCACGCAACTTCCCCGCCTTGCGTCCCTCCACTTTAAGTCCATCCGGCCGCTCTTCCACCGTAGCGCCCAGGCGCTTTAAATTTTCCACCAGCGCCGCAATGCGATCGCTTTCCTTCACGCGTAATTCCTTGGCATCGCGTATCTCAATCCCGTTTTCCGTGTATGGCCCGAGCGCCGCCAGCATCGGCAACTCATCGATCAGCAGCGCGATTTGCTCCCCTTCAATCACGCCGCCCTTCAGCGTTGCGCCTTTCACCGCCAGGTCCCCCACCAGCTCGCCATGCGCGCTGCGCAATGACGGCGTTTGAATCGCCGCCCCCATCGCCAAAAACAAATCGAGAATCGCTGTGCGCGTCGGATTCAAGCCCACGTTGTGAATCAGCAAGCTCGACTCCGGAAATAAACAAGCCGCCGCAATAAAAAACACCGCCGAAGATAAATCTCCCGGCACGTCCAGCGATTTAGCCATCAATTTTCCCGCGCCGTTTGACCCGCCGCTCAACCCATGAACTCGCGTGGTTTTTCCATGCCTTTCAATGGTCGCGCCAAACTCTTGCAGTGCCAATTCCGTGTGATCGCGCGTGCGCGCCGGCTCCGTTACCGTGGTCACGCCGTCTGCAAATAATCCCGCCAGCAACACCGCGGACTTCACTTGCGCGCTGGCCATGGGCGTTTTGTAATCAATGGCTTTCAATGCCGTGCCGTGAATTTCCAGTGGCGCGAAATTGTCTTCCCGCGCGCGAATATCTGCACCCATTTCGCGCAGTGGCCCCACGATCCGCTTCATAGGACGCTTTTGCAGCGAATCGTCACCGGTCAGCCGCGTAGTGAACTTTTGCCCCGCCAGGATTCCAGCCAACAACCGCATCGTCGTGCCAGAATTTCCCGCGTCCAGCGCGCGCCAGCTGCTTTTCAACCCGCGGGCTCCGCGTCCAGTCACCTTGACCGAATCTTCTTCAATCTTCACCTCCGCGCCCAGTGCTTTCATACATGCGAGCGTGCTGTGGCAATCCACCGCCGCCGAGAAATGGCGTAGCTCACTAGTGCCCTCAGCCAGCCCCGCCAGCATTGCATAGCGATGCGAGATGGATTTGTCCCCCGGCAGTTCCACGCCGCCGGTAATAGCTTTAGCCGGATGTATTGTTTCTTTTTTCACGCGCAAATTTTACCACGCTGCTTGCCTCAGCCTTCGCATTGCCGCTGAACCCTGATCAGCAAGGTTCATCGCCGCACCATGCCCCGCAGCCTCTCAAGACCTTGTCCTTCTCTTCCGCCACCAGCAATGCTTGTCATCGCGACCGCAGCAGGCCGGCGCATTTGCTTTTCTGCTTCGCGCCTGCGAAGTGGAGGGATCTCTCTTCGCTTTTCATCTCCGTCAAAACACAATTTGAAGACAAGACCGGCGCAAAACAAAAACGGCCCGAAGTTTTACTCCGAGCCGTTCTCATTACTAAATCTCTTAGCGTCAACAGCTGAAACTAGAGTAGGCGGTAAAGCAAAAACCCCAACGCGAACGTGAAAAGCGTCAGCGTCTCGACGAACACCAGCCCGAGAATCATAGCCCCCCGGACTCCATCAGCGGCTCCAGGATTGCGAGCGATGCCTTCGCACGCCGCTGCCGCAATCCGCCCCTGGCCCAGACCGCAGCCAAAGGCTGCGATGGCAACGCCGAAACCGGCGGCCAGCGCGAGCGTGGTGGGATTGAGCGGGAGCTTGCTTCCTGCGGGGGCGTTGTCCTGCGCGAATGCCGCGGGAACAATCAGCATTACAATTACCAGTGCTACCAGAACGAGTGCTGCTTTCTTCATTTACTGCCTCCTCATGAATTGCCGCCAGGAGGTGGTTCCCGGACACCGTGCAGCCGGGCTCACACTGGAGCGGCTAACAAAATTGTTTAATGCTCGTCAGCCGTAGCCATGCCGATGTAAACGGCCGGCAGAATCGTAAACACGTAGGCCTGCACAACGGAAACGAAGACGTGCAGAAGTATGAACGCGATAGGAATCAAAGCTGGTAACAAGCCAACGATGACCCCAAGAATTGGCGATTTGGTCCAGCCGGAAGTAAAAGCCCCCGCAAATAACCCTAAAAACAAACCGTAAATAATGTCGCTGGCAAAAATGTTAGCCCACAAGCGCACCGAAAGAGACAGGAGACGCGCCGTGGTACTGAGAATTTCTACCGGAAACATTAAGGGAGCGAGCCATGCGACAGGCCCAGTGAAATGCTTCAAGTAACCGATCGGACCATGATGACGAATGCCCTGCCAGTTGAAATACAGGAAAGTAATAATCGCGCAGGCCAACGGCACGGTATACGCGCTAGTCGGCGCCGTAAGAAACGGAAACGCCCCGAACAAATTACCCAGAAGAACAAATAGCGCGATGGAGCCAACCATAGGAATGTAGCGCTCCCAATGGTGCCCCGCATTTTGACTGAGCACATCCCGGATACCGAAGCCCATCGGATTATTCAAAAGAATCTCTGCGATTTGCTGCGACGCTCCAGGCCGCTCAACCGACAGCCGCGACCGCACCCACAGAGCGAGTAGAGTTCCCACGACCAGAACCGCCAACGCCATCACAACGTGCTCCGGAATCGGATTTTCCGGATCTGTCGGCTTCACATGCAACGCAGACAGCAAAGACAGCGCGTAACTGCCAAAGATGCGGTTTACCAGATGTGTTAGCGCGCTTACGTGTTCCATGTGGGTTTCAGCAGCGAATTGCTCGGCTCTCCGTCTTCATATTTGTTCAACATCACGATTCCACGGTTTCGTTATTTTCGCAACGTCGCAGGCCGCGCCATCTCATACACACTAGCCGCGATTGCTGCGGGTCCCAGAGCACACAAACCCACCACCATGCTAGCAAGGGGGAATTTCAGAAGCTCAAAAATAACATACACGGTAACCGCTATCAAGGCGTAGCGGAATAACACCCGGAAGTACGCACCAATCGGTACACGCGGCCGCGGAACCCCCGCTTGAGCTTGCGACGCGGCCACCAGTGCATTCATGCCTTGCCGAAGCCAGCGGAAATTGAACCATGCGAGAACTGCGCCGACCATCAAGCCACCGGCCCACAGCGGTTGGCGCAAACCTGCAGCGGCAACGGCCGCCACTGCTCCAAAAAACAAAGTCAGCCACGCGATGCGCCGCTCAGTTTGCGTTGCGGTAGTGACGCTAACTTGAGAATCTGCCATCGACAGTTCACGGCCGACTTCCGGGCATGCGGCGTATTATGTCTCGGACTCCGCCGAAAAACCCTAGCGCGCCAAAAACCAACATGAGCCAAGGCTTGGTGTGCAGCCAGCGGTCGAGAAAATAACCCAGCACGCCGCCGAGCAGAACCGCGCCCACCAGAACAAAAGGTAGCTCCATAGCCATGGCGAATTGGTTCGAGAAATTGTTGGCTTTGCCTGGTGCCGAAGAATCCGGCGAATCGTTTGTCGGCTTATTGTCCAAAGGCATAGCGCGCCATCCGCGTGAACGGCTCAGAATACAGCCCTGCCGCCAGGGAAACAAATACGCAAATACCTAATACGATCGCTTCGGAAACGCCAAACGCAACCGCCGCGGATTCGGTTTCGGATTTGGTGCCGCGCCATGCATACACCGCAATGCGCAAATAGGAGTACGCCAGTGGCAGCGATGACACCGTGACGAACCACCCGATATACCGATGCCCAGTTTCCAAAAGTGAATGAAAAATGAAATAACGCCCAAAAAAACCAGCGGTAGGCGGAGCACCCGCCAGCGATAGAACGAAAACTATCAACAGCAGCGCCGTGACCGGACTGCGCTGCCGCAAGCCCCTGAGATCGTTCAAGGTTCCTGCGGACGTACTCCTGTCGCGCACTGTGATCAACATCCCGAAGACGCCAGTCACCGTGAACAAATAAGTGAGCAAGTAATAAGTCATCGCTGTCGCAGCCCCCTCGTTGGCAGCCACGACGCCCAGAAGAACGTAACTCATCTGCGCTATCGACAAATAGACGATGATCCGTTCCAGGTTCGTTTGGCGCAAAGAAGCCAAACCGCCATAACTAATACCGGCTATCGCCATTCCGGCGATGATGTACCACCAGATGTTTTGTGAATCCGCAAAAATTGTGAACAACAACCGCAGTAGCAGTGCGACGGCTGCAATACCAAACGCCCCGGAAAGATACAAGATAACCGCGCTTGGAATACCGAAATCTGTCTCGGCATTTTCGTGATTAAATTCGGCTTGGAATGGTGGCACCGCAAATTTCAGTATCATGCCCACGCTGACTAGCATAAAGGCCGCGATGGGCAGCGCTTCCAGCGTGAAGGCATGCCAGCGCACAGCTTCAGGCAAGCGCGATTGCAAAAGCTGAAGCATCTGCAAGCCCTGTGGGCCACTTTGCCGGCTGAGAGCGATGACCTTCGCAACGTTGTGGCGGCCCCCAAGCGCTCTGGCAACTTGACTGATATTGGTATCGCCGCTCAAACCGTAGAGCAGTGAAAACCCATAGACCACAAGTGCGGAGCCGAGCGCGCTGGAAAACAGGAATTTCACTGCGGCTGACGGAGTTCTGTTCGACAGGCTCGGACTCGCCGCGAGGAAATACGCGCTGATTGCGACCGCTTCCATGGCGAGAAATATGACCACCAAATCCACGGCAGCGACCATCAACATCATGCTCATGCACGCAAATAACAGCAAAGCGAAATACCGCCCTTGCCGCACCGCTGAGATCGTTGAGCAATTTACCGAAAGCAAAATCACCAGCGCGGTTGCGGCGAGGAATAACGCCGAGAAGAATACAAAGTAGCTGTCTACCACCAGCGTCAGGTGAAAACCCGCAAGATCGCCCGACTGCATTATTCGCGCTCGCAGCATCCATAGCGTCAAAGCACTGAAAGCCGTGCCTGCCAACGCAATCGCCGGGTTCCAATAATTTTGCTGGAAAACCAGGTTAGTGCCGGGTTTTTCACTGGATGTATTGGCGGCCCAGGAATCCATGGCCAACGTCCCGATGGCAAAAAGAAAAAGCTGCATCTCGGGAAGCAGCACTGCGCCATCGCCGTGCATATATGTGCGGAAAGCGCTGAGAATGTGATTGAGCATCAGTCGGTAGTCGATGTGGTCGAGAAGCTAACGGTTAATAATCAAGTTGCGATGATAAGTCTTTCGCGTCGTCAGGCGTTGCAGACTTCCAGCGGCTGCAAACCGCGGCAATAATCACCAGCGCCACGAGTAATTCAAGCGCCAGCATCGCAACTACAAGAATGGAAAAAACTTGTCCCGAAGCGTCTCCGTATAAACGGGCAAAAGCCATAAAATTGACGCTTGCGGCGTTGAGAATGATCTCCATGGAAAAAAGTTTGACGATCAGGTTGCGTCGACTTAACACGCCTGTCAGCCCAATAAAAAACAGCGCAAAACTTAAGAACAAATAATGGGTGACGGGCAGCATTAATTTAGGACCTTTTTTTGAAATGTCGCGCGGAAACCAACTCCGGCGATCAACAACATAAAAATTATCAACACGAACGGCAGTAATTCATTACTCAGAAAAACTTTCATCAGCTCCACCGCGCGCGGTGGCGTAGCTACAGGGCCCCGAGGCAACAGCACGGTCAGATTTTCGCCGGGCTGCACCAGACGACCCAGCAGTGCTGCCGACACGACATGCAACATTAAGACCAGAATGACGGCAATCGCTGCGGCCCGCGCTCTCCAGCGAGGTTCCCCGGCAAGCGCGACGTTCAGTGTGGACACTTCCACTGCAAACAAAATTATCCCTAGCATCCCACACGCAATCGCCATAAGCTGCGCCACGAATAGTAATGGAGCGTAAAGCTGCAAGAAGATTCCTGAGCTGGCCAGCAAGCTCAATCCGAAGTAAAGAGAAGCGTAGAATGCCTTTCTACGTGTCACTACCATCGCTGCGCTGAGGATAGCGATCCCCGCAAGCACGTAAAATGTAATTTCACCATGCATCGCAATGCCGCCACAAACTTCGCATTGATTTTGAAAGGAAACTATACGGTCGTTTCATTTTTCGAATAGCAGTTCACCGGCCCGCTGCGTCGCTTTTACCACCGCTTTAATCAGCGTTACGCGCAACTTCCCTTCCTCAAGTTCCAGTATCCCATCGATGGTACAGCCCGCCGGGGTGGTCACCGCATCTTTAAGTAGCGCCGGATGGTCGCCAGTCTCAAGAACCACACTTGCCGCCCCTTTCATGGTTTGCGCTGCCAGCAACGTCGCCACATCGCGCGCTAGCCCGACCTTCACTCCCGCCTCCGCTAGCGATTCCAGAATGATGTACGCAAAAGCTGGTCCGCTTGCAGAAAGGCCCGTGACTGCATCCATGTTTTTTTCATCGACCACCACCGTACGCCCCACGGCGTCAAACATAGCCCGTGCCATCTCCACATGTTGATCTGTCGCGCTGGCCCCGCGACATATTCCCGCCATGCCGCAATTGACCGTCGAGCATGTGTTGGGCATTACGCGAACAACCGCCGCTTTGCCCCCCAGCCGCTGCTCGATGTACGAAGTGGGAACCGACGCCGCAACCGAGACCACCAGAGCGTTGGGGCTTAGTTCTCCGGAAATCTCTTGCAGCACATCCCCGATGATTTGAGGTTTAACTCCCAGCAGTACGATGTCAGCGCCGCGAACGGCACCGCGATTTTCCGTGCTGGCGGAGATCCTCATCTCCTTGGCCAGCTTTGCGGCTTTATCGCTATGTTTTACCGTTGCCGTGACATTTTGCGGCTTGAACAAGCCCTGCTTCAGGTAGGCGCGCAGAAGAATTCCGCCAAGCTTGCCGGTTCCTAGAACGGCCAATTTCTTGTCACCGAGATTTTCAATCATCGTGAAGGTATTGTTGACGACCCGTGCAGGCGCGTCAACCATGGATTGTCATGCGTACGCATCCTCGACAAAAAAACGGGCATCGCGTGCGACAGATTAAACGACGCTGATCGGCGCGAATCGAAATTGGATCCGCAAAATAGGGTGCATTCTGACTGCACCGCGGCTATCTGCGGCGGGCGGCACCTGACCGCGCGGCCAGTTGTCACGACTGCAATTCCGCCTAACTTCATGAAATTTTTCTGACCCGCGCTGCGTATCATGATTAGGGGGAATCGTTATGTCCGCGCGCAACACCGCCATTCAGCTCATCACTAAAGCCGGAATTTTATTCGGCGCACTTTTTCTGGTCGGTGTTCTGCTCGCCGCCATACCAGCTCACAAATCGCAGCCTCCGCAAACTTCCGGAGCGCAGGAATCGCAACCCACTCCATCCAATGCAAACACCATGCCAGGCATGGACATGGGCGACCAACACACTCCTGAAGCCGGCGCCGTGCACGACATGTCCTCTGGCGGCCACGAAGCTCACAATCTACATATGTATATGACCGCACCACGCCCTCAGAACCCGGGCGACGTGCAGCGCGCCAACGAAATTGTTACCCAATTGCGCGTCGGGATCGAAAAGTATAAGGACTACCACGTTGCCCTCGACGAGGGCTTCAAGATTTTCATGCCCGACATTCCACAGCCTGAATATCATTTCACCAGTTACAAAAATGGATTTCTGGGAGCGTTAAATTTCGATCCATCGCGCCCCACCTCGCTCCTGTACAAAAAAACTTCCGACGGCTATGAACTAGTCGGCGCGATGTACACCATGCCCAAGCGCGCCACCGAGGAACAGCTCAACGCCCGCGTGCCCCTCAGCATCGCCAGTTGGCACTTGCACACCAATCTTTGCCTGCCTCCGCGCGATCAAATGCGTTCCGCGGACTTCACTAGATTTGGACTGAAAGGTTCAATCGCCACGCAGGATGCTTGCGCCGCCGCCGGAGGCCGCTTCCAGCCTTCCATTTTCGGGTGGATGATGCACGTCTACCCCTACGAAGACGGCCTGGACAAAATTTTCACCATGCATCACCACATGGATTAGTTTTTTTACTGTTTTGCCGCTGTGCTCTTCGTTCCGCCGCTGGGCAACACAAATTCCGAATCACCAAATTGCCACAACAAAAATGAGTATTGATCCGTCAGCAATGCCGTGTGCTGCGATTTCGTAGCCCCGATTCCACCATGCCCGGCATCGTAATCCACCCGCAGTAGCACCGGTTTCCCGCTGGAAGTAGCCGCCTGCAATCTCGCTGTCATCTTGTTCATCTGCCACGGGTCAACCCGCGGATCATTAATTCCCGTAGTTAGCAGCACCGCCGGATAAGTCGTGTGGTCTTTTATCCGATGAAACGCGCTGATCGCCAGTAGATTCTTGAAATCGTCCGAATTTGTCACTGTGCCAAACTCCGGAATATTCGCGGGACCATTCACCTGTAGTTCCGCGCGCAAATCGTCCGACATACCCACGTTGTCCAGCGCCGCACCAAATAAATTGGGCCGCTCGGTGATGGCCCCGCCGATGGTAATGCCCCCCGCGCTGGTCCCTTCGCCGGCCAGATGTTGCGGCGAAGTGTATTTGTGGTCGATCAGGTACTGCGCGCAAGCCAGAAAATCCGCAATGGTATTTTTCTTAGTACCCTTGCGCCCGCCGTTGTGCCAATCCTCGCCATACTCTCCGCCTCCTCGAATGTGCGCTACCGCTACCACCCCGCCGCGCTCCAGCCATGCCAACGAAGTCGGATCGAAGCCCGGATCGTATGTGTATCCGTATGATCCGTATCCGTGCAACAACGTTGGATGCGAGCCATCCATCTTCAAACCCCGTTGATGCACGATCGATAGCGGCACCATCGTGCCATCGACCGACTTCGCCTTTACCTCTTCCGATTCAATTCCAGAAAAATCCACCGGCGACACCGGAATTATTTTTGTGTCCGCGATCGTGTTGGTCTTCGGATCATAGTGAAAGAACATCGACGATTTGGTCCACGAAGCCAGCCGCACAAAAACGCCAGGCTCCTCCGGGTTCACGAATATTTCTTGTATCGCGCCTTCAAATGGGAGGCGAATTTCTCTCGCGCCACCACCGTCATACGGTAACCGCCACAATTTTCCCAATCCGCCGTCGAGCTTTTGCACGTACAGCGCGTCTCCCGCCGCTTGTATCCCGGTCACCACCGCATCCGATGCCGCCATCAAAACGCGGGCGTGCGCCACCTCATCTTTAGGCAGATCAACGCCCAATACCTTGAACCGCGACGCCTCGTGATGCGACAGCAGGTAAACGTGATCGCCATGAATGTCAAAGCCCGTCACCTGGTCGCCTATGTCAGCGATTTTCCGCCACGAAGCGCTGGCGTCATGCAAGGTATCGAGACTGGTCACATAAATCGTGTTTTCGTTCTGAACTCCATGCGCAATAACTCCAAAGGCATACTTCGATCCCGGAGGAACACTGACAAACGGAAAATCACTTTCCGTCATGCTCACCGCCGGCGATAAACCATTGCCAAATATCGGCACGTCTTTTTCGGGATCATCTGCGATGTGATGCAGGTAATCTTTGCTGTTCAGGTAATATGACGTTCGCGGATCGTCCGGCGCAGGTTTCCTCAGCCGGTTATAAAAAAAACTGTGATTATCGGGCAGCCAGAACACCGCGCCGAATTGCGCGCGATCGATGCTCGGGCCGGCTTCTTTTCCATCGCTGGCATCCAGCACGTGCAGAACGCTGTTCTCCGAGCCGCCCGGCGAGATGCCCACGGCCACCAGCTTTCCGTCTGGCGAGGCCTGAAAATAATCGATGGAAAAATGCACCCCGTTCGCCGTGCGCGTTTGCGGATCAAGTAGCAGCCGCTCCGCGCCGCCGCTGCCATCGCGTACATACAATCTGCGATTGTCCTCGCCCGTCGCCTGCTTCAAGTAAAACAACCGCCCTCCGAATGATTGAAGCCCGTTGACACGCACCCCACTATCGTCCAACTCTGCGATACGTTTCCGCAGTTTGTCGCGATTGGGTATGCGCTCCAGTACCGCCCGCGTGTAATCATTCTGCGCGCGCATCCACGATGAAACCTCCGGGCTCTTCAGGTCCTCCAGCCAGCGATACGGATCGCTGATCTCCGTCCCAAAAAAAGTCTCCTTCACTTCGCGAACCGGAGTCTCCGGAGGAGCCAGCGCCGCAATCGGCGCGGCTTTCTCCGCAGTTTGCGTCTGGGCCAAAGCCAGCGTCGAAGTTCCAGCGCCTGAAATCAGCAGCGTCATCATTTGCACAGTTCGCACGCGCATGCATTCTCCTTGTTTCTCCTACTACGTCCGAATTGATCTGTCGGCTGGACTAGGGGGGCAAGGCGCAGATTACACTCAAAATGCGCCCCAAAACAGTGGATGCTGCATTTCTGTAATCATCAAAGCAATGCTAAGTTCTCTGCTCCCATCCTCCAAATAACACTATTCCCATTGAATTCCTTGGCCGCCGGCCGGCCCACTCTCCTAAGAGACAGTCCTGGAACCACTAGTCATATTTTCCCTGCCGGCCCACCATGCCTGTTGAATTGCGCCGCTCAACCTCGCCGCGTATGATTATTTGTTCATGCACCCGGCTCGTTTGTACAAGTTCATTCCCAACTCGCTTCTTTGCTCTGCAATCTTCGCGCTCACTTTCCTGTTTGGCGCTTGCACTACCGCTCGCGCTCAACAAGCAAGCGAGATTCTTCCGCTTTCGGAAGTCCATCCTGGCATGCAGGGCTACGCGTACACCATTTTTGCCGGCGACCAAATTGAAAAATTCGACCTCGAAGTTCTCGGCATCATGCCCAATTTCCTGGGCCCCAAACAATCCATCATTCTCGTTCAATTAAAAGGCCCCAAGGTCGAGCACACCGGCGTCGTAGCAGGCATGAGCGGCAGTCCCGTTTATCTGGACGGCAAACTCGCCGGCGCCCTTTCGCTCAAGCTCGGCATATTCACCAAGGAACCCATCGCCGGCGTAACACCCATTGCCGATGTTTTGAATCCTCCGGCCCAATCAAACGCGCCCCCACCGGCGCAGTCCTCGCAAAATTTATCTCAGCAGTTTTCGCCTTCTTCACTGCCAAACGACCCCTCTTCAAATCCGTCGAATAATTTCGCAGCGCAACAAATCACCCTGCCAACCGGCTCCGCCTTGGAACCGATCGAAACGCCTCTGGTCTTCTCCGGTTTTCAAGCTTCCGCGTTACGCCAATTTTCTTCGCAACTCCAGAGTTATGGTTTCGTCGCTGCCCAAGGAGGCACCGCCACCCCGCGCCCGGATGACTCGCAACTCAAACCCGGCGACATGGCCGGAATGGTGCTTGTCCAAGGCGACGCCTCCATCAACTCCGCCTGCACCGTCACCGCCGTGCAAGCCGACCGAGTGTTCTTGTGTGGCCATCCCTTCTTAAGTCTCGGCGACGTGCAACTTCCCATGGCCCGCAGCCGCGTGCTCACCACGCTCTCCTCCGACATGGCCTCCACCAAAATCGTAAATGTCGGCGGTTCCATCGGCACCATCACCGGCGATCACCTCACCGCGGTCACTGGAAAACTCGGTACGTCACCGGCCATGATCCCCCTGGAACTGACTCTTTCCGTCGCTGGCGCGGAAAAACAACTGCACTTCCAAATCGTCAATCATCCGCGCTTGACTCCCATCTTGGTTGCGCTCACCACTTTCAGCGGCCTCACTCAGAATTCTCTGTACGGCGAAGGCACGACCCTGCATCTCTCCGGTGAAATCCAGCTGAAAAATCACGCGCCGGTGCAGATTGAAAACACCTTCGCTCCTGGCGACGCTCTTTCCCCCGACGGTTTGCCGATCGCCCTCACCATGCAAAGTATTTTCTCGCGCTTGTTCACCAATAATTTTGAAGCCACCGACATTGAACGAGTTTCGCTGCGCGTCGAAAGTGTACCGGGCCGCCATTCCTTCACCATCGAAAGCGCGTGGCTCGAAAAGGGCGAAGCTGCTCCCGGCGAAACTTTGCGTGTGCGCGTCTTGCTGCGCCCCTATCGCGGCCCCGCGCAAGTTCAGGAAACCACCGTGCATGTTCCTGATCAGGTCACCCGCGGCACCATGCTGCGCGTCCTCGTCAGCGACGCCGACATGCTCAATCGCGCATCGCGAGGATTTGCCGCCACCGGTGCTAGTGCCTCCGCGAGCCTCGATCAGCTCATCGCTCTGCTGAATCGTGAGCGTCGCAATGATCGCCTGTACGTCGGACTTTTCGCTCCATCTCCCACTATGCTGTGGGAAGACAAGGAATTACCCAACGTACCCCTTTCTCAAATTAATATCGTGGATGGACGCCCCGCGCCCGGCACTGTTCAGGTGCTCCGCGAATCGCTTTCCAGTGAATCTTCCATCCCGCTTGGTGGCCCGGTCGCCGGAGTTATCTCACTCAATCTTCAAATACGATGATTACTTTTAAAAACATGCGTCTTCGCAGTTTGCACTCAAAAATTCGCTTTAATATCCGCTATTCCCGAGCTTTCGTGGCCTGCCTATTGGCCATTGCCTGCGCCTTCCCAGCCCGCGCGGAGCACACTCGCCGTTGGCGCATCAGCACCTACGAAGAATTTCTAAAGGGTAAAGCCAATGGTGTGGCAGTACGCAGCGATGGCCGCCTCGAGTTAGCTCCCAAGTTCGCCCTGATCGCCGACGCCGACGCATCTTATCTCTGGTCTCTACGCACCGATCCTAAAGGTGTGCTCTACGCTGCCGGGGGCTCCCCCGCAAAAGTTTTTCGCTTCGATACTGCGGGGAAACCCACCACCGTTTTTGACTCTGGCGATCTTTCTGCGCAAGCCATTGCTTTCGACCCGCAGGGAAGTCTTTATGTCGGCACCTCGCCGGACGGAAAGGTCTATCGCGTTTCATCATCCGGCGAAAAATCCGTATTCTTCGATCCCAAGACAAAATATATCTGGGACCTCGCGTTTTCCTCCGACGGTACTCTCTACGTGGCCACTGGCGATAAGGGCCAAATTTTCGCCGTCAATTCCAGCGGCAATGGCGAACTCTTTTACTCCAGCGATGAAGCCCATATCCGCGTACTGGCCTTTGATCCCAGCGGAAATCTGATCGCTGGCACCGAGCCGAACAGCCGCGTCCTGCGCATTTCCCATGCCAACACGAAATTCTCCCGCCCCAATAAAGCAGAGGACAAATCGCGGGACAAATCACTTCCTGGAGCACAAGGTTTCGTTCTCTACGAAACCGCCAAACGTGAAGTCACCGCTCTGGCGATAGCCCCAGACGGCACCATTTACGTCTCCGCCATCGGCGAAAAGCAGCGCAACGCCACTCCTGCTCCTTCGGCGGTCTTTGTCACCCCGCAAGGCACCACCACCATTACCAACGCTCCGGGCACCTCCTCTGCTCAGTCCACCGCGCCCTCGGTGTTCTTGCCCTTTCCTCCGGTCGTTTCTTCTAGCATTTATCGTATTAGCGCCAACGGCGCGCCCGATGAGCTCTGGTCTTCCCGTGAAGACGTGGTCTACAGCCTGGGTCTCGGCGCTGACGGCCGTCTGCTCGCCGGCACCGGAAACAACGGAGCACTGCTAGCCATCGATTCCAAAGGCGTATTTGCGCAACTCGCCAAATCCGGCTCGGCCCAGATCACCGGCGTTTCCCACGGTAAAGATGGCAAGGTTTTTGTCTGCACCGCCAATCCCGGCAAAGTTTTCTCCGTCGGCCCTGAATTTGAAGCCGAAGGCACCTATGAATCACACTCCTTCGACGCGCAAAACTTTTCACAATGGGGCCGCCTGGAATGGTGGAGTCCCCGCACCGTCCCGAATACGCCTTCGGCCACGAAGAAATCCTCTGCACACGACAGCGAACCGCGCGTCGAATTTTTCGCACGTTCGGGCAACACCGAAGACCCCGGCAAAGAATGGTCTACCTGGTATGGCCCTTACACCCACTCGGGTGTAGAGATGGAAATTCCGCCTGCGCGATTTGCCCAATGGAAAGCCGTCGTTCACGGCGGCCAGCCGGGAGATGGCGTAGATTGGGCCAGCCTGGCCTATCTGCCACGTAATGTCGCGCCGGTGATCGATGGCATCGCAATTCAGGAGCCAGGCGTGCGCGCCAACGCCACCAACATAATTTCCGCCGGCCAGCCCACTACCGTCACCCTGAAGCTGCCCCCCGCCCCGAATATTTCCGGCGTGATCATCACCCAGTCAGGCACCCCGCCAAGATTTGAACCTCCGCCGCAGGGCATTCAGCAAAGAGGCTACGCCACCGTGCTGTGGACCGCGCACGACGATAACGACGATGAATTGCACTACGCCGTTTATTACCGCGGCGAAAATGAGCAGGACTGGAAGTTGTTGAAGGACAAACTGGAGCAGAAATTTTATTCCTGGGACGCCACATCATTCCCGGACGGAGCCTATTACCTGAAGATTGTTGCTACCGACGCACCCTCGAATCCGCCGGCCACCGCGGTTACCGCGGAACGAATCAGCGAGCGCTTCGAAGTCGACAACACCCCGCCGGTTATCGAGCATCTGCAAGGCGAATTTCGCGCCGCTGATAAAGCCGGCACCTCCATCGCCGTGAAATTTACCGCCCGCGATGCCAGCGGCAGCGTGGAGCGCGCGCAATACAGCCTCGACGGCGGCGATTGGATCCTGATATCTCCCGCGGGAAACATCAGTGACGCGCCCGAAGAGCATTACGAGTTTACGATTAGCGACCCGTCCGCCGGAGAACACACCGTTGCGGTGCGCGCCTACGACCGCTTTGAAAATGTGGGAAGCGCGAAAACTACTGTGACCGTGACCAGTTCAAATCACCGGTAAAGCGATTTTTAGCTTGAACCCACCGAATCATGCGGATCGGGTCAGTATTGTTGAGGATTAATCCCAGCGAGGCGCCCGCGTCGCATCCATGGGCTCTTCGATTTCCGCCCCAAACCCTATTCTTCCATCCCCAAACGGCTCACTCCGTGTGTGAGCAATCCGCGCCGTGCAATTTATTTCCTTCGCCGCGTTCCCGCCCACCTCGATCGGCATTCGCAGCGTAACTTCCAGTTGCATTCCGACCCGCAGCGGCGCTGACGAAGCGAAAAAAAATCCTCCGCGCGAAACGTTCAGCGCTTCAGTAAAATGTTCGCTGCTGTCCGCGCCCATCCCCAGCGCGCGAAACCGCAACGGGGTGCGCAAATTGTAGCGGGTTAACCGCCGGCGCTCCTGGTCTTTCATTTTCACTTGCTCCACGCGGGGAAAACTGGCTAGCGAGTCTCAACGACGGGGCTTCAAATCAGCGTAGCAAAGCTGCGGGACACGTCAAGTGACAAATTAGCGCATCCGGTACCAGCGCGATGAATCGCAATCACTTTGCCCCAACTCGCGCTTCCAGTATTCTGCTGTGGATTGGACACCAATAATGGCTCCCATAAACTCAAAACACATGGCCCAAATGGCTCCTTATCAAAAACCTACAACTGTCGAAGATTTCGCGCCTCCCTCCTGGGACGCCATCAAGCAAGCCCACGTGCGCATCGCTCCCAAAATACATCGCACTCCCATACTGACCAGTTCTTCGCTCGATAAACTCACCGGCGCCAACATTTTTTTCAAATGCGATAATTTTCAGAAGACCGGTTCCTTCAAAATTCGCGGCGCCACGAACGCCATTTTCTCGCTCACCGACGCCGAGGTCGAAAATGGCATCGTCACCCAATCGAGCGGCAATCACGGCGCTGCCATCGCCTGTGCCGGCGCTTGGCGCGGCGTAAAGACCTGGGTGGTAATGCCCAAGAATGCGCCAGCCGTAAAATTCCGCGCCGTCGAAAGTTACGGCGCGCAGGTAACTCTTTGCGAGCCCACCGTCACCGCACGCAATGAAGCCGCCGCTCGGGTCCGCGCCGAGACTGGCGCCTACCTCATACATCCGTACGATGATGATCGAATCATCGCCGGACAAGCCACCGCTGCGAAGGAACTCCTAGAAGAAATCGGCGATCTCGACGCCGTATTTGCTCCCGTCAGTGGCGGCGGCCTCCTCAGCGGCACCTGCCTCGGTGCAAGAGGTCTGCGCCCGAACATTCGCATCTTTGGTTGCGAGCCGGAGCGCGCCGACGACGCCTATCGCTCCCTCACCAGCGGCACATTACAGTCTCAGGACTCCAGCGACACCATCGCCGACGGTTTGCGCGCTTCCCTAGCTCCCCGCACCTTCGCCATTCTGCGAAAACTTGTGGATGGAATTTTGCTGGCCAGCGAAGAAGAAATTATTTCCGCGACCCGACTGGTGTGGGAGCGCATGAAAATCATCATTGAGCCATCGGCGGCCGTGGCCATCGCTCCATTGCTGCGGCCCGGCGCAGTCGCAGCCTTAAACTTGCCACCGCGCGCGGATGGCCACGCCCCTAAACTTGGCGTGATCTTCTCCGGGGGCAACGTCGACTTATCATCCCTGCCGTTTTAATTTCTTGGACGGCATTGAGAAAATTGAATTCCTGCCCGACATCGCAAACTAAAAAAACGCGGAGGGTGCCCCCAGGTTCGCATTTGAGTTATGAACCTGGGTCTTGGGGTCGCCTTCGGACACCACTCGTCCGCACAACTCTTCCCAGAGTTTACGTTTCCCGCAATTTCAATTTGCCCGCAGTTTTATTCTCTTCCAGAAAAGCTCGCAAATCCTGCGAGGCATCCAGCAGCCTCACCCACTGCTCGTAATAAAGCGTGACCGGGAACCGCCCCAGCCCGTACACACTGACGCCACCCTTTTCGCCCACACGAAATTCCAGCGCTCCAGTACGCCGCCCAGAGCCTTTCTTTTCCAACTCCGCTATTTTTGCTTTCAGTTCTTCGTAAGATGGCTCGGCCATTTTTCCTCCATTAAACTCGAATGCCGCCGATTATACCGGACCCGCCCGTCAGAGTCCGCAAAGTGAACCATACGCCCAAGGCGACCCCGCATCTTTTACACACCAAGCCACTACTTCAGCGTGATTTTTTCTACCAGCGGTAAGTGTTGTGAAGACCCTCCCGCCATAAACGAATAGGCGCCCGGTATCATTTTCCAGCTGTCCGATGCCTCGTCAAAAACTGAAAGATACGCGCTGTCGACGCTGACCGTCACTTCCTTACTTTCGCCCGCCTGCAGCTTAACTTTGCTCCAGCTCACCAATCGCTTTGGAGGTTCCCCAGCTTCCGGAGGAAGCGCCGCATAAACTTCAGCGACTTCTGCTCCCGCTCTCTTTCCGGTGTTCTTCACGGTAAACGTCACGGTCGTCTGTTTGCCAGCTTTTACCTTCAAGTCCGAATAGGAGTACGAGGTATACGACAAACCAAATCCAAATGGAAACAGCACCGGCTTTTTTTCAGCGTCGTACCACTTGTAGCCAACTTTCAATCCCTCGTCGTAATGTACCTCGAACGTCGGCTTAGCCTCCCCAGTTGCCATCACCGCGGCCTTGCCCAGCATGCTCGGAGACGGAATCACTTCTCGCGGATGCGGCAAATCCTCTTCGTTGCGCGGAAAAGTCATGGGCAACTTACCGCTGGGGTTTACATCGCCAAAAAGTATGTTGGCCACCGCGTCCGCGCCCTTGCTCCCCGCGTACCACGCTTCCAGCACGCCACTCACTTTATCGATCCATGGCATGGTTACCGCAGTCCCGGATTCAATCACCACGATAGTCCTCGGATTCGCGGAAGCCACCTGGTCAATCATCGCGTCCTGATTGTCCGGCAACGACAAATTCGGCAGGTCATAGTCCTCGCTGGTCCACTGGTGCACAAACACGATCGCGACATCCGACTCCTTTGCCAAAGCCGCAGTAGCTGCAGGATCGGCCCCAGATGCAAACTTCACGCTCAACCCCGGAGCCTTGGCAGCGACAGCCTTTAACGGCGAAGTCGGAAACCACACATGCGCCTTCCATGCAGGCGCCGTAGATCCCGGCGGATCCACTTGCGCCGATCCTCCGCCCGAAATCATGCCCTCGTCGGCATGCGTGCCAATAATGGCGATGGAGCGCACCTTCGCGCGATCCAGCGGCAAAATCCCTTTATCATTTTTCAGCAACACGATGCTTTGTTCCGCAATCTGCCGCGAAGTTTCCTGCCCACCTTCCACATCCACTACGCTTCTCTTCCTCGGATAGTCCACGATGCCGCTGGCAAATTCCGAACGCAGAACCCGGCGCACGTGCTCATCCAGCTCCGCGACAGGAACTTTGCCCTCCTGTACCGCCTTCTTCAACGGCTCGCCATAATAAATATCTTCAGGCTCCTCGTTATCGAGACCAGCCGCGGACGCTTTCACCGTGCTGTGTGTGCCGCCCCAATCGGACACCACGAATCCTTTGAACCTCCACGATTTCCTCAACACTTTCGTAAGCAAATATTTGTTCTCGCACGCATAATCGCCGTTAATCGCATTGTAGGAACACATCACCGCGCCCGGATCGCCAATCTCGATGCCAATGTGAAACGCCAATAAATCCGTCTCCTGCAACGCGCGCTTCCCGATCACCGCATTTACTTCGTTGCGCCCGCTTTCCTGATCGTTCACCGCATAGTGCTTGATGTCCCCGATCACGTGCTGTGCCTGCTCGCACTTAATTCGATTGCCAACCAACGTGCCCGCCAAAATGGGATCTTCTCCCAGGTATTCGAACGTACGTCCGTTGCGCGGCTCCCGAGTAATGTTCGTGCCGCCGCCTAACGTCATGTTGTAGCCCTGCGCGCGCAACTCCCGTCCGATCAGCGCGCCATACTCGCACGCCGCTTGCGGATCCCAGCTCGCCGCGGAAGCAACGGGGGATGGCAGCGCCGTCGAATATCTCCCGTTGTCCGCGCTGCTCCGCACCCCGTAAGCAGCGTCACTCATCTGAATCATGGGAATTCCAAGCCGCTCTACACCGAACACAAATCCAGCCCCACCATTGCCTAGATATGCCTTGGGAAACACCTTGCCAGGCCATCCGGGCATGCCCTCGCCATGCACCAGATCGATTTTTTCGTCCAGCGTCAATTCTTTCAGCACCATCTCGGCCCGTTCATCCGCAGAAAGTTTGGGATTCATCCACGGACGATCTTTGACGCTTTCTTCGCCCTCATGCAAACGGCCCTGCGCGAAGGATGGTGCGCCACTCAACGAAATAGCAAGTGCGGCAATGAGTCCTAAGCGTACACAACGCAACTTCTTCATCGGCAATGTCCCTCATGAAAGCGCTCATAAATGCGCGCCTATAATAACGGGTTTTCGCTCAAATAATGCGGCGGATCTTGCAATTTGCCAGACAACAAACGTTTCCAGACCACATTAGCTCATTCTAATAGTGACCCGTTTAGCACAGAACCGCCTCTCCTAGATGACATACTTATAATTGTGACCGGGTGTATCTATGACAAAGACGACAACAGCAAAATCCAATAGTCCCCGAGCGCACTCACCAGGCACGGAAACCGCGGCACAAATTCTCGAGCGCGAACGAGACCTCTTGATTCACGAATGGCTGGCCTTGGTGGAAAAGCAAGAAGACCTGATGACCATTCAGTTGAGCTACGAAGACCGCACTGGACACTTACCGCCGTTGTTATCCGACGTGATCGCCCGGCTGCACCTGGACTCCTCCACGAAAGCTCCTATCTCCGTCGCGGCCAGTCATCACGAGGCGATCTGCGGCGCAAACAGGGCTACTCGGTGGCCATGGTGGTGGAAGAGTCGCGACCGTTGCAAGTTTGCCTTTTCACCACTCTGCACAAGCACACCAAGCAACTGGATTACGTGAGACTACTGCCAGACATTGTAACCATCGCGGACGAAGTGGACGCACAACTAAAACAGCAAGTGCTCCGCTACATGGCTGCGAACGCGGTTGTTGCTGTACCCAAGGTACATTGATTCCTAAGTGGTGATAATCGTCTTAGGCCCGAATCTTCTTAGTCCCTTTGACCCCCTTCCATGCCAGTGAAAGCACCAGCGCGTCCGCGGAGAAAATGCGGGCAGGGGAGGCGTGTGAACCAAGCTAAAAAAGAATCCGTACTGCTGATCGAAGGCCGCCCTGCGGATGCCCAATTGATAACCAACGCGCTGCAGAACAAGGTGCACGAAGGCCTGGACGTCGAGTGTGTTAAGAAACTATCGGACGGACTGGAACTCATCCAAAAAGGCAAGGTGCGAGCCGTCATCGTAGACATCGAAATGCCAAACGGCAGGGTGTGTGTCGCCGCCTTCGAAAGGCTGCGTGCCGCCGCTCCGCACATTCCTATTCTGATACTCAGCGGCATGGAAAACGAGAGCCTCGCGAAACAGGCGGTTAATCGCGGAGCGTATGACTACCTCCTGAAAAATAACTTTAACGACTTCCGGCTGCGCAGGGCGGTGCGCCCGATGATTGCGCACCACACCGCCGAGGAAAAAGCATATTTGCAACAGCGCTGCTCGGAAGTAACGCTGGCATACGCTGGCATGCACTGGCGATGCCGTGATCATTAGCGATAGTGCGGAGCTTGTGACGCATTTAAACGCTCCCGCGGAATTGCTTACCGGTTGGCTTCAAGCTGAGGCGCGCGGCCATGCACTAAGAAATACTTGGACAAGCCGCTTGCGATAAGCAGGTAACTTCATCCCCCGCGCCTTCCGTGGCTTCTGGCGCAACCGAAGATTCGCCTTCCTCAGACACGGCGATTTTAGTAAGGCGTGACGGAGTGGAGTTGAACATAAAAAATTGCTCCGGGTACATCCGCGACCGCGATGGAACTATCACCGGAAGGGTGGCCGTCCTGCACGACTTGGGCGCCGTCCGCGCGCAGATCCTGGAGCGATGGCACGGACTCGGAACGCTCATCCATCGCGCCGACACTGCCATGTACGAAGCCAAAAAAAACGGGCGCAATAACTGTCGATTCTTCCGGCCGGAGATGCAAGCGCGGGTTTTGGAATGGCAGAGCCTGGAGGGCAGCTTGCGCTGGGCGCTGGAGCGGGACGAATTCATGCTGGTATACCTGACAATGCCATGATTCTGAGCGCGCTGATCAACATCGGAAAGAGCCTCAAGCACCGCGTAGTGGCCGAGGGCGTGGAGACCGAGGAACAACTCCATTTTCTGCAACAAGAAGATTGCAGCGAGGGCCAAGGCTACTTTTTCTGCCGCCGCGTAATTGCCGAGAAGTTCGCTCAGTTTCTGGAATGCGGCGTAACCGAGGCAATGGTGCATTAACCCCGAAATGGCCCTGCCACTGAACCGGCCTCCAAAATCACCCCGGAAACTTAACGTCCCGACTTGCAAGTACCGCCTCGAGAAAACAGGTCTCGGTCAAGAATGGAAGACCAGCCACGAGATGCCCGGCGCCCTCCCTTTGCGAATGCCTATCTCCGAAAAAATCAACCTTACCCTTTACGACCCTTTACAGACCAAAACCGTCTGAAAGCATCCTAAGCAAATCATGTCCGCATCAGACAGAACACTCGGGTTGGGTCGTTGCTCAGTTCGCATTGTAGGACTGGACCGAAAAACATGGTTTACGAGTCGGTTATCTGACCCAATGTGATAGCCTTCATTAATTGGGGAGTGCTGGTGGGGCCTTCTGCGGAAACATCTTTGTCAGGAGTAAGACGAAATACCACCGGTGTATCCATCGATCGCAGCCGCCTCGTTGCCTCGCTCAAGAAACAAATCATCAAATCTCAAGCCAGTTCCAAAATCCCCACTACGGGGCGAATGATGAAAACCGATTCGCAACTGCTACGCGTGGTTGATCGCGCTTTGCAGTTTTCGCAAATTGGGTCCCTGGCGCTTGCTCTGCTCTGGACCGCATTGCCCACCCCCGCCGCGGCGCAGACCAATGACGCCAGCGTGTCACAGGCGACTTCCGGGCCTTCGCGAATCACTCAGGCGCGTATCACACAAGCCATCGACGAAAAACAGTTGGTGCTCCTCCGCGGCAACGTCCATCCACTGGCGCAACCCAAATTTGACCAGGGAGCAGTAAGCGATGCACAACCCCTGGATCGCATGCTCCTGCTGTTGCAGCGCGCACCCGAACAAGAGGCCGCCCTGCGCCAATTATTGGACGATCAACTCACCCTCAATTCGCCAAAGCATCACGCCTGGCTGACTCCCCTGCAGTTCGGCGCGCAATTTGGCCCCACCGACGCCGACCTCCAAGTCACGACAAACTGGTTGAGCACCAAAGGATTTCACACCATCCAGGTCGGACCGGGACGCACCGCGATCCAGTTTTCAGGCACAGCCGGACAAGTCCGCGATGCCTTTCACACCGAAATTCACAACTATATGGTGAATGGCGCACAACATTTTGCCAATTCCAGCGACCCACAAATTCCCACGGCCCTGGCCCCGGTAGTGGCTGGCGTGGTCTCCCTGCATAATTTTCCGAAGTTCGCCCACTCTCACAAGCTGGGAAAGTTTCATCGCGCCAGGGATGGCGGCGCAATCGAGCCGTTATTTTCGTTTGCCGGCTGTGGCTCTAATTCGAATCAGCCGTGCAACGGACTCGGCCCCGCCGACCTCGCAAAAATCTACAACGTTCCTGCAAATCTAGATGGCACCGGACAAACCATCGCCGTGGTAGGCCAGTCGAATATCAATCTCGTCGATACCCAGCAATATCGCGCCATCTTCGGCTTGCCGGTGAACGATCCCGTTATCGTTTTAAATGGACCAGACCCCGGGCTCACCGCTGACGAATCGGAAGCCGACCTGGACGTGCAGGTGGCCGGTGCAATGGCGCCCAAAGCAACAATCAAGCTTGTGGTCTCAGAACCATCACAATCCACCGCCACCGCTGGCATCGATCTATCCGCGCTGTACATCGTTGACAACAATATTGCCGGGATCATGAGCGAAAGCTACGGCTCCTGTGAAGCCGGCCTCGGCACCGCGGGCAATAACTTTTATAGCGCTTTGTGGGAACAAGCCGCCGCGCAGGGCATCACCGTACTTATATCGACCGGCGACAACGGTCCTGCAGCTTGCGATGATCCTAACTCCTTCGACTTCGCTTCTAATGGCCTGGCAGTCAACGGAATTGCATCCACCCCTTTCAACGTAGCTGTCGGCGGCACGGATTTCCTCTACAGCACCACCAACCCATCCTCAACTTACTGGAGTGTCACCAATTCCGGCACACCTCCAACGGAGTCCGCCAAGTCCTACATTCCCGAAACCACCTGGAACAATTCCTGCGCCGCGGCAGGATTAACCGGGTGCACCGCCAGCATCATAAACGCCGATAACTCCAGTGGAGTCGATCTCGTCGCCGCAAGCGGCGGACCAAGCTCCCTCTATTCCAAACCCGCGTGGCAAGCGGGCATCACCGGCATGCCTAACGACAATAAACGCGACATTCCCGATGTTTCTCTATTCTCCAGCAACGGCACCAACAACAGTTTCTACATCGTTTGCCAAAAAGATTTTACCGGCGCCGGTTCCTGTGATTTGAACTCGCCGTTCCTCGATTTCAGTGGTGCCGGCGGAACCTCTGGCTCCGTACAAGCGTTCGCAGGAATCATGGCCCTCATCAATCAAAGCCAGGCTTCGGTATCAAACCCCGCGCCCCGACAGGGCAATGCCAATTACATTTTTTTTAAATTGTATAAACAGAATCCCACGAAAATATGCGCGTCCAACGCCGCCGCGGTCACCGCCACCGGTTGCATATTTTACGATGTGATTACGGGAAATATTTCCGTGGCATGCCAGGGTGGAACCGCAAATTGCAGCAACACGAGCACCGCCTTTAACCAATATGGTGTGATGGTTAGCGCCGGTGTTCCCGCGTGGACCGCCGCCACCGGCTACGACTTGGCTACCGGCCTCGGTACCGTGAACATCGCCAATCTCGCCAATGCTTGGGGTGGCGTCGGTCTGACTGCCTCCACAACCACCATAAGCGCTTCACCAAGCGGAACAATTGCCCACGGCGCAAATGCTAGTTTCAGCGTACACGTAGCTTCATCAGTCGGAACACCGACAGGACAAGTTTCGTTGATTGCCAACCCGGCGGGCGCCGCGCAAACTGGAATTGGCCCCTTTCCATTAACCACTGGCACAGCAACATTTACCACTAACATGCTCCCCGGTGGCACAGCCTACAACGTCGTCGCCCATTACAGCGGCGACGGCACCTTCGCGCAGAGTGACTCGGCACCCGTCCTCGTGACCGTCAGCAAAGAAAGCAGCAGAACTGCTGTAACCCTGCTGACCTTCGATCCGGCTACCGGCGCCATCGTCAGCTCCAACGACACTACCGCAGCCTACGGTTCGCCCTACATCATGCGCGTTGATGTCACCAATGCTTCGGGTACTTCCTGTTCCACGAATCTCAACAACGGAACCATTCCTCCAATCGACACTATTCCCTGCCCGACCGGCAACGTTACCATCACCGATAACGGTGCCGCCCTGAATGATTTCACCAACAGCAACAGCGGCACCGCCTCTAATGTCGCTCCTTTAAACAGCCAGGGATTTTTTGAAGATCAACCCATTCAACTCCCTGGCGGAAACCACAGCATCTTGGCCGCTTACGCAGGCGACAACAGCTATACGTCTAGCACCTCCGCCGCGGATGCCGTCTCCATCACCAAGGCGGGCACCGCCGTGACCATGAATCCCATTCCCAATGCTTCGACGAACTTCCCCATCTCTTTATCGGCCACCGTCACCACCGCCAGTTCCGGCGTCGGCCCAACCGGAACCATGACTTTCAACTCCGGAGGCACAACTCTGGGAACCGCACCGGTAGTTGGCACCGCCGCCGTTCTCACGCCATTCTCTCCTGCAAGCGGAACCGCTACTCTTGCCGCCACCTTCACCTCCATCGGCGCAAAAAGCGTCACGGCTACCTTTAGCGGAGATTCAAATTACTCTCCATCCGGGCCCTCCGCAGCGATCTCCGTCAACGTGACCTCCTCCGGCTCATTCAACATTGCCGCCTCGCCTGTAACCGTTACAGCCGGTAGTAGCGGCGTATCAACCATCACCGTCACTCCAACCGGCGGCTTTACCGGCAGCGTGCAAGTTTCTTGCGCCGGAACGGGACTGCCACCCGGCGTCAGCTGCAGTCCAAATCCGCTGACCATCGCGGTCAGTGGCACTGCGCCCGTCACGGGTGCATTGACTGTCCTGGTCGGCGCCCCGTCATCAACTTTGTCGGCTTCCAGAATTTCACCCGAACACTACCCGCTCTATGCTGCTGCGATGGCTATCCCGCCCACAAATTCAAACGGTGCCCGCCTGACCGCCCACCTGACAACTTGGTGGACATTCAGCGCAGCCTCAGGCCTGGCTTCGCTCTTGCTCCTGCTGTTCCCTGGCGTAAGAGCGCGAAAGCAACTTCGCACCGCTCTGTGCTTAGGACTGCTCTGCGTGTTGAGTTTCCCCTTGGGATGTGGCGGAGGCAGTAGTTCCGGAGGCGGTGGAGGCGGCACACAGGTTGCTACGCACACAACGTTAACCGTAACTAACGCGAAGCAAGCATCCACCAGCAACAATTTTGCCTTCAATGTCACCGTGACGTCCTCGGGCGCAAGTCCCACCGGTCAGGTGCAGCTTTTCGACGGGAGCACCGCATTGGGTCTCCCGGTAAGCCTTTCGAATGGCACTGCTTCCATCAACACTGGACTGGCCACTGTCGGCACTCACGGGGTTAGCGCTCATTACTTAGGCAATGCCACCACTCTCGCATCCGCCAGCGGCGCGCTCAACGTCACCGTCACGGGCTCCACTGCCGTGCCGCTAACCAGCACCCCAAGCGGATCCGCAAACATTAGTTTAACTATTCAGTAGAAATATCTGATCGAGGAAAGTTCGTTCAGCGTGGAAACGGAATTAATTGAGGACCGGCGGAAAGAAGACGCCCCAGAAGTGCGGAGCAGGCGTTAAGAATTCTATCGGCTGGAGCGAGCCGCCTTGCGATAATTGCGCCGCGCGCACGATGCGAACCTCAACACGAGCTTGCGTCTGCGGATGCTCGATCGTAAGCTTCGCCCCTGCGGGAAAACCTTCAGCAACTAATAGCATCGCGCCTGTTTGACTGACCGTATGCGTTTCCGCTTGCACCGGTTTGGTTTGATCCGCGACATGCAGTAACACCGGCATGCGCAGCAGAACCCGTTGCGCACGGCGCCGTTCCTCAGCCGTAGGCTGCCGTGTAACTCCCGGCCGTGTGCCAGTGGCCGCTGACGCATTGATTTCAGAGTTGCTTTTCACAGCTCCAGGCCCCAGAAATCCATCTCCGGCGCCACCAATTCGATGCCATATTCCCAGCCGTCCGGGCGCGGACCACCTTTCCATACCACCACCGCGGCATTAGTGGAATGAGTGGCAATGTTCGTGAGCGCCACGCGGTCTTCCAGTTCCAACGACTGCTTCAGCACGATCATGCATCCGTATGGGTTCACGATCCGCGTGTGCGCGGCTACTTGGACGCGTTCGCCCTGTGCTGTGTTCCACTCAAGCCGAACGGGCACGCGCGAGTTCATGCGCGGGCCGCGACGCTGCATGCTATGGCGCGTGCTGGCCTGCTTAGATTCGACAAACTTTACGGACATAATTGCCTCAAGCGCTTGACAAACTAAATTTTGGGACCCACTACGGTCAGTAAGGTCATGCTAAAGTTGCGAACAAAAGCGGTCAATGGAACTGTTTCAAAATGGTACCGAAACTACATCTGCCCCTTTGGACAGGGTAAAGTATGACTGCCGTGGCTAACGCAAGTATCAGAAATTTGATTGTAAACGCCGATGATCTTGCTTGGGCTGAGGGCGTAAATCGCGGCATTGCAGAAGCCCACCGCAACGGTATCGTGACCAGCGCCTCTCTGTTGGCCAACGGACCAGCTTTTGCCTCCGCCGTGGAGTTAGTGAAAGCCACGCCGTCTCTGGGCGTGGGCGTGCACCTGAATTTAAGCGATGGCAAGCCGGTATCCCCGCCAGAGACCGTGCCGAGCATCCTAAATAGCCGTGGCGAGTTTGCGGGCGGACCTGAAGCTTTGCTGTTGCGCGTCGCGCGGCGAAACCTGCGGCTAAAAGAAGTGGAAATCGAATGGGAAAGTCAGATTCAGAAAGTAGTGAACGCCGGCATTCATCCAACACATCTCGATGGTCACAAACATGTGCACATGCTGCCGGGCATGTTTGAAATTGTCTTGCGCGTGGCCAAGCGCAACTCCATTGCAGCCATTCGCATCTCACACGAAGGTTCTTCGCTACGCGCCGCGCTCTCTAGCGGAGAAAACCAAAATGTCCCCCTGGTGATGAAGCAAGGCGTGCAGGCGCGCGTACTCAAACTTTTAGCCAGGGATGCTCGCGCGTTGGCCGAAGCCGCGGGAATCGCCACTACCGATTATTTTTGCGGCATCGCCCAGACCGGAGAGTTGACCATCGAAGGAATGAAATGCTTGCTGCAAAACCTCCCGGAAGGCACCACCGAAATGATGTGCCACCCGGGCTTTATGGACAAAGAATTGGAGGAATCCGCTACCAGGCTGCAGGATTCCCGCGAACTCGAAGTCGAGATATTAACCAATCCGGAGATTCGAAATCTTGTCGCCTCACAAGGGATTCGCCTGATAGACTATGCTTTTGTGGCCGGTAAGGCCTAAGTGAGTCGCTTTAAAACACATGAGTAGGTCGCTGAAAAAAACATGAGAAGCGAATCCCCTATCCGCTACTCCATCGTTGTGCCGTTTTTCAACGAACAGGAAAACGTCCCCCCGCTATACATGAAGCTCACCGAAGTCATGGACTCCATCGGAGAGCCTTACGAACTCGTGTTTGTCGATGATGGCAGCCGCGACAACACCTTCAAGGTTCTCTCCGAAATTTATGAACACGACCGCCGCGTCAATCTCGTCCGCTTGCGCCGCAATTTCGGACAAACCGCGGGCTTAAAGGCGGGCTTCGACTTTGCGCGGGGCGAAATTATCATCTCCATGGATGGCGATCTGCAGCACGACCCCGAAGAAATTCCTCGCTTCCTGGAAAAAATTGAAGAAGGTTACGATCTGGTCAGTGGCTGGCGCCACGAACGCAAAGACCATTGGCTCATGCGCCAGATTCCCAGTCGCGCCGCCAACTGGATGATGGCCCGCCTCTCCGGTATCGATTTGCACGACTTCGGAACCACCTTCAAAGCCTACCGCCGCGAAATTATTCAGGAAATCCAGCTCTACGGCGAGTTGCACAGGTTTATTCCCGCGTTGGCCAGTTCCACCGGCGCCAAAATTGCCGAAGTCCCCATCACCAATCTCGATCGCAAGAGCGGCAAGTCCAATTACGGAATTGGGCGCACCATCCGTGTTTTTCTAGATTTGCTGATCGTAAAGTTTTTGCTCGATTACTCCACTCGTCCGCTGCAATTTTTTGGTTTGCTCGGCGTCGCAGGCGCCGGTTCGGGCATATTGATTGCCACTTTTCTGGCCTTCGAAAAATTTTACTATGGCCAAACCATCATGACCGAGCACGGCCCTTTGATGCTGCTCGCCGTCGCCCTTTTCATCAGCGGCGTCCAGCTCATTTCTATGGGCCTCCTGGGCGAAATTATTGCCCGCACTTATTATGAATCCCAGAACAAGTCCATCTATTCCTTACGCGAAGTGAAGAGTCACCGTAAAGAGATGAGCGATCCCGCCGAACCCGCCCGCCCATCTGGCAGCTCCGAACGATAATTTTTCGTAATTTTTTCGAAGGCCATCATCCAATCCACAAAGTACCGCCAGACAAAGTGCCGCTAGACAACAAGCACTCGACCGCCGCGCACCAGGGGGCTTCATGAATCGCGAGCATTTTTATTCCATCATGAATGGCGAAGGCACCCTCGACTACGAGCTGTATCTCAATATCAAAGCGTTGTTGTCCTGCCAAACCAAGTTTGACGAACTATGTAACGCCGATGAACTGCAATTCCAGATCGTCCATCAGGTAGAAGAATTGTGGATGAAGTTAATCGCTTACACCCTGCTCGACATCGACGACTATTTGCAGCAGGAAAATACCAATCGCGTAATCACTCTTTTCCGCCGCGTTCACCTGATTCAAAAAATGATGATTCAGCAGATCGCCTTGCTGGAAACCATGTCCCCCAAGGAATATCAAGCCATTCGAACGCGCCTCGGAAATGGCAGCGGTCAGGAATCCCCCGGCTTTCGCGTGCTCCTCAAAATGTTCCAACCCCTCTGGAATTCCTTCAAATCGTCCTACCTCGAAAAGCATCAGCTCACCGTAGAAAAAATCTACGACTCCGAATATTCTCACAGCGACGCCTATGTAGTAGCCGAGGCCCTCGCCGAATTCGACGCCTTATTTCAAAAATTCCGCTACGAACATATGCAACTGATCCACCGCACCATCGGATTTGGAGCCAAATCACTAAAAGGCCGCGCCGTCGAAATACTGGAAGAGGGCATGCGCCAAAAATTTTTCCCTGAATTATGGGAAATTCGCGGCCAAATGACCGATAAATGGGGCGCCCAATACGGAGTAAAGCGCGATCCCCTAGGCCCCCACCACTAGCCCGTAAGTAGCGCTTGAGATCGACCATGCTTGCAAAATAAAAGTTAGTCGGAGGGTGCCCCAGGCTCGATTTTCAGCCTGGGTCTTGGGTTTGAATCTTGATTTTATCTCGGGGCTGACTCTTGATGTTGTCTCGGGGATCGACTTTACCTTCTCGCCCCCAAAAACAAAACAATCCAACACTACTCCGCCGAAATCCTCCGGTAAGCCCCACGAAAAAACAACAACGGCTCCCCCTCAAACATTTCCGCGCTCTCCACTTCACCAAGAAAAATAGTGTGGTCCCCCGCGAGATGCGACGCCACCACCCTACAAGTTAACTGCACCAGAGCATCCCCCAAAACCGGAATCCCCGGCGCGGGCCACTCGAATCGTATTCCCAACGCGCGCTCCACTTCCGGATCCTGCTCCGGCTGCGCAAAAAAATCAGAAATAGCCTGCTGGTAATCCTTCAAAACGCTGACGCCAAAGCGCTGCGTCTTGTTCAGTACCGCCAACATGCGCGCCTGCTCATCCACGCACACCAAAACCAAAAGCGGCTCAAGAGATACCGCGGTGAATGAATTTGCAGTCATGCCATGCACTTCGCCCGGCGCGCGTTCCGCGGTCACCACCGTAACTCCAGTAGCAAATCGACCGAGCGCCTGACGAAACACCGCGCTGCTCAGTAAGCCCGATTTCATATTTTTTCGAAGATACCACAGTACCGAACTTGCCAAACGAATTTGCCTGTCTACGTTGCGGTCGCACAGATACTCGACGCGCTGTGCTGCTTAGTCATTGCAACGTACATAAAAACAAAACGGGCGAGACATAGGCCACCAGGCCACGCTCGCCCGTCTTCACGTTTTGCTTTTACCTCAAGCCGCAGTCTTAGCGGCCGTTTGGTTTGTCCTTCTCTTTAGGCTTCTCCTTCTCCGGCGGTGGTTGTTTTTGCTGCTGCTGTTTTTGTGCTGCAGGCGGCGGTGGCGCAGTCCGCTCAGCTGGCCGCTCTGCCGGCTTGGCAGCTGGCGCCGGAACGGGGCGTGCCGCAGGCTGCTCAGCCCGTGGCGCAGGCCGATCCGCAGGTCGCTCAGTCGGCGCCGTGCGAGTTGCTGGCTGTGCATTCGGCGCCGGACGAGCTGCTGGCTGTGCATTCGGTGCCGTGCGAGTGGCCGGCTGTTCGTTCGGTCGCGTTACCGGCCGATCCGCAGGCCGTTCATTTGGCGCTGGACGAGC
>DATHGV010000100.1:0-3169 GCA_035490135.1 Candidatus Methylomirabilota bacterium
GTCACATTTGGAGGTTTCGAGTGGATCGGACTTCCACGAAAATCCCGCGGAGGGCACTTCAACTTGCGCTTCCAGTTGGCAAGTCGCCGCTGTTCCAGAAAAGCGGAAATGCCGGGAAGCGTCTTCATACCGCGCGCTCTGTCCATTCGATTTCCAAATGATTTTGAAGCTCATCCGTGCCGGAGTTGCCAGCGAGTCCAGCGCCGGCCAGCGCGGTTGATCCACGACTGCGACGTCTCGCATCTCCACTGTGCAGGCATTACCATCGAGGCTGAACTTCACTCCACCATCGGGAACCGCAACCACCCAGTAAAGTCCTGATGGCGAGATGGGAGGATGAAAGTCATGAATCTGATTGGCAGGGACAGCCTGTCCCTGAAATAGCGTAAGTCAAATGTGTGTGAAAGCCCCCTGTTGTGTTGTTCGACCGGCCCAATACTCGCCCTGCATCACGCCATAATCGGTCGTAGCGCTGCCAAACGCGATTCTATTTCCTTTGTTATCCGTGCCCATCCCGGCGAAGGTGCTGCAGCGGGCCACCCGTCCCTTGAAATGATAAATGTGTGACGGTTCGAGGTTCAGGCCCGCGGGCTGATTGTGACTGCCATTTTTATCGAGCCACGGAATTGGATACGGATCGGTTCCACCATTCGCGGTGGTCGCAGATTGATCGCCGAGAGCATGAATCGCGCCAGGAATTGCGAGCGGCAAAAGCAACGCTCCGCTAGCTTTGAGAATGTCTCTACGATTACATAAGACACACGAAGTTATAGACGGTGTCATCATGACCCTCCGGTGTGGGCGACGCGGGTGCCACGATAGCGCACTGCAAACAACGGCTACAACCTGTTTGTGGTTCGAGACGTGAAAAGGGCCGGGCCCTCATCGATTAGCGAGAACCCGGCCCTTTCTGATTATGTTGCAGTTGCCGGAACTTGCGGTGTGCTCGAAAGTTCCAGTCACGCTCTATTTTTGCGACTTAGAGTCCCCGCCGAGCCTCATCGGCTTCTTCAGCCAAGCGCATGAGCACGGAGACGATTCCGGTGTTTTTGCCGGTCGCAGGGTCGAGGAACAGACCATCCGCGGCAAAGCTGGCGACGGAAGCTACGGCCCCGCCCTGAGCTGTGGACGTCGGGCGGATAATCGATACCGGCCCCAGCTTGGGATCCAGGAATACCGTCGGTTCAGGCATGATCAAGTTGGTCTGAAAGGAATCGGCTACAGTAGCGCCCGTTGCTCCGGTATTCGGATCGACACCGATGTTGAGGTTGGGGAAGGTCAGATTGCCATCCGTGATGTTGGTGGCGTTGCCGGCTTTGTCGTGCCAGGTTTGAAAGTGCATGATTTCGCTACCACCAATGCTCAGCAGTACACGCAAAACTTCCACGTCCGTCACTTTTTGGGCGAGCGCGGGATACAAGCTGCTGCCGCCTTGCTCGATGAACGCGAAGTGGAAGCCCGCGGTATTGGCAATGGCCTGAAGGTGGTTGGAAATGTTACCCATGCTGTCCACACCGAGGTCGGCGTCGCTTACGGGAATAGCGGGATGTTGCCCTTTGGCGAGATCCGGAACGGCATTCTCGAAGGTTCCTCCGAGATCCGGATTCGCGCTGTCGCTGCGGTAACGGGTCCACCATGTGGTGTCGATGGTTAATTGCTTCAAGTTGGTAAGGCGACCGTTCTGCGGAACTCCGGTTACTTGGCTGGGCGGCAGAATGGCAAAACTGCTCAGATCAATCGGCTTTGCGCCCTTGGACACCAGGTAGTTGTTCAGGAATCTGTGGTGGCTGATTTCGTCGTCGGTATTGTCGGCAATATATTGGGGCATATCGCCGTCTAACACTAGAAGTCCGGTGATGTAATCGGGAGCAAGGCCGGTTTTGAATGGGATATCGATGGGGGACAGACCTTGAGTCGTGGCCCCGCCAAGTTCGGCGTACTGTATCCACAGATCGGCTTCGACCTGTTCGAGGGCGCTTAGGAACGTGAGAATAGCAATATCACCCTTGGTGACACGGCTTTTGCCCTCATCGGCGAACGCGCTGGTGGCGGTGCCCACTAAGCCGGCTCCGATGGCGGCCGCGCCTCCTGCCAAGGCTCCGGTCTTCAGGAGCGACCTCCGATTCACTGAACGGTTCATCAGACACTTTTCCTTTTCCATTTCATCCCTTTCTTTCTGTTGTTTGAGATTTGTGCTGCGGAGGAGCTACGGTAATTGGATCTGAATGGAGAAGTGCCACGGCGCGGTCACACAGTTGTCCAATTTGTGTAATGTTTCTGGTAATCCGGTATGGAGATAGTTTTGCTTTTCAAGCGACGGGCACGGCGAATATCGGCGTTTTGGCATCCAATAAACCCAGATGATTGACCTGCTGGCTGCTTTGAAAACGAAATTTGCATACAGATACGGCAGTGTTCGCTGAGCCAGCAGTAACACCTCCTGCCGCTCAATAATCCGGGAATGTAGAGTTCATCATGAGTTCAACTAGCGGCACGTCGTCAAAGAGGATCGCCATGCAAACAAACCAGGGTTTTCCACTCCACTTCAAGGCCATCGCAATCGCCACACTCTTAGCGTGTTTGCCTATTTTGGCGAGGTGTCAAGACGCCGCGACTGCTCCAGCTCCGGTATCGACGGAGTTGGCCAGCGACATAAAAGCATTGGTAACGTCGGTGAGCCGTCTGCAGTCGCAGGTTGAGACTCTGAATTCGCAAATGAGTGAGTTGCGTAGTGCCCAACAGGAAGCTTTAAGAGAGGCCGAACAACTGCGTGCCGAATTAAATCAAACCAGAGAACAGCTGGCCGCCAAAACTGGCAGTGGTCCTGGGCTTTACGAGGCTAGTCCGAAAACATCGCAGCCGTCGTCTGCATCGGTTCCGTCCTCGTCACCCTCCTCTTCATCTTTGGCGTCGGCAACTTTGCCGCGACAGGTACAGTCAACCGGCGACTCGTCTCAAGGTGATTTGCAACAGCGGATATCCAAGCTGGAAGACGACCAGGAATTGATGAACGACAAAATCGTTGAGCAAAGCCAGACCAAGATAGAAAGCGGCTCAAAATATCGCGTGCGGCTGTCTGGACTCGTACTTCTCAACACCGCAGTCACCCGCGGCTCGGTGGACAATCTTGACTTTTCTCAAATTGCGGTGCCCGCCGAGGCGCCCGGAG
>DATHGV010000101.1:0-5792 GCA_035490135.1 Candidatus Methylomirabilota bacterium
ATCAAGGCGCAATTCCGCTTTGAATTCTTCAACCTCTTCAATCATCCGTCCTACAGCGCACCGCTGATCAACAACCAGACCATCGGCTTCAACGACACTGTGTATGGAGACGCGAGCGGGAAGGTTGTGCCGCTGACGAGCGCCAGTCGTAGACAACTTCAGAACCTTCGCTCTCAAATAGTTAGGTCGGAGTTCTTGATCCGTTGATTCCCAAGCCGAAACGACGGAATGATGGCCGCGGGCGTCCGTGGAAGAGCCGCCGATCCGTTTTGAATGGCATTCTGTGGGTGCGGCGCACTGGCGCTCCTTGGGCCGATCTTCCCGAGGCGTACCCATCTTTTCAAACCTGCCATCGTCGCTTTCAGCAATGGGTGCGCTCTGGAGTGATGAAGGGAATCCTGGAGGCACTTGCCCTGACTTGAAACTCAGAGGTACGGAACCAAGATCATGGCCGTGGGCAGATCGCCATGGTCTTCCAGTGTCCATTTGCATCGAAAGCGCCACGCCGCATGAAGTGAAGCTGGCCACTTCCACCTTGGTCCAGATGGTAGTTCCCGATGCTCCCTGGCACCTGATTGGCGACAACGCGTACGATTCAGACAAGCTTGACGCCCAGCTCAGACATTACGGCATCGAAGTAATTGCCCCGCACCGCAGCAACCGAAGAATCAGAACACAAGACAAACGTCGTTTGAGGCGATACCGCCGGCGCTGAAAATCCGGCGCTGGAAAATCGAGAGATTGTTTGCCTGGTTACAGAACTTCCGGCGCTTAGTTGTCCGCTATGAGCGTCACGCTGAAAACTTCCTTGGAATGCTTCACCTTGCGTGCTGTCTGATTCTGCTGAGGCATTTATGAGATGAGTTTTAAGCATTCCCGCTCTTGCTGCGGGGCAAACTTGATGGCCATCCTATTACTGCACCGTCTGTTTCGTGGTCGTTCGTCAGCCTTTGGTTACTCGCGTTACTGAACAGGTTTATTTAAATTATCGTTCAATATTGAACAGATAGTACTATCACAGTACTGTTAACCATGAAGCGCGCGATCTTAAAACTGATTCGGAGTTTACCAAGAACTTAACTACTTATTGTATATGGTGGGAATCAGGCGCGAGACTTAGAAGCTTTCCCCAGTTGGATAAAGCACGGATTTTTCTTCTCGATCCAAAAACAGTTCGACTAGATCCCTTTGCGAGAATCTCTCTCAACAAAGAATGTTGCTGGAATGAGATCGTCTCTCACGATGGCGGCTGAATAGCGATCTTCGAAGAACATTATGTCAAAAAGCATGCAAACGAGCTGCGTTTTGTCCCCTCAAATGGGGTATGAAAATCAGAGTACGCTTTGGAAAGGGAATCTTTATGCATAAATTCACGCTCGCTGTATTAGGCTTAGTGGCATTTGTTCTGGCCCTTGTAGGATGCGGCCAGACCAGTAGCACAACGGCGCCAACGTCGCCGACGTCCACACCGACGCTTAAGTCAATCACCTTAACGTCGACTACCCAATCGCTTCTTGTTAACGGGACAGTGCAATTTACAGCAACCGGTTCCTATAGCGATGGAGGTAATAAGAATCTGACTAGCCTGGCTATATGGTCGTCGAGCTCTGCGAATGTTGCTTCTATCGTTTCCGGCCTGGCAACGGGGATTGCAAGCGGTACCACTACCATTTCAGCGAGCATGAGTGGTGTCACCGGGTCGAAGACCTTGACGATCAGTCCGATTCTAACTTCAATCGCCGTCACTCCTGCCGCACCGTCCGTCACGGTAGATACTACGCAACAGTTCATTGCCACGGGAACCTTTACCGACGGCAGCGCACAGGATCTTACGGATCAAGTCGCATGGGCTTCGTCGAACAGCTCTGTCGGTTCAATCGATAAGAAGGGGCTGGCGACCACGGTCGCTAAGGGCACGACGACCGTGAGCGCCAGCATGGGTGCGATTGCAGGATCAGCCGCCCTGACAGTGACTTCCGCCACATTGACTTCGATTTTTATTACTCCCGATAAGGCATCAGTTCCGCAAGGCGCTACCCAGCTTTTTGTCGCCAGCGGAGTTTTCAGCGATGGAAGCACGCAAATTTTGGCTGCAGTCGTCTGGGCATCCTCAGATCCCAAGGTCGTTTCCATTGACAATACTGGAGTGGCAGCAACTTTGAGCGCAGCAAGCGTGACAATCAGCGCCACCTCCGCTGCGGTGACGGGAACAACAACGTTTACTGTGCTGCCGGCAGCCCTGGTTTCGATATCACTGACTCCGCCTGCCCCATCGTTGGCCGTCGGAAATACCACGCAGTTCACCGCCGTGGGACTGTTTACGGATGGCGGCACCCAGAATATATCGGCTCCGACGTGGAGCTCGTCCAACACTACGACAGCAACGGTCGACAATACCGGATTCGCGAGCACGCTTAGTGCTGGAAGCGCAACTATATCTGCGACCTCAGGCCCAATCAGCGGCAGTACCGTATTAACCGTTACGTCCGCGGTGATCCTGTCCATCACAGTTACTCCTGCCAACCCCTCGGTCCCGGTTGGCTCGTTGCAGCAATTCACTGCCTTCGGAATGTTTAGTGACGGAAGCACGGAGGATATTACCAACACCGGTACGTGGACGTCCTCGGCGGGCAATGTTGCCACCATTAGCAACTCAGGTCTAGCAACAACCCTAGCCATCGGAAGTACTACGTTCACCGCATCGATTGGATCTCTGTCTGGCTCTACTGATCTACAAGTGACAGCGGCTTCCCTCCAGTCCATCAGCGTAACCCCAGCCAACCTGCCGATGGCGACGGGTACGACAACGCAACTCACTGCAACCGGCTCCTATAGCGATGGTGGGAGCCAGGACCTAACTTCTACGGCGACATGGTCTTCAAGCGCCGGCGGTCTCGCTTCGGTGAGCACGTCAGGTGTTGTAACCGCTCTGAAACCCGGCTCGGCGACGATCACTGCTACCTCTGGTAGTGTGAGTGGCTCGACGATTATCACTGCGGCCAACCGAATATTGCAGTCAATCGTGGTGTCGCCGGTGAACGCCTCTATCACGAATGGTCAGAAGCAACAGTTCCAGGCGACTGCAAACTATGCGGATGGGACCACACAGGACGTGAGTGCGTCTGCACACTGGAGCAGTTCATCGGCGAATACCGTCACGATCAATAGCGGGCAGATCGGCGGCGGATTAGCTACGGCTAAGGCAGCTGGAACCGCGATCATTACCGCGACTTTAAACGGGGTGTCGGGGTCTACAAATGCGACGGTTAACTGATGGTCTTGCTGGGCCCCGGCCCGTCTTTCAAAGTAGGATTGGACGCAGTTCACGCTGTTACTCTGTTGTACCCTCGCTGCTGCGACGGACAAGCATCGAGAAAAATAGGGTCTGTCCTTAACCTCCCAGCGCGTTGGAAATTGCAACGCAAGAGTGAATTTCGAATGTGCCAGGTGCAACGGCACCGCCGCAGGGTAAAAGTTGCCGATTCGACCGGTCAGTGCACGCGTTATCTGTTAGTGGTGCTCAAGCGTCAACAATATTATTACTTAATATATTATAAATTTATTTATAAAAGAGCGAAGACTGTTTAAGAGGGCGATGGCTCACGTCCACGATACACGTCCTGATTCTGGTCCCGGTCTTCTTCGCGCTGATGAAGGAACGAGCGCTGCGCCGAGGGACATTGCAACCGACAGAAAGACAGTCGGACACAGAGTGAGCACGCAGATTGCAATCGGCGGATGCCGCCTCCCATCGCTTGGTATGCTACCAGCATGAGTGAGGTGACGATTGCGCGTCAGGCGATTGCGCATCGCGGAAGTCGCTTGGAATATTTCACGATTGCGTGGAATACCCTTGAAGGCTTAATCGGCGTGGGTGCGGGACTCCTTGCTGGGAGCATCTTGCTTGTTGGGTTTGGAATCGATAGTTTCATTGAGGTTACATCCGGTGCCACGTTGCTTTGGAGAATGTCGGTAGATGAGGACATCGCAAGGCGAGAACGAAACGAAAAACTGAGTCTCAGAATCGTAGGGATTTGCTTTATCGCGCTCGCCCTATACATTGCGTGCGAAGCGATATCGGACTTGGCCAGGAAAACAGCACCAGCTCATAGCATCCCCGGAATCGTTCTGGCGTGTGTCTCCCTCGTCGTCATGCCAATTCTGTCACGCGCGAAAAAGAAGGTTGGCAATGCCCTGAACAGCGCAGCAATGAACGCCGATGCCCGACAAACTGACTTCTGTGTCTATCTTTCGGCGATCTTGCTGGTCGGCCTGCTCCTCAATGCGGCCTTTGGATGGTGGTGGGCAGATCCGATTGCAGCGTTGATTATGGTTCCAATTATTGCCAAAGAAGGATTTGATGGAATGAAGGCGAGAACTTGCTGTTAATGTCCCAAGCATTCGGTCCGCTCAGAGAAGGGTCTTCGTTTGCACAAAATCCAACGCGCTCTAGGGAATCCCGATCAGAAGCCCACCCGTAATGGCGAGCGAGTGTTCGTGCCCTGGACCGAACTTGTACTCGTAGCTCGGTTCCAGATACCAACCGAATCTATGCTTTTTGGATGACCAGAACATGAAGTCTGGGGCTACTTCAACGGCAACAGAGTTCATTTTGACCCCGTATGCGCTGGTGTGAATCCACTCGGGACCAACTCCAAGCATAAACTCTTTCCTGTCGGAGAGAGTCCAAGGTTTCTTGAACAGAAAGTCCATACTCCATTCCGTTGAATGTCGGCTGAAGAGTGGTGTACCCCGGCCTCTAATTCTAGCCAGTTTTCGATCGGAGTAACCTCAACTGCGACCGTGGGCCCGAAGCTTGATCGGGCCTCTGTAAAACTTCTCGCAGCAGCCCCGCCAAGCTCAACGACGGCGCGAGGCTCGGTGTCTACTGACTGGGCGGAGGACTGTCGCACGCAAATAACCGCAAATGCCATGACGAACGCGGGCGTGTATCTTCGCAATGTGCCTTCTTCCTCGCGCGTGCCTCCGCGAATGGAAGCTAGCACTCGCGGAGTTTGGGTTCCATTCTTTCATATACAAGATTTCGTAAGGAAGCCCGACAAGACAATCTGTCCACATCACGGCAATCCCTACCTGGCCAATCGAAGTGAGTCTGACAAGGTGGGCTTTCAGCCGGCATCTGTCAATCTTCGAGTTGCGTCAGCATCGTAATGGGGATGGCGTGCCCTTGAAAACGTGAGACTTAAGCAGCTGAGTGGATCAACTCGGTGCGGAACGGAATGCTCAGAAATTGTATCGGGCCCCCGCAACCAAAATTTCTTTTATTTCAGCAACTTCCGCGAACCCTGCAACCATCCGAATTTGTAGGCGCCGTCTCTGCTTCTTCTCGCGCGGTCCGGTATCTGTTTGCTCAGGAAAATCTGATAGTATTCGATCCTAAGTTGGCCGGGGCTGCCGAAGGTTTTCTGAGCCTTAAGTAAATCCCGTGGACTGCACGAGATAACGCTTCGCACCGGCTGCGCGCGCCGCATTCTGTACGTTGCGCCCGCCAACGAGCCGGAGGTTCCTGTCCCGTTCCGCGGCTGCGCGCATCTCTTCGGGCGTGTAGCGCTTGGGCAACGATGTGAGTTCTTCGATTACGGCATTGGGCCTGACTTTTTTCACAACATTTAGAACCGCGTTTTCGTCCAAAGCGTTTGCGACTTTTCCTTCGACGCCCTTTTCGCGCAGGCTGCGCGCGCCATTTTCGGTGCTGCTCATTCCGATTACTTCATGCCTCGCCGCCACAAGCGCGGAGACCAACGGACTTCCAATCGCGCCCGTTGCGCCGG
>DATHGV010000102.1:0-122713 GCA_035490135.1 Candidatus Methylomirabilota bacterium
AGACCATCGCGCCTGGATTTATCGATACGCATGCGCACTGGACGGAAATTCGGCGCGGGATTCTGGATACGCAAAACTGGGCTTTCTTAGCCAACCTGGCGTACGGAGTGACCGCCGGGCTGGATGTGCAGACTGGCACGAACGATATGTTTGCCTATCAGGACTTGGCGGACACCGGGGACATTATCGGGTTGCGCGCTTTTTCTACCGGGCCGGGAGTTTTTTCCGACAACAATTTTCAGTCGATGGAAGAAGTGAAGGGGGTGCTGACGAAATATAGAAAATATTACGGCACGCACAACATCAAAAGCTACATCGTGGGAAATCGCAGGCAGCGGCAGTACATGGTGCAGGCCGCCAAAGAACTGGAGATGATGCCGACTACCGAGGGGGCGATAGATCTGAAGTTGGACTTGACGCACGTGATCGACGGGTTCCACGGTAACGAGCACACTTTACCGATCACGCCGCTGTATAAAGACGTGATTCAGATTTTCGCGCAGTCGGGGATTGCGGAGACGCCCACGTTGATCGTGAATTATGGCGGCCCGTTTGGCGAGAATTATTGGTACGAAAACACGGAAGTGCACGATAACGCCAAGTTGAACCATTTTACGCCGCACAGAATTATTGATGAGAAAACCAAGCGTCGGCCCGAATGGTTCCGCAAAGATGAATACGCGTTTCCAAAATTATCAGCGCAGGTGGCCAAGCTGCAACGAGCCGGCACTTTGGTGGGCGTAGGAAGTCATGGACAACTGCAAGGGCTGGGCTACCACTGGGAGATGTGGATGCTGGCCAGCGGCGGGATGACGCCGATGGAAGTTTTGCGCTGCGCGACTTCGAATGGGGCGAAAATTGTGGGGCGGCCGCAGGATCTGGGTTCGATTGAAGCTGGGAAATTGGCGGACCTGGTTATTTTCGATAAGAATCCGCTGGACGATATTCACAACACCAATACGATTCGTTGGGTGATGAAGAATGGCGATTTATTTGAAGGCGACACGCTCGATCAGGTGTGGCCGGAGAAGAAAAAATTGGAGCCGCTGTGGTTCTGGAATAATTACGATGTGCCGAAGGCCGGCGAGCCGTTGAGTTACGGGCCGACAGTGCTGCCGTAATTTTCACTGCGAAAATTGAGCAGAGTTAGTCGAACAGCGAAGGCTGCTGCTTTGGGGGCGGCGTAGGACTTGGTGTGCGAGTTGAAGGCGCCGGCTCGGGCAATGGCGGGAATCCTTTTTTGCGCCACAGATCGCGGAATTGGCTGATGGTTGCCGGTCCATGGCCTGCGTAATGATTATTTGCGTAGCCGTAGATGAGGATGCCGCGCCTTTTAATCTGGTAGCAGAAATCCACCCAGCTGGTTAATTCGGCGGTGCGATCCACGATGATTTTGTCCCACGTCAGCGTTTGCAACTCGATGCCTTTGCGGTCGCCGAGCCAGCGAATGTAGGTCCAATCCGCGGTAATGGGATCAAATTTTTGTATTAGCTCATCGGGGCGCGGCATGTATGGCAGATCCGGCAGCCCCAGCGCGATTTGGTGCTGCCTGAGCAAGCCGGCGAATTCGGCGTCGAGCCACTCGGGATTGCGAATCTCAATGGCGTATTTCTTGCCGGCTGGCAATTTTTTGAGGAATGGGATGAGCCTATCAGTGAAGGCGTGGCGGTCGGCGAAGACTCCGGGGCTGAACTGCGGGAACTGGAACAAGATTGGTCCCAGCTTGGGGCCGAGTATTTCCATGGTGGTGAGAAATTCTTCGAGTTCCGCGTCGCAGTTCGCGAGAATTTTGTCGTGGGTGATGGAACGCGGGGTTTTGATGGAGAAAATGAAATTGTCTGGAGTCTTGGCGGCCCAGTTTTCCACGGTTCGCGGAGAGGGACAGCCGTAAAGAGTGGAATTCACTTCAACGGTGTCAAAATGCTGCGCGTAGAAGGAGAGGAAATCCTTGGATTTTATTTCTGCGGGATAGAAAGCGCCTTGCCATCCCGCCGCGGTAAATGCAGAGGTGCCCAGATAAATTTTGGGCTCGGCGTTTAAATCGGTTTTGGGGGTGCTCACAACCCAGAGTATATCGCTGGGATGGGCCAATAAAATGGCGGCATTTAGTAATCAATCGGTTGATGCCGATAAGTACGATCCGCACGAAAGTAGACATCAACCCCATACTCATTTTCCGCTGCATCTACCAGCAAAATCCCTTCTTGAGAGTGAGCATGAAATTTTAGCCTCGAGCGTTCGTCAAAGAATTTGCTGAGGCGTACGGCATGAATGAAGAAATTATCGGCTCCAGCTCCCCCTGAATCGAGGATCTGGGATTCATACGATTGTTCTCTGCTTACCCGAGTGAAGATTAGGAATTTGTAAGCTGATGGTGGATTGACTTTGGGGACTATCAAAATGGCGTAGGAGGGTATGTCGCTTTCGCCAAAGTGTCCTTTGGCAATACCCGGACAAGCCAACGGTTTCTCTGACTTCCATCTTTGTTTCGTATACATGCTCAGGCCGTCGGGATCCTCTATTTTCCAAGAGCTAAATTCGGTTTTGAGGCGAGTCTGTATTTCCGAAGGCAACGAGACGATTCCGCAAATATTGGGAGTGCCGTCCTGTTTACCAGCGAGAGATCTTTCAGCGCACCCCACAGTGAGTACCCACAAAAAGAAGAGCGCACGAGCGACCACCATACTCATTTATCCGACCGCCTCCGTGAATTTGATGGTTTCCTTTGGAAATTGCTAAAAGGCGTCTATGATTTGGCTGCGGTTTTTGCGGCCTGGGTGGCACGGTACCATTCGAAGGTGCGCTGCAGGCCTTCCTCCAGGCCAACGGTGGGTTCGTAGCCGAGGACGGCACGGGCGTGGGAGATGTCTGCCTGGGAGTCGCGAATGTCACCATCGCGGGGTGGATCATAGCGCGCTTTGAGAGGCTTGCCGGAGATGGCGCCCAAACCATCGACAACTTCATTCAAGTTCACGCGCGTTCCTGTGCCGATATTGAAGACTCTTCCGGAAGCGCGGGGAGCTTCACAGGCCAGCAAGTTGGCTTGCACGGCGTTGTCGACATAGGTGAAATCGCGCGATTGCGTGCCGTCGCCAAAAATAACGGGCTCGGTTTCTTCCAGGAAGGCGGTGCAGAATTTCGCCATGACTCCTGAATAGGGCGAGCTGGGGTCCTGCCGCGGCCCAAAAATATTGAAGTAGCGCAGGCAAACATTTTCGAGGCCGAAGCAGCGACCGAAAGTCTGGGCGTAAAGCTCGCCGACATATTTCGTGACGCCATAAGGGGAAATAGGCTGTGGCTGCATATTTTCCGTTTTTGGCAACGTGGGGGTTTCGCCATAGGCGGAAGACGAAGCCGCGAAGACCACGCGCTTGACCTTAGCGTCGCGCGCGGCGACCAGAACGTTGAGGGTGCCATCGATATTGATGCGATTGGTTTCGATGGGGTCTTTCATGGAGAAAGGCACAGAGGTACGCGCGGCCAAATGGATTACGAAATCGGCTTCGTAAATGGCGCGACGGATGATCTCGATATCGGTGATGGTGCCCTTGATGAAGGTAATTTTGTTGCGGACTTCGGCGAGATTTTCCTCTTTGCCGCCGGAAAGGTCGTCAAGAACCACCACGCTATGGCCGCGGCGCACCAATTCGTCCACGGTATTTGAACCTATGAAACCGGCGCCGCCGGTCACCAGGTAGCGCATAAGAAAAATCCTCCCCGAAAGGATGTTGCGGCGTCAGGCTGCAATAGAAAAATCATAAGACCCAGCGCAGACGCGCGGTGCACGTTTTGATACGCTGAAAGTATGCGGCTACGCAGGTAAAGAAGCCTGGACTGCCGCGAGCGAGATTATTGTACGACGGAAATTTGGAGCGCAAGGTACTGATTCCGGGGAGCGTCACGCATAGGATATGAGCAATAGGATTACATTCGCTTTGATCGGCATCGCGTTCTTGGCTGGTGGCGCGGTGGCGTGGCAGATGCACAACCGCAATCAAGTTTCGCGTTCATCTGCGGCTGTGCCTGTGACAGCGCCGCAACCAGCGGTATCACCGGAAGAACCCAAAGGCGGCGGGGCTACGGAATCGAGGGCGACGCCGGGGCCTTCGACTGATGCTGCAAGGCAACCGGTGAGCACGAAAAAAACTGCCGTGGTGGCTGACGCGGGCTCGCCATTACGCGCGGGCGAGTCCTGGCAATATTCCGCAAATGTGTCGAAGTTGAATGACGTGGCGAATCTGCGTTTGAAAGTGGCGGAGAAGCGCAATTTCCTGGGCAAAAGCGCTTGGCACCTGCAGGCGTTTGCGCATACGGAAAATCCCCTGCGCATGGTCTTTGCGCTGGACGATCAGTTTGATTCCTACAGCGACGCGGGCACGCTGGTAAGCATGCAATATGAAATGCACCTGAATGAAAAGGGGCAGACGCTGGATTCAGTACAGCGCATGTCGCCAGCGGTAAGGGAGCCGGCCCCGGCGGATGCCATAGCGGCACGGGTGTTGCCGGGAACGCGCGATCCGCTGGGAATGATGCAGTTTTTGCGCACCGTGGATTGGACGAAAACGCCGGAAGTGCGGAGCCCGGTTTACGACGGGCACAAATTGTACGACGTGCATGCCCGATTGGAAGCGCGCGGCGCGCCCGTAACGGTGCCTGCGGGGAATTTCGATACTTTGAAGATTGAGCTGCGGGTTTTGGATAACGGCGCGGAAATGAAAGACGCGCACTTTATTTTATATCTGAGCAATACAGATGCGCGCTTGCCGGTATTACTTGAAGCGGTGATGCCGTTTGCGACGGCGCGAGTGGAGCTGGTGAAGGCGGAGTAGAGAAACTCTGCCGTTTGAAGGTCAAACGCCAATCGGAGATCGGCGTTTGTAGGCCAAGTAGCGTTTTCATTTCTTCCAGTGGGCTTGTTTCGTCCAACGAACTTGTTTCAGCAGGATTGCGATTAACAAAGAACAATTTTTTCGCGATGGCGCATCACGCGGCGTGTGGCATTGCGGGTGTCAACCACCAATTTGGCGCCGTCCACGATGGCGCCGTAATCGTAGCTGGTATGATCCGTGGCAATGACGACCCCGTCGTAGGACGCCAGCGCCTGCGGGTTGATGGGCACGGACTTCATTTCTTCGTAGTTGTAATGGCGCATTTTGTGCAGCTGCGGGAAGTACGGGTCGTTATAGTCGAAATTCGCGCCGCGCTGCTTGAGCAATTCCATGATTTTTAGCGTGGGGGATTCACGCAAATCGTCGACATCTTTTTTGTACGCGACACCGAGGATCAGCAGTTTGGAGCCTTTGAGACTTTTCTCTTGATTATTGAGCGCCGCGGCGATCGCGTCGACAATGTGGTAAGGCATGGCGGTATTCACTTCTCCAGCCAGTTCAATGAAACGCGTTGAGAAATCGAATTCGCGCGCTTTCCAGGAAAGATAATAAGGATCGACGGGTATGCAATGCCCTCCCAAACCGGGACCCGGATAGAAAGGCATATATCCGAAGGGCTTGGTGGCGGCTGCATCAATGACTTCCCAGATGTCGATATTCATTCGCAGGCTGAGCATTTTCAGCTCGTTCACCAAAGCGATATTCACGCAGCGGAAAATATTCTCGAGCAGCTTGGCCATTTCCGCAGCACGGGTGGAACTGACGGGAACGACTTTGGCGACAACTTGGGCGTAAAGCGCGAGTGCGGCGCGGGTGCTCGGGGGATTAATACCGCCAACGACTTTAGGGATTTGCGCCAAACCATACTGCTTGTTGCCGGGATCTTCGCGCTCGGGAGAGAAAGCGAGGAAAAAATCGCAAGGAATGTTTTCGTTCTGCGGGCCGACTGCGATTTTGCAGCTGAGGCCGTTTTTTTCGAGGATGGGAAGAACGAGCTCCTCGGTGGTGCCGGGGTAAGTAGTCGATTCCAAGACGACGAGTTGACCCTTTTGTAGATTGGGCTGGATGGAGAGGACGGTCTGCTCGACGTAGCTCAGATCCGGTTCACGGCGTTCATCGAGGGGAGTAGGCACGCAGATGATGATGGCGTCGCATTCCTTGAGCTTCTCGAAATCGGTGGTCGCCCCGAAGTGTTTGCTGTTCACAAATTGCTGAATCTTGGTCTGCTGAATGTGCTCGATGTAGGATTTGCCGGCGTTGAGCATGGAGACTTTTTTAGGATCGGTATCGAAACCTGTAACTTTGTGACCCGCTTCCGCAAAGCGTAACGCCAGCGGCAATCCCACATAGCCGCAGCCAATGATGCCTACTTTAAGCTGGGCGCCTTTAAAGAATTCGGGTTTCCGGTCGGTTGGCATGAGTTCGTCGTCTTCCTCGTTTGATGTTTGAAATTTTCTCTTAATCCGCTACTGCGGCGGTTTATTGAGGTTACAAGGCCACAAGCTCGGCGGCACGTACACAGTAAATATAACAGTTTCGGCGAGGACAAAACCAAGCTGAGTGCAGAGGTGTTTACAGCTTGTTTACGGCCTTCTACGTGGGCGTTGGTACTGGGCGGCCGGATGAGCGAAGATTAAAATAGAGAGCGGAGACCACCGGTACGCCCCACTATGATTGATTTGCATTGCCACATTTTGCCGGGAGTGGACGACGGACCAGAAACAATGGAGGAATCGGTGGAAATGGCCAACGCGGCCATCGCCGATGGGACCACCCACCTGGTGGCGACGCCGCACTCGAATAGCACACACTTTTTTGATTACCCGAAAATTCGGGCGTTATGCAAAGAGCTGCAAACCGAAGTCGGGGACCGGCTGACGCTGGCCACGGGATGCGATTTTCACATGAATCCAGAAAATATTGCGGCGTTGAAGCTGCAGGCGCCGCGCTTCTGCGTGAATCAAAAGGATTATTTGCTGGTGGAATTTAACGAGATTGCCATCCCACCAGCGATGGACCAGACCTTGCATGAGATACAGTTGGGGGGAATCCGTCCGATTGTGACGCATCCGGAGCGCAATCGATTATTGCGATTGCGGCCAGAACGGCTGATTACCTGGATAGGTCATGGGTGTTACGGGCAAGTGACCGGCGGGGCATTGATGGGGCGGTTTGGCCCGGCGGCGCAGAAAGATGCGATGCGATGGATTGAAGCGGGCCTGATTCATTTTGTGTGTAGTGATGCGCACAATACCAGCTCGAGGCCTATCCAATTGCGGCCGGCGTTTCATGTGGTGGCGAAAGCATTTGGAGAAGACAAGGCCCGCGCATTGTTCATAGATAATCCGAAGGCCGCTTTCGAAGGGCGCGACTTGCCACACGTGCCGGAGTTGCAAGATGAGCGAGCACAATCACCGCGGAAACGATTTTTATTTTTTTAGCCGCGCCGCCGTGGGCGAAATCTATATTTGCGCGACTGTAATCAAGGCTAGTAATTATGAATGACGAAGCGGCAGGCCAACCCAGGCGTTCAGCAGGCCAAGAATTTCCCTGACTACATCCAAGGCGTCGGTGGTATTGCGCCACCAATGCCGCGCATCGAACGGGTCCGCTGACGGGGCGCGCACAATAATGCGTCCTTCGCCGTGAGTCAGCGTGCGCCACAGGGTGTGCACGCGGCGCGTGTGCGGCTTGCTGGTAACAATGATCACGGTGTGCAGAGGCGCGGCGTTCAAAGCGAATTTGATAGCGACGATTTCGTCCGCGGTGTTGAGAATGGGCGGCTCGAGTACGTGAATGGCGGGGGGCGGCACGCCTTCGTGAATGAGAATTTCGCGGTTGTAATCTTCCTCGCCCAGATATTTCAATCCCATTTCTTGCAGCGATTTGCCTGGTTCGGTGGAATGCGTGAGCCAGACCTCCGGAGCGTAGCCGGCGCGATAGAGTTTGGCTGCTTCCAGGACCCGAAGAGGCATACGGCCGCTGAGGACCGCGATGGCCTGAGCGTGGTCCAGGGGATCTTCGACGACGAGCCAGCGGCCCACGTAAAAGAAACAGAATATAAACGCGAGCAGGAGTAAAAGGCCGAGACCACTGGAATGACGGGTGTAACGGCGGGACGTTACGGTCGCAGGCGCAAAATTATTACCAAAAGTCATGAGGGTGAGGGCATCGTAACTTGCGATGCCGAGGTGGTCAATCGGTGGAGCGCAGGCTACACTGGCGAACTGATATTTTTGGAGGATGAATGCGAGCGGTAGTCACGGGTGGGGCGGGATTTCTGGGGTCGCATTTGTGTGACCGGTTGCTTACCGAGGGCTGGGAAGTGCTGGCGGTGGATAATTTCATTACCGGGACAGCTGAAAATGTCCAGCATCTGTCCAAGAACGCGAAATTTAAATTGGAAATTGAGGATGTCAGCAATAGCGACGCGCTACAGGTGGATGGCGAAGTTGGTTATGTGCTGCATTTCGCTTCGCCCGCGAGTCCTCCCGATTATTTGAAGCACCCTATCGCCACGATGATGGTGGGATCGATCGGAACGCAAAATGCGCTGGAGCTGGCGTTACGTAAGAACGCAAAATTTTTCATGGCTTCGACCAGCGAATGCTATGGCGATCCGGAAATGTCGCCGCAGAAAGAAGAGTACTGGGGGCACGTCAATTCCGTGGGGCCACGTTCGGTATACGATGAAGCCAAACGATTCTCCGAAGCGATGACCATGGCGTATTACCGGCATCACCGAGTGGATACGCGTATTGTGCGGATTTTTAATACCTATGGACCGCGGATGCGCCTGAACGACGGGCGAGCTTTGCCTAACTTTGTATATCAGGCGCTCAGCGGGCAAGCGCTGACGATTTACGGGGATGGAAGACAGACGCGTAGTTTTTGTTACGTGGATGATTTAATAGATGGAATTTATAAATTGATGCTGTCGGACGAACACCTGCCGGTAAATATCGGCAACCCGCAGGAGATCACCATACTGGAGTTCGCGGAACGCATCCGCAAGCATTTCGATAATGTGCCGCAGATTATTTTTGAGCCGCTTCCGCAAGATGATCCCAAGCGGCGCTGCCCGGACATCAGCAAAGCGAAGCGCATCCTGAAATGGGAACCGAAAATAAATCTGGAAGAAGGATTGAAACGCACCCTCGCGTATTTCAAACAGGAGTTCTCACGGCAGCAAAGCGCCTGATTTACGATTATGAACCGAAGGCTGTGCTTCCGAATCTGAGCGCTTCCCTGCCAAAAGAATAATATTCGAAGCCCAATTCGCGCATGACCGCGGGCGAATACAAATTTCTTCCATCAATGACCAGCTTGCGAGACATCAGTTTCCCGGCGCGAACCCAATCAACGGTACGAAAAATATCCCATTCGGTGCAGATCAGGGCAGCGTCCGCGTCACGCAGAGCTTCGTAGGGATCCTCATGATATTGCAGCTGCGGAAACAAAGTTTTTGCATGGTCCATTGCTTCCGGGTCGCAGGCGCGTACATGAGCGCCGTCGTGGACCAGGCGCTTTACAACTTCCAGCGCGGGGGCAAAACGGATGTCATCGGTGTTGGCTTTGAATGCCAGGCCCAGCACGGCGATGCGTTTGCCTTTCAGAATCCATAAAGCCTTGCGCACCTTTTCGAAATAACGGTCGATGCGTTGCTTATTGACCTTTTCGGCGGCTTTGAGGATGTCGAATTCAACACCCACAGAAGCGGAAAGATGAATGAAAGCCTGCACGTCTTTGGGAAAACAAAAGCCGCCAAAGCCTAGTCCGGCCTTAAGGAATTGGCCGCCGATGCGCGGGTCGAGACCCATGGCGTAGGTGACTTCATCCACGTTGGCGCCAATTTTCTCGCAGAGATCGGCGATTACGTTGGCGTAGCTTATTTTTAGCGCGAGGAAAGAATTAGAGGCGTGTTTTATGAGCTCGGCGCTATTGATGGTGGTGACCAGAAAAGGCGCTTTGTGTTCGGCGGGGCATTTGCCCTGGTGCACCGGACAATGGAAACGATGTTCGAGGATTGGTTCGTAAATCTCACGCAACTGCGAGGCGGAAGTATCGTCTTCGACGCCGACTACGATACGGTCGGGATGAAAAAAATCCGCCACCGCGGTGCCCTCACGCAAGAATTCCGGATTGGAAGCCACGCGAAATTTGATGTCGCCATTGCGCGAATATGCGCCCAGCGCGCGTTGCACCTCGAATCCAGTACGCGCGGGGACAGTGCTTTTCTCAATGACGAGTTTTGACGATTGGGCTTCTTCGGCAATTTGACGCGCGACATGGTCAATGGCGGAGAGATCGGCTTCGCCATTTTCCCTGGGAGGCGTGCCAACACAAATAAAAATCGCTTCGCCGGCGCGGATGGCTTCTCCCGCGTCGGAAGTATAAGAAATGCGGCCCGCTTTGCGCGCGGATGCGAGGATGGTATCGAGATGCTGTTCGTAAATGGGAACAATACCGGCATTCAACTTGGCGATGCGCTCGGAATCGATATCCGTGCAAATTACTTCGTGACCCGCTTCCGCGAGGCACGCCGCCGTCACCAGTCCCACATAACCACACCCGATTACGCAAATATGCAAGGCCAAACTCCCTTTAAGCAAAGTGGAAAGCGCGGGGAAATTGCGCTAAACAGACTGGCTATTATCATCGCAGAATGGCGCGCAGATTGGCAGGGTACTGGCTGGTAGCGGGTCATTTTCCGATAATTCAGTCGTCGTAGTCCAATTATGAGACTTCGTTGTCGCAACAGGATTATGACTACTCTTTTTTGCTCTCTACAATAATCCACATCGAAATCTCTTGAAGGTTCTTGCATTTAGAGCAGTATGTGCTGCCGCTTCCCAAGCCGCTTCCAAGCCGAAAGTGTTCAATCTTAATATTCAGAGCAATGTCATCAGCCAGTAGCCTTCGTACTGCTAGGAATTTCGAGTGCGCCAGTCCATTTTTAAGTTCCTTTACGGTGATGACGAACGGATATTCGACACCGTTTTCTCTTTTTCCAAGGATATTCACGTCCGGCTGTCCTGGGCGCGCAACAACGATTTCAAGCGCGACAACACCGCCTTCCAGCGCCCAGAGCGGTTGCAAGCTTAACTGATACTCTTCTTGGCCATTCGGACGATTGATGGTCGTTTTCCATGCCAAACCCTCTTTTCCATATTTCCAGGCTATCCGCTGGCTGAACCACGTTTCTGTCGCGAAAGACATAGCGTTACATAGGAAAAGAATGGCGAGGAGAGCTAGGAGTGTCCGATACTCGACTCTCCATTGCAATTTGGACCCTTTCGATCTTGATGAGATTGAGGATCGCCCAGTCATTCGCACGTTTTTCAAATTTATGGACTACCGGCTGTGAAAGGTGCTTTGCCGATAGCACGATTGCGATTTTACCGTCGTCAGAAACTTTGGGTTACGAATTTCGCTTGCCCATCAGCAGTCCGCGCAGCCCCAGAAGCACCAGTTGCGGCTGGCGGCGAATTACGCTCCAAAGCAGGCGGGTGGATTCGTCGCGGTTAATCTCGCCAAGGGACGCGCGAGTGCTGGCGTCCAAGAGGTCAACGAGCTGGGAATAATCTTTCTGTTGAAAATGGTGGAGCGTGCGGCGGATAAGCCAATGAGTGCTCAATTCACGGCGCAGTGCGCGCAATTCAGCGCTGCGGCCACGGTGTAGAATGGATTGCGCCACACCCAGAGCCCCGCGAAAACCGGTTACGATGCCACCCACGGTGGAAACTTTCACTTGGGCCGCGGCGTCGCCCACTAAATAGACGTCACTGTTGCCCACACGCTTGCGGACCGGCACCCACTTGCGGTAAACGGGGATTCGCGCGCCCTGCCACTCGAGCGGCTCGAGATGCTTCTTTTCGAGGAAGCGTTCGAAACGGCGCTTGGTGTCGCTTCCCTGTTCGCCAATCACGCCGAGCGCCCCGCGTTCGGAGGATTCCGGAACCAGCCAATAAAAATAAGGAGTATCGTCGGGAACAAACCAGACGCGAGTGGTGTCGGCGGGGCAATCTTTCGGCAAGCGTACGATGGCTTGCATCAACGGGACGGTTTCGATCGGCGGCCAGCCGGCCGTACGTGCGACCCTGCTGGTGGCACCGTCGGCGCCCACGACGCTGGCGGCGTGCAATTCTTCTCGCCGGCCGCCTGTTTCGGTTTCCAGGCGCAGCCCGCTGGAATTGCGGCCCATGCCCAGGAACCGCGTGTCAAACGATAACTTTGCGCCGGATGCCTGAGCCTCGCGTGCGAGTGCGGGGATCAGCCGGGAACGCTCGATGATCAGGTCGGGCTTGGATAGAGCAATCTGCGCGGAACGTCCGTCGGTATACAGTTCGAAGCGCCGAATTTCATTGATGATGCTTTCGCGGGCGGTGGCGCCGAGCTGGTTACGGAAATGACTGGTGACGATCAGTGTGCGATCAGGAGGGTCAAAGCACGGCTTCGCTTCAAGGACGCGAACCCGGCGACCGCCCCGCGCTACGGCAGCGGCAGTGTATAACCCCGCGGCGGAACCGCCGACGACAATTACTTCACCGTCTTCCCGGCGCCGCCAGGAATTTTCATTTAGGTCTGCCACCGTTTGATTTGCCCCAACCGACGCGGGTGTCTTGACGCTTTAGCTCGAAATCACAATAGAAATGGTATGGCCCTTTGGTCCGCCCTTAGGGGAATTACGCGTTGAGTGGGATAGGACGCCCACTGAGAGTATAGCGAAAATTCACGGGACAAAGAAGCAGAGCAGAGAATACAATTTTTTCCACCCATGGCACACACCAAACTTCATCGCTAGATTCATTTGCGGTTAATCCAGGCTGCTGCTGTCGGTCAATTTGGCGTGTCAAACTAACCAGGTCTACCAAGCAATATCAATCGGCAAACTGGTTCAGCGGTGACTTTTCCGCGGGAGTTGCGTCTTTGTGCTGGCGTTCGTACGGGGCGCGTTCCAGATAAGCCACGCCCGCAAAGATGAGAACGAGGGTGATAACGCCAACGATGGCGGCACCCTGCGAAGGCAGATAGCTGACTAGCAAGGCGGTAGCCCCGCTGAACGCGCCGAGGAGATAAAGCGAGAGCACCGAGCCGCGATAGCCGAGGCCCAGGTTGGACAAGCGATGAGCGGCGTGATCTTTTCCCGGCGTCGCGAAGGGCAGCAATCCGCGGCGCGCCCGGGAAATGGTGACAAGGGTGGTGTCAAAAATGGTCACTCCCAGGATCAAAATCGGAACGAGCCAACTGGCGAGTGGCGCAGCGTGCTCCAAACGCAGCTTCAACGCCAAGGTAGCCATCAGGAACCCGAGAAACATCGCGCCGCCGTCGCCCATAAAAATTTTGGCGGGCTTGAAGTTCCACCGTAAAAAGCCAGTGGCGGCTCCCAGAACCGCGGCGGCCAGCGTAGCGACGAAAGTCTGACCATTCAAATAAGCGATTATGGCAAAGGAGACGGATGCTACGGCGGCTATTCCGGCGCACAGGCCGTCCATGTGATCAAGAATGCTGAATGAAGCAGTGATGCCCACCACCCAGACGACGGTTAAAACGGCGTCGAGAATATAGCCGCTGCGTCCCCCGACCAAGACGCCGAAAACTTGTGCGTGGATGCCGGTGATCAGCAAGATCACGGCAGCTAACGGCATACCGACGAAAAGTTTTACCTGGTGATGGAGCCAGCCGCGATCGTCAAGGATGCCTACGGCAGCGACCAGCGAGGCGCCCGCGAGGATTCCTTCAATCTGCGCGCGCGCGGGTCCATCGAAAACGAATAGCACGGCGATCATCACCGCCCCATACATAGCCAAGCCGCCAAGTAGCGGGATGGGACTCAGATGAACTTTGCGCGGTCCGGGCAGATCAACCATGCCGACACGCAGCGCCAAGGCGCGCACGGGGACCACCAGCAATAGAGATGCAATTAGCGCGACGAAAAACGCGAGCAGGCCTGCGGCCATGCAACCTCATGAAATGGAAGTAAACGGCGGCCCGAGAGAGGAAACCGCGTTCACAGTTTTTTTGCCGGATTGGGTATCCGGCTCCCAAGGTAAAATCGCTGCCCCACGCAGCGTAATTACCATACTGGGTAAATTAGCGGGCTACAAGTCCGTAAAGTGCTGTAGTAAGTTCTTGGTAATATCGAATTAATTAACACAGGTGTGAGCGCCCATTTCAGCGGTTGGCGGGCGCTGTTTGTGGCTCTACGGACGCCGTCCCAAGCCTTCGACAATAGTCGTGAGAGTCTGTAATTCCTTGACGCGGGAATACTTGGCTGCTGTTTCGCGGGCGGCTTGGCCCATGGCGGCGAGGGCTGCGGGATCCGCTGCGATGCGCCGGACGCTGGAGGCTAGTTCGTCGGCGTTGTTGGGATCGGCGCAGATGGCAAATCCGTGCCGCAGGCCCAGGGCGGCAACGTCAGTTTCGGGGGCGGCGACGGCGATGATGGGTTTTCCGGCAGCGATGATGCCGAACATTTTACTGGGAACGACGACACCCTCGAGACCGCGCTTAATGGTGACGATGTGGGCGTCGGGGGCGGCGAGGACCGAGGGAAGGTCGGAGTTGGGGAAGAAAGGCAAGAAGCGCACATTGGTGGCGCCAGCTGCCAGATTTTCCAGGCGGGATCGCTCGGCCCCATCACCGACAAAAACAAATCCGATGTTTTCGTTTTCGAGTTTGCGCGCGGCGGCGATGATGGTGTCCCACGCGCCGTAAAAACCTAAATTGCCGGCGTGGAGAAGTACAGAGCGAAAATTTCTGCGGATGGCGCGGGTTACGTCGGGATTTAGAAGAGGCGCCAGTGATTGAGGGTTAGGGCTATCGATACCGCTGCGCACGATGAAAACTTTGGCAGGGGCGCTTTCATTGCGGCCCTTGGAGCTCTTGGCAATGACGCGCGCGCGCATGTCGTCGCCCAATACGATGATCCGAGCGGCACGGCGCAGGGCCCAACGATGAAGGCGTTCCCAGAATCGCGTGAGAAGGCCGGGCTGAACAATTGAGCCGGCGACAGCCATGTCGGGATAAAGGTCTTGAATGTCATATACAAGAGGCTTGCGTTTTAGTACGGAGAGCAATGCGCCGACGATGCCGTTGAACGGCGGATCGGTCATCGCAAAGATAATATCGCAAGGAATAAAAAGAGCACGCCAGAAGGCGATCTTAACGTAGGTGAAGTAATTCAGAACGCGGCGGTTCATTTTTATGCGTGGGTAGTCGGTGGAACCTACCCGAACAACCGTGAAGGTGGCGGGTTCGCGGGCGGTTTCGTCGATTGATTGCCCCGTCTTGCTACTGAGCCGTTCTGTTTGCCACAGCTTCCACGGCCGGCGTTCGGTTGGATCATAGGATGGGCGGCCGCACAGAACGGTGACTTCATGTGTTTGCGCCAGCGCGTGGACCATGGATTCTGCGGATTTCGCGGTGGCCGAAGTATCCGGCGGAAAATACAGATTCAAAAACAAAATGCGCATGGGCAGATTGTACAGGTATGGCGAGGAGTAGCAGTGCCCGGGATTTCGGATGTTATAAATCACCAGTCGATTTCAGGAGATTCGCGTTTCGGGGGAATGACCGCAACTCCGGTTACTGGCGAGTGATCAGGAAGCCGCCGAGGACCAAGGCGTCCATTTGGGTGCGCAGGAAACAATCGATGGCTTCTTCAGGGCGGCAGACGATGGGTTCGTTGTCGTTGAAGGAGGTGTTGAGCACCACGGGAACGCCGGTGAGAATTTCAAACGCTTTAATAAGCTGCCAGTAACGCGGGTTGGCTTCCCGCGTGACGGTTTGCAAGCGGCCGGTGCCGTCCACGTGAGTTGGGGCGGGAATTTTGTCGCGTTTCTCGGGGCGTACAGAATACGCGAGGGTCATGAACGGTGAAGGATGAGATTTTTCGAAATAATCGCCGGTGGATTCGGCGAGAATCGAGGGCGCGAAGGGACGAAAGATTTCGCGATGCTTGATGCGGCGATTGAGAATTTCTTTCATTTCCGGACGCCGCGGATCGGCAACGATGCTGCGATTGCCAAGTGCCCTCGGTCCCCATTCCGCACGACCTTGAAACCAGCCGAGAATTCTTCCATCCGCAATAATTTGCGCAGTGTTGCGCATGAGCTCCGGCTCGGAGAGTTCGGCGACCGAATAACCGTTACGCGCAAGGGCGCTGGAATCGATAGATTGACGCACGTGGTCGCGTGAATATCCAGGGCCCCAGTACGCGTGATTCATCACGAACGAGCGAGGCTTGCCTAGAATCTGATTCCACACGTAGAACGCCGCTCCCACGGAGAGGCCGCCATCACCAGCAGCGGGATGAACGTAGATTTGCTCGAAACCGGTGGAGTCAAAAATTTTTCCGTTAGCAACGCAGTTGAAAGCCACGCCCCCAGCGAGACACACCGACTTCATGCCTGTAGCTTTGGCGAGCTTGCGCAACATCCCGAGATAAACCTCTTCGAGACGCGCCTGCAGAGAGGAAGCCAGATTACGGTGGCGCTGCTCGAGGGGTTCATCAGGATGGCGCACCGGTCCGAGGTGGCGAGCCAATTCCGGAGAGAATAATTTGCCGAGAGTCGGAGTTTTGTCGGCTTCCGCCCAGCTCATTTCCGGCCCAGTGCGATGGTGGGTGAAATAGTCGAGGCCGAGACGGAAACCGTTGGCGCCGGAATTTTCATCGAACCGGACGATGTCGCGAAAGGCTTCAAGATGAGCGGGCTGGCCATAAGCGCCGAGGCCCATCACTTTGTATTCATCGCCAAATTTCAGGAAACCGAGATACTGGGTGACGGCACTGTAAAAAAGTCCCAGCGAATGAGGAAACGCGACCGCGCCGTGGATGTTCATGCGGCCGCCCTGAGCAATGCCCCACATGGTGCTGGCAAAATCGCCCAGGCCATCGGCGGAGAGAAGCGCGGCGCTCTCGAAGGGGGAAACAAAAAAGCTGCTCGCCAGATGGGCTTGATGATGCTCGATGCGATGAAATTTAGCTTTTAATTTTTGCGGGTCAGCGCCAAAGGCAGCGGCGAGGGCCTCGGGGATGCCAGTAAAGGTAGCCAGAACTTTGGCACGTTGACGCGCGAAGGAAGGCATGCGCAAGGAATAAATTAATTTGGTGAAGAGGCGCGCGTAGGGATTACGTGGAATACCGACATGATCAATGTCCGCAAGAGTCAGACCGGCTTCCTGGAGGCAGAAGCGGATGGCCTGCGCGGGAAAACCGGCGGCATACTTTACGCGATTGAAGCGCTCTTCTTCCACGGCGGCGATCAATTGACCGTCGCACACTATCGCGGCGGAAGCGTTGCCGTGGTAAGCATTAATTCCGAGAATGTTCATGGAATGAGGACCAGTTTACCTTAGGCAACGAGCTTATGCAGGAAGATGGCGGCGGCACCATTCATTTAAAACGTAAAGCGACCACGGGCGGGACCAGGAAGTTTTGCCGGCGAGAAAATCATTCCACACCGCGCGAACTCCGTCGAAATGTAAATGCTGAGCCAGGCTGGAAGACGGCGAAGCGAAACTAGTCTCGAGGCGAGCGCGTAACGGGCCGCGCAACCATTCTTCCCATGGCAACGTGAAGGTGCGCTTGCGCTGCGCGAGAATTTCCGGAGGCAGCAAGTCGCGAAGAGCTTCGACGAGAAGAGCTTTCTGCGAGCCTTGCTTGCGGCGCGCGGCGTCAGGCAAGGCGCTCACAAATTCGACCAGCGGAGTATCGAGCAGAGGAACGCGGACTTCCAGCGAGCGTGCCATGCTGACGGAATCGGTGTCGCGCAGCAAAGTGCTGGCCATATAGGTGCGCATTTCGAGCCAGGAAATTGCCGCAATAGGCTCTAATTTTGCGGCTTCATCGGCGACGCGCTGGAACCATGCGAGCCAGGTGGGATCGAGTGTGACCCCATCGGCGCCGATGGCGCTGACGCGAAAGCGCGGATCGACAAGGTCGTTCAGGCGGCCACCGGGCGGAAATAGAGCGCGCGCGAAAAAATACAGGTGCGGCAAAACGTGAGGATCGGTCCACGCGGCTGCGGCTTTAGAAGCGGCGTCTGATTTTCCGGCTCCGAGAAGGCCGCGCAACATAGGCGCCAGGGCGCGCCGAAGGGGCGCCGGCAGAAGCTTCGCGGTTTGCGCCAATTTATTTAAACGCGGGACGTCGGAGAAGGTAGAGTAGCCGGCGAAGAGCTCGTCGCCGCCCAATCCGGAAAGAGCAACTTTCAATCCTACCTGGCGTGCAGCCCAGGAAACAAAATAGGTGTTGATGCCGTCCATGGTGGGCTGATCGAGGGCGACGAGGGCCTCATCGATTCGCGACAAAATTGCAGCGCCGTCCAGCGGGACTTCAGTGTGCTGCGAGCCGCAGCGGTCCGCGACAACGCGGGCGAGGGCGGCTTCGTCGAAGGTTGTTCCTGGAAATGTCAGCGTGAAACTCTGGATGCCCGCTTTGGCGCGGCCCGCCAGCATGGCGATGGCGCTGGAGTCGAGCCCGCTGGAAAGAAATAGTCCCACCGGAACGTCGGCGATGAGGTGAGCTTCGACAGCATCTTTTAAAAGCGGGCGCAAAAGACCCGCGGCGGCAGAAAATTCCCTGGGCCGATGGGGATCACGCGCGGCGGAACTGCGGGTAGCGTCGTACCAGGGTCGAGCGCGAGGAACGCGGCGGCGCTCAGGAATGTACGTCATCATTTTGTGGCCGGGAGGCAGAGAGAAAACACCGTCGAGAAGAGTGCCCGGCTCAGAAACGCTGCCGAAAAGCAGATAAGCGGTAAGTGCGTCCTGCGAAATTTGTTTCGGGCATAGGCCGGAGGCCAGCAAGGCGCGCACTTCCGAAGCGAACGCGAAGCCATCCGAAGTCTGCGTGTAGTACAAGGGCTTGATGCCCAGCGGGTCACGCGCGAGAAAAAGCACGGGTACGGCGGCATGGCGTCGGCGCAAATCGAGCAGAGCGAAGGCAAACATGCCGCGCAACTCAGCGAGACAATCTTCGCCCCACTCTTCCCAGGCATGGACGAGGATTTCGGTGTCGGACTGCGTGGCGAAGCGATGGCCGCAAAGTATAAGGGCGTCACGCAACTGGCGATAGTTGTAGAGTTCGCCGTTATAAATAACGGCGACATCGCGAGTTTCGTTCCAAATCGGTTGATGACCGCCAGGCAAATCGATAATGGACAATCGACGCATGCCCAAAGCGAGACCCGGCACGCGTGGTTCGTTCGTGAGGAAGCCTTCCCCGTCGGGACCACGGTGAGACATCGCCGCGGTCATAACGCGCACTCGCGATTCGGTGTTTTGTTTAGGAGTAGCGAAAGCGGCGCCGCAAATTCCGCACACCCTATTCTTCTATCTCAGGAGGAGAGAAAAAGGTAGCCCCAGCGCGAACAATGTGGCGGCGGAAGTGAAACCGGGGCACGCGCAAACGATGGTCGGCGTACCAGGCGAGCAGAAGGCGGAAGATAAAGAAAAAAATGGAGATCAAGGAAGAGACGAAAAGAAAAAAGAATGATTCGCGCTCGAGCAGCAGACTCCAGTCGAAATCTTCATCCCAGGTGGGATAAACCCTGCGCAGGAAGTAGCGCAGGGCGAGACCATCAAGGGGCAGGCGCGCGAGACGAACATGCGCGAACTTTTCATAATTATAACTGGGAAGATAGCCAGGGATGCCGCCGGTAGCTTGTGTGAATGTGGGGGGATTCTGCAAATCCTTGCGCGTAAGCGTATGGCCTTGCGCATCGCGCAGGATGATCCGGTATGTGGGATCCACGATAATCCAGCGTCCATTCACGAACACTTCGGCGACTACATGCTTGGTAGTGTGTTCGGGAGTGAGTAGCAGGAGACGTCGAGAGGCGAGGCCGGCGCTGCGGGAGAGATTCAAGAAAGCATTGGTAGCGGTGCCGCAAATGGTGAGCAGTTGGCTGTAATTCAAGGTGTTTTCGGGATCGCGGATGGAAAGTTCGTCGACGTTAAGAGCCGCGGGGCGAGGAGCGCCACTGCGAATCCAGGTCAGGATGGAATCGATTTTTTCTTCGGGCGTGGCGGGGCTAGGAAGAATGGCGTCTGAGAACCCCTTGAGGTAGCGACGCACGGAATATTCCCAAACTGTGGAATAGCCGACAAATAACAATGAAGCGACCAGCAGAACATTTACAGTTCGCCAGAGTACGCGAAAGATGGCCACTTGCCTGGGGCTCACAGCGGGCACTGATTACTCCATGGACCGGGATACGACGCTGGAAACCGCCAGCGTCGTTAGAGTGGCATACAAAGTCTCCATTTGCGATACAGGTTCTTCCCAGCTGAGGCGGGAAGTGAGCTCCACGCAACCGGAAACGAATTTTGCGTGAAGTTGTGGATCGCGCAGCAAACGCTCCAGTGCGTTTGCAACAGATGTTTCGTCGTGGGCAACCATTAAGCCAGCGACATCTTTAACCAGCGGAGCAATGCCACATTGCTGCGTTACTACCACCGGTGTTCCTGCGGCGACGGCTTCGGCGGCGGTATTGCCAAAGTTTTCATTTTGCGATGGCAGCACAAAAACATCGGCGTCACGGTAGGCCGCCCACTTATCATCGCTATACAATGGGCCTGAAAATTTCACGCGCGAAGATATGCCGAGTCTGGAAGCGGCAGCGGTAAGATGCTGTTGCATGGAGCTGTCATCCGGTCCGGCAAACGCCAACATCAAAGTATGCTCCCCAATTCGTTGTGGAAGTTTCCCGAAAGCCTGAAGTAATAATTCCGGACTTTTCTTCGGCGACAAGCGGCCCAAAAACAAAATCAGCTTGGCCTGTTCAGGAATCTCGAGAGAGGCGCGGAATTTGCCTCGCAGCGGCCAAGAAGCGGGCGACTCCACACCATTGCGACGAAGCACGATTTTCTGGGGTGCGACGCCAGCGGCAGCCAACTCCTGAACCTCCAGGTCTGAGGTAGCGATGACCGTGCTGGCGCCGGCAAATAATCGCTGACCAACAAAATAATGATACATCCGTTTCAGCCATACGTTCCGGACAATCGGCACAAACATGCCGATGGGTTCGACGACGTAAGGCATGTTTCGTGATCGAGCTGCGGCGGCCACTGCATATCCGAGGAGATCGTAAATGCCAAAAATGTGGACAAGATCAAAATTCTGCAGGCGCGCGCGGCAGTAGCGCTTGACCGCCGGATTCCAGCTTAGCGCGCGATAGCGAAACCAGCTGGGCAGATAAATGGATTGGACACCTTCTTCAGTGTGCCGCCAACCGAAAGGCGAACGGTCCCAGCCGAGAGCTTGAAGATCCGGTTCGGAATGATGATGCAAGCGCTTTTCAAGGCCCCAATCCGCAGTGAGCACGTTTACGGCGTGCCCGCGTCGTGCCAGACCTTGCGCCAAGGCGCGCACTTTTACGGGAGGACCGCCAAATTCCAGGAAAGGAGCGTAGGTTTCGGTGACGTTCAGGATTCGCATTGTTCGCGAAGGACTTTTTTTAGCGCTTTAGCAAAAACGCTGAAGCGGAATTCGTGCTCCACACGCTGGCAGCCCCGCGCGCCCATCTCGCGAACGAGAGCTGGATCGGATAGCAGCGTCTCAAGCGCGGTGGAAAGCTGCGGTGCGTCGCCATGCTGCACGAGGTATCCGGTGACTCCATCGAGGATCACTTCCGGCGCGCCGCCATGAGCGCCGCCAATGACCGGCTTGCCGCAGGCCATGGCTTCCAGATACACGAGGCCGAAACCTTCGGCCTGGCTAGGCAGCGCAAAAATTTCGCATGCCGAGTAGCAGGTGGCCAGTTGCGAGTAGGAAAGTCCGCTGAGAAAGTGTACATGAGGGCGCACACCATTTTTTTCGGCAAGATCTTCGAGCCAATCGCGATCATCTCCTTCACCAACCATGGCTAGCTGCAATTCGGGCCAGCGCGGGAGCAAGCGCGGTAGCGTGTTGATGAGCGTGTCCATGCCTTTGTAGCGTTCCGTGGCGAGCCAGCGGCCGACGGTGAGAACTACGCGGCCAGTGGGAAAACCGGGAGGAACAGGCGCTTTTGATGCGCCGGGAAGAATGGCTTCAAATTCCGGATCCAGGGCCCAAGGGAGAACGCGGACACGCTCAGGCTTTACTTTCTGCTGAGTGATGACATGTTGGGCGGTACTTTGACTCGGCGCAAGGACCAGGTTTGCGCGCCGCAAGGAACGCCTTCGCACGGGGGACAAGGGCTCCCATACCTCGATGCCGTGCGTGCAGATAATTGTCTTCATGCGCGGCGCGGCCAGTCGCATCGTCTGGGTAACCGGGGCCAAATTTGGATGACCGGCGATCACCAGTCTGGCGTGGCGGCGAGCGGTGCGAAAAGCGGTGGCGGCAAAGCGGCCCTTGGCGCGCTCGCAACCGGTGAAAACAAACTCGCGGCCACCTACGGACATGCGGTGAAGTTCCGGGGAGTCATTGAGGCTGAAGAGGCGGCATTCCATGGCGCGGCTCGCGGCAAACTCGGTGAGGACGGCTGCAATGTGGCGACTGGCGCGTTGAACGCCGCCGGGCGCGTCCAGTTCAGAAAATATGCCGATGAGCACTGGCTGAGTCTGCCAAGCGCGGCGATGGAACGCAAGCGCGAGTCACTCGAGATCACGAATGCGTTGCCGTGAGGGCCGGGACGATATCGATGAGGCGGTCGAGGTACAGGTCGGCTGGATGAGCAATGCGATCATGCATACCGAAGCCGTAATTCACAATGGCGGAAAGAATGCCTGCATTGCGGGCGGTTTGCACGTCAACTTCAGAATCGCCGATGAGCACTGCTTCACTCGGTTGGGTGCTGAATTCGCGAAGGATGGTGTTTACACCCAGGGGATCCGGCTTTTTGGTTGCAAAACTGTTTCCGCCGTAGATGGCGCGAAAATATTTGGAGAGTCCGAGAGCGTTCAGTATGCGCACGCTGATGCGCACGGGCTTATTGGTAAGCACCGCCATAGGCATGGCGGAAAGTTCGCGTAATGCTTCGGGGACGCCGGGATAGGCGCAAGTGTTGTCCATTTTGTGTTGTTCATAGTGGGAAAGGAAAAATTTCAGCGCGCGATCGAGTTCTTCGGGATTCACGTCCTGGCCGAGGGATTTAGCGACCAGAACAGGGGCGCCATTGCCGACGTAACTGGAGATGGTTTCTTCCGGCAACTCCGGGCGATTTAGTTTGCGAAGCGTGGCGTTTACGGAATGGACCAAATCGAGTTTCGAATCGATGAGCGTGCCGTCGAGATCGAAAATCAAAGCGCGAACCGCGGGAAAATTTCGAGTGGCCATTGGCATTTAAATATTCTAAAGCATTAGGAAAAAAACAGAAACGCAGGGAAACTCACTTTGAAGTTGAAGTAACTTCCCTTCTACAATCATCGCGTGCATTTCGCGCATACCATCGATCATCACTTGCTGGCCAGCGTGAGCATCGCGGCGACGTGTCTTGATGTGCTGGGCACGCTGTATCTTGCTTACGATCTGTTGGGCGGCGAACACGGGCCGCTGCGGTTGCTTACGAGAGCGGTGACCTACTCGATCGTATTTGGTCTCGGCTATGCAATTGGGCTGGGATTTTTCTTTGGCGTGGTTTCCGGTGTAGCTACGGGGGTCACGGTGGCGATTGAACTCAACCGGGCGGCGCGGCAGGAAGGTCATTACTCGTTACCGTGGGAAGCTTTTTTTAGTGCGGTACGCGGGACGGCTTTTGCCGCGGGACTGTATCCAATGGTGGGGCTGCGATTTGTGGTGGCTTTCGGCATTCTAATCACTCTTGGTCAGGTGCTTGCGTATTCGCGCGGCATGCGGCCGGGAATGGACTATGCGGCTGCCCGCCGGCCACGCCTCACGCAAAGTCAATTTTGGGGAACGGTGTTGCGAACCCTGGGCTACAGCGCCGCGGCGTTAGGGTGCAGTATTTTCGCGCGGCATCTTGAGCATCCATGGCGGTTTGCGGTACGTGTGGGAGTGGTGACCGGACTGGTCACGGCGGTAGGAATTATTGTGAATCCGTACATTGAATACTACGCAGACAAACTCCCGGCGCGCACACTTGGGGTGTTAGGCATTGCGCTGATCCTTTGCGGATTTGTGCTGCAATCCGTTCAATACTGGGTGGCGCTGCTGGATGTGCAGGTGGTCTAGCCGTAATCGAATTACGCACGGCGGCGAGGACGACGTTGCGCGACGACTTCGCGTAAACTAGACGACTACAATTCAAAAACATTTTCCGGAGATTACATGGCTAAGGTTTTTCCGTTTCGAGCGTTCCGCTATAACCCCGCAAACGCCCCGTTTGAACACGTGCTTACGCAACCGTATGACAAAATTTCGCCGGCGATGCAGGACAAGTATTACGCGGCCAATCCACACAATTTGATCACCGTAGAAAAGGGGCGGGTGCATCCCAGCGATGGTCCGGGCAACAACGTGTACACGCGAGCGGCTGCGGCGATACAGGAGTGGATCCGCAGCGGCATCGTGGTGCAGGATCCGGCGGCCGCGTTTTATGGCTACACGCAGGAATATACTGTGCCGGGAACGAATGAGCGTCACACGCGGCGCGGATTTATCGGGGCCGGGCAGCTGGAAGAATATTCCGCCGGTGTGATTTACCGGCATGAACATACGCTTTCAGGGCCAAAGGCGGATCGCCTGGAATTGTTGCGGCACACGCAAATGTCCACTGGGCAATTGTTCATGATTTATTCGGATGCGCAGAAACACGTGGATGCGGTATTGAACGAAGTAGAGAAGTCGGCGGCTCCCGCGACGGAGATGACCGATGAGTATGAAGTGATGCACCGGCTGTGGGTAATTTCCGATCCGGAACGGGTGAACGCGATTCAAGAGGCGATCGCCGACCAAAAATTGGTGATCGCCGACGGGCATCACCGCTATGAGACGGCGTTGAACTATCGCAATGAGCGCCGCACGCTAACGGGGAAGACCATTGCGGACGCTCCTTACGAGTGCGCCATGATGACCTTTATCAATACGCAGGGAGCGGGGTTGACTATTCTTCCGACACACCGGGTGGTGGCGAAGCTGCGCGAGTTCAATTGGCCCGAGTTGCGCAGGTACCTGGAGCCGTGGTTTACGGCGGAAAGCATCGCGTTTGTGGATGACCGCGAGAAGGATAAGGCACGCGAAGAGTTTGTGCGGAAGTTCTCGGCAGCGCGAAGGAAGCGGGCCATTGGCGTGTATCCCGCGGTGGCAGACAAGCACAAGCGCGCGTTTTACGTGCTGACGCTACGCGAAGGGGCGGATTTGAGCCGACTGCTACACAATGTGTCACCGTTGCAGCGAGAACTGGACGTGGTGCTGTTGCATGAGGGAATTCTGGAGCCGGGCTTGGGCATCACGCCGCAATCGGTGAAGGCCGAAGCTAATCTTAGTTACGAGCGGGAAGCTGCGGCGGCGCTGGATGCGGTGGATAGCGGCGCGGCACAGATTGCTTTTTTGCTGAATCCTTGCGACGTAGAGGAAGTGGTAAAAATTGCCACGGCGGGAGAAGTGATGCCGCAAAAGGCGACGGATTTTTATCCGAAGCTGATGAGCGGAATCACCATGTACAGCGTGGATCCGGAACGGGCCTGAGGGTACAAGCGAAATACGGCGGCGGGTCTTGACGCGCAAAAACCCTACACGAAAAAACGGCGTGCGGCTTCGCGCTTCCGCGATCAAGAGCCGTGGCGACGTTTGCTTAAAGCTGAGAGCTTAAGGGTTCGACTTGCTTACTTGAAGCTGGCCACGGCTTCGGACTCGCTGTTATACACGTCGAAAACCGTTAGCAGCTTAGTGATCTGCAGAACTTCCTGGAACTTGGCGCCCAAGTGGCAGAGCTTGAGAGCGGCGCCCTGGGACTTTGCGCTATGATGCGCGGCTACCAAGGTACCGAGGCCGGCGCTGTCGATGAACGTGACATTGGCCATGTTCAGCACGATTTTCTTTTTGCCTTCGGCCACTAAAGCCTTTACCCGTTCGCGCAGTGCGTTGCTCTCTTCACCTAGCACGATGCGGCCATCCAGGGCGACCACGGACACGCCGTCCACTTCGCGATTCGTAAATTTCAAAGCCACTTTAGTTTCCTCCTCGTCGAAAAAAGGGCTCCGGGCTTAGATGAACCGGCGCCGCAAAGCTTATCAATAATAGTCCGCGCAGGACATGTAATAACCGCATACCGTACAAATCAACTTGCAACGGCGAGATTCGAGCCGCTGCGAGCACACCGGACAATATTGCGAAGCGTGTTCGTAAGGCGCGGACGTGGAAGTAGCAGCATTCGGAGACTGCGTCGAATGATCCGGTTGGAGAACGTCGTGCGTCGGTACCTGCTTCGTCATAGATTGCACGGTTCGAAGGTTATAGCACATCCCCGGAGAACGGGGAAGCGTTGCAGGTGCGCTAGTGGGCCGGTTTGAATTTGGTTGTTGCAATTTCTCCCAGCTCACAACCCTTTGCGCCTCACGAATGGGCGGCTACCCGCCGAACCAGTAGCGGCGAAGAGACAGTGTTGCCAAGTGGAGATATTCAATAACCTCCGCTTCTACATGCTGCCAGACAGATTTTGTGATTCAATTGGGACCATGGAACAAGCTCAAATTAATCCGCGCCCGGTAGTCGGAGCGATCATAGTGGTGAGCGGCCTCGCTGTGTCATTCCTGCTGTGGCTGCTGTACGTGCATCATGCCTCGGCTGATTTCGCCGGGCGGTGGATGTTTTTGCCGGCCCTCAACGCGCTTCTGAACGGATTGTGCGCCATTGCGCTCTGCGTGGGCTTGTATTTCATCAAACATCACAACCTACAGGCGCATCGCAACAGCATGCTGACGGCTTTCGCGTTCTCCTCCCTTTTTCTCGTCAGCTACATCGTGAACCACGCACTCCACGGCGATACGATTTTCCCCGGCCACGGCTCGGTTCGCACACTGTACCTTTCTATATTAGCCAGCCACGTAATCCTCTCCGTCGTCGCTCTACCCATGGTGCTGACGACGTTCTTTTTCTCGCTGACCGGCCGCTTCGCGATGCACCGCCGAATCGCGCGTTTGACCTTCCCCATTTGGCTGTACGTCTCGATTACCGGCGTAGTGGTTTTTGTGTTCCTGAAGGCATACGCGTATTAACCGTACCGGTATTGGATCCGGCCTGATTTAAGTAAATACAGCGACGGGGCGGCAGGCATTTCCCCTCAACCAAGCGAATCTACACCGTTTACAGTGGTAACAGGAGCATACTGAAACCAGTCCTGAAGTTGTTGCATCAAATAGGTAATAGTAGTGGTTCGAACCGCTGGCGTTCGGCGGCAGGTATGCAGGTGACCAACATGGGCCGGGTACTATTTCTCGCAAGTCTTGCAACGATTCTTTTAATTGGGAATGTAAATGGTGTGGCGGCACAAGGCCGCGGAGGTATGGGTGCGAATGGCGGCGTGGCCCCTGGAGCGGGAGCGCATGGGAGCGCCATGGCTGCCCCTGCGCGGAGTGCTGCCGGGCACATAACGAGTTCGCCGGGAAGTCATTTGGCGATTCCACGATCACCCAGCGGACAACTTATGCCGCGGCGCGCTGGCACCACTTTGCGCGCAACCGGCCGCTTCAACGGAAGTACAAGCACTCGCACGCGACAATTTAGAAGCTCCCGAGGAGCTGGCCTGGACTTTTCAGAAGATTCCAACGTGCCGGGGCTTGGATTCGATGCTGTGCATGTGGCGGCGACGCGTGGGAACCGCGCGGGCGTTGGACGAGACAGGGACCGTGGCCGCGGTCGACGGAACGAATTCGGAGTGCTGTTTCCTTTTTTTGATGGCGGTGGGTATTACGTGCCGACTGGGCCGGACATTTCCGGGGATGTGCCCGGGGACGGGCAAGCCGTAGACGATGCGGAAGACCAAGGTCCTGGGCCTGATGATCGTCCTTATGACCGGGGTAGCGCAAATCGTCCGCCGGCGGAGCAACCAGGACCGCAGGCTAATGTTCCGGAATATGTATTCGTGAGGCGGGACGGGACGGTTTTCTTTGCGGTGGCTTATTCGTGGGATCAAGGGTCGTTGCGCTACATTTCCAGTGAAGGAACACGGCGCAGCGTTTCGCGCGACACGCTGGACTTGAAGGCGACACAGCAATTTAATGAAGAACGCGGGTTAACGTTTCGTTCTCCTGCGTAAATTTCCCTGCCTGATCTGAATTTGTAGCCTACTTTGCGAGGGTTTCGGAGCGCCATTGTTATGAATGGCGCTTTTTTTTGGGAGGACCAGCGAAAAAACCCTTCCGAAATGCTAGCTATCCGCGAATCGCCATATTGACCTTGCCGCGTTAGACTGATTCGACCTTCTTGAAAGGCTCGGGCATGACATAGCCGGATTGCGCTGGAAGACCGGCGCGTTCGAGTTGTACGGTGGTGTGGCCGATGCCGAATTTGTCGGCTACTTTTCCCTGAATGTCAGAGAGAATGCGTTCGCATTCGTCGAGGTGCATATCCGGGATGCGTGCATGCAGGCTAAGCGCGTTGTGCGCGTCTCCCAGCGACCAAATATGCACGTCGTGAACTTCCTGCACGCCCGGCACGGTGAGGACGGCACGCGCTACGTCTTCCACGCTCATGCCTTGAGGACGGCCTTCCAACAAAATATGCGAGGACTGCCGCAAAATCCCGATGCTGGACCACAACACCAACAAGCCGATGGCGACGCCCAACAAAGGATCGATCCAACGGAGGCCGGTCATATGAATGATGATTGCGCCCACGATGATGGCGATATTGGAAAGCGCGTCGCCAAAATTGTGAACCAAAATGCTGCGCAAATTCAGATCGCCACGGCCACGCACGAGAGCCAGAGTGATGCCGCCATTGACCGCGAGAGCTGCGAGCGACGTCCAGATCATCCAGGTTTCGACTACCGCGACGGGCGAGCGGAAGCGCTCGACAGCTTCATATCCCAGCCATAGAGACAAAAGCACCAGCACGGTGGCGTTGGTGAAGGCCGCGAGAATCCCAGCGCGGTGATACCCGTACGTTTTTTCGGCGTCGGCGGGGCGCTGGGCCCAGCGCATGGCCAGATAAGAAATGCCCAAGGCCGGAACGTCAGAAAGATTATGCACTGCATCGTTGAGGAGCGCGACGCTGCGGCCCAGAACGCCGCCAAAAATTTCGGCCACCACCAAACCCAGCGTGGCAACCATCGCCCAACCGAGGACGGAAGGCTCCAACACCGGGTGCGAGTGGCCAGCGTGGCTGCCGTGATCGTGGACGCCATGCGCATGGCTAGGCACGTGACCAACTCCGCCGTGAACGTGATCGTGGGACCGCGAAGGCATCAGTCCTATTCTACGCGGGTCGCGCTCACGAGTGCAGTAGATGGCCCGCATGAGCACGAGTGAAGAGTAACCTTTAGGCGCAAATTGTTGGGCGGCTTATTGGCAGTTTGACACCGCGCCGTGCGAATTGATTGACGCTCCGGCCAGTGACTGCCACGATGACAGCAGCCCAGGGAAAGTACCTGAATGTTCACGTAGTTCTTGCGCTGAATCTGATTGCGGGATATAGCAGTGTGCGCGAGGGTTGTGCGGTTTAAATAAATGAGCGAGGCCATTGCTAAATTGAGCTTTTGGGGTGTGCGCGGATCCACGCCAACAGTGGACCCAGGCACGTGGCGCTATGGCGGGAACACGCCTTGTCTCGAGCTGGTAACTCCGGACGGACTACAAATCATCCTGGATTGCGGGACTGGGCTACGCATGCTGGGCAGCCGCTGGGCTGCGCCCAACGCGGAGAAGGCGCTGGAGACACACATCCTGGTCACGCATTATCACTGGGATCACATCCAGGGGATTCCATTTTTTGCGCCGCTGTATGACGAAAAAAATCACTTCCACTTTTACAGTTTCCGTTCGAAATATCTGGGACGGGACAGTTTGAAGCAAGTGTTTGAGACGCAGATGGCGTTGCCGTATTTTCCCGTGAATATGTCGTCGATGAACGCCAAACGCAAATTTCAGGAAGTGGATGGGGGCGACAGCTTTCAGATCGGTAAAAACAAGGTGACGGCGCGCTGGCTGAATCACCCGCAAGGCTGCCTCGGTTTTCGCATCGAGACTACGGCGGGAACCGTGGTGTACGCCACGGATAACGAGCCGGGTGATGCCAAGCTGGAAAAAAGCCTTAGGGAATTAGCTACCGGCGCGGACATTTTTATTAATGACGCGCAATTCACGCCAGAGCAATTGGCAACCACGAAGAAGGGCTGGGGACACTCGTCGTGGAAGGAAGGCGTGCATGTGGCGCGGGAAGCGGGCGCGACCACACTGGTACTCTTCCACCATGATCCAGATTCCACCGACCGCGCCGTGGATACGATTTTGCGGCAAGCGCGCGAAGAATTTGATTCGGTGTTCGCAGCCAGCGAGGGCATGGTCATCACCCTCGGAGCGGCCGGCGATCAAGTGCAAGCGCATATGCCCGGAACGCGCACGGCGTTGCGTCGGGAAGCGCAGTTTCGTGCACACATTTGCGGCGTGACAGAAGGCGGCAAACCGTTTGAAGAAGATACCGTGGTGCGCGATCTATCGCTGCAGGGCGCGCTGATTTCGCTACAGCATTTGCCCCGGCTGCAGTCCGAGTTACAGGTGACCATGGAAACACCCGGGCCGGACGGCCTGCAGACCATGCGGCTGAGAGGTTATGTGGTGCGGATCGATGCCGGAGCGGAAAAGGGCCATAGCGCGGTGGGGGTAGTTTTTACGGATTAGCGCTGGCGAATCTTGAGCTTGGAGAGAATTTTACGAGGCGCGGGGTGATTGCCGCGCCTTTCTGCTTTCTAGGAGTTTTGCGCGCTTCGCCTTCACGTCTGCTAAATACAAAAATCCCCAGGTGCAAAATTGACGCCTGGGGATTCGGTTACGAAGCAATAATCCAGCTTACGGCCCGGTAGCGGCGCCAGCTTTAATTATGGTTGCGGGCTTGCTGGCGCTTGGTCGCTGTTCGGCGACGCCGCGGCGTTGACGCTGGATGCCGCATCGCCGGGCGCGTTGGCGCTGGCGGCTACGGGCTTGGCAGCTTCGCTGCCGAAGCGCGTCAGATAAGGCATGAACGGCGTGACCTCAAAGGGCATCTTTTCGCGTTCGGCGACATTGCCGATGGGCTTGCTCTTCAATAGCTCGAGGCGGTCGTTCCAAGGATCAAGCTTTACGCGGCCGCCGATGGGCAGCGCGGTAACGGTCTGAGTCTTCTTGTCGGCGGTAGCTGGCGCCGCTATCTTCAAATCGGCAAAGAGCACGCGATTCCCCAGGTGCGGGCTAATGAGGTTGGGGATTTCCTTTTGCCGGGAATCGAGCGCCGCTAGGAAAAGTTTGGCGCTGGCCATTTGATTATTGTACGGGGACTTGGCAAGCAACTCAGCGGCCTTAGCGCTGGCTGCGTTTTCTTCTTCCAGTGTGCGGGCAAATCCAAAATGGCGGAAGGTATCTTTATCCTGTACGCCCAACAACTGGTCAAAGAAGGCGTAAGACGAATCGAGACGATGACCGAGGACGATGTGGCCAAGCTCGTGAGCGATCATAGTGGCGAGACTGGCCTCGTCGGGAAGCACGTCGATCAAGCCCCGGCTGAGCACAATGGTGTGGCCAAGAGTGAAGGATTCGAGAGTGGAAGTCATCATGACCCGGCAGCGAACGTCGGGATCGATGTCCAGATTATTGGTAACTTCCAGGTTGTTGACGACGGTTTCGCAGACTTTGTCGACTTCGCCTTTGGGAGCGATGAGGCCGATGCGCTGCAAGCGGTCGACGACGTTATCCTCCGCCTGGCGGTCCCAGGAACGCTGGGCCTGCACGGGAGTAAGGTCGTTGGCGTTCTTGGTGTCATCCTGCACGGGAGTTTCGACCAGGATTTTGGTCAGCTCCTGCTCCTGCGCGGAGTGGCCGAGGTTATAACCCCACAAGCGGGTCTGCGCTTTGAAATCGAGCTTCTTGGCTAGCGCGTAATGCAGCTCGCGTTCTTCGCTGTAAACGAAGGAAGGCAGCCAAAGATTGGGCTGCACGTTGGTGCGCCAGCTATCAAAGTGAAAATACCAACTGGAGTGGCCGCCGCCGCCGTAAGCGCCATTGAAGCGCACCACGTGGTAATCCTGATCCTCAACCCAGATGCGTCCGAGGAAGCGGCCTTTGCCGGCCTTTTCACGTGGGGTCACGTCGAACACCAGGCAGCGGACTTCTCCGAGAAATTCGCGGCGCACGTAATCGAATTTATAGTGCTGTTTATCGAAACCGTTGGTGTCGATGAAAATCATCTGCAGAAAGCCGTCGGGAAGGTACTGCATAGCGAACGAGAAAAAGTTCCCGATACCACTGAAGATTTTTTTGCCTTTGCCGCTGGTGTCGGACATGGAGATCAACTCAACGCCCTTGGTGAACTGAGCGCGGCCAAGGAAATATTTATCTCCGGCAGGGGTGAAACCGAGATCCTTATCTGGTTTGAGATTCTGGATGTAGGTTTCCACTAACGGTTGATACTTGGAAATCTGGCCATTCAGACGATTTTCATTGGTGATAACGCGGTCGATCACCTCATCCATGGTCTTAGCGGTCGCTTGCGGCGGAGCTGGTGCCGCCGGGGGCGCAGCGAAAGCGGCTGCTGCCAAGTTGCTAAAGACGAGGATGGCCAGAACGGATCGCCGGACGGCGGATACTAACTTACACATTTTCTTCTCTCCCTCAGGAAGCCATGTGGAATTCAATTCGCACGCGCGCCGGAAAGTCGACGGGCTGATTGTCTTGCTTCGCAGGCTTGAATTTAATTTGTTGCGCCGCGCGAATAGCGGCTTCATCCAAGCCATGGCCTAGACCACTGATGACGCGGTTGACATGCACAGTGCCGTTGGCGAGGAAAACCAAATCCAGAACAACGTCACCTTCTAGTTTCAGACTACGCCCTTCGGCGGTGTATTCAGGACGGGGCTTGTCCAGAATGGTAACCGAGCCGGTGCCGCTAGCCACGGCGTCGGCTTTCTTTTTAGGAGCTTCCGCAACGACGGATTGATCGCCGAAACCGCTGGACTGCACGGAGCCACCCTTTTTGCCGCCACCCTGCGGAGGATTGGCGGTACCGTTTCCGAAACCGGTGCTGGCCACCGTGCCGCGAATGCCTTTATCGCCGCCGGTGCCGTTACCGTAGCCGGGGCCGCCGGGAAGCGCAGGCGAACCCAGACGATTGATGTTCGTGGATTTTTTCGGATCGCCGTTGCCGGGGACCCCATTGGGATCGCCGAAACCGCCGGTCTGCACTTTGTTCACGGGCGCAACCACAGTGGCCGGTGCCGCGCTGCCGGAATTCAAATTATTCATCTTTACTTCCTCGCGCGGCCGCTTGGGTTGATTGGTATCGGTGTTGATGTTGGCCGCTTGAAGAACTGGATTCAGCTCCGGCGCCTTGGTCTCGACCTTTTGAACCTTGGGCTGGATCACTTTTTGCGTCACGAAAATGTGTGGCTGCTGGGGATTCAGTTTAACGGGTTCCACCACTTCGGGTTTCGGGGGAGGTGGAGTGGCCCGAATCTTTTTGGGCGGCGGAGGCGGAGGCGCGACCGGAATTTCGATGACGGGCTGCGCCAACTGCACGATGTCCAGGTGCAAAACGGTTTTGATTTTTTCGGGGTATAGCAGGGGCACGAGAAGCACAAAGCTAATCAGCACGACTTGGGTGATCGCGCTTAGGCCAATGCGATTCCAGCGTGACTTCCCTTCCGGGAGAAGTTCAAGCCGAGCAGCAACCGGTTTAGTACCAATGGCCCGGCGCCAAGCTTCTTGATTCGCCGTGGAACGCGGTCGGTTGGCGTTCAACCCGACTCCCATGGTCGTATTCCTTGGTGAATCTGAAATCATTATCGTCATCCGTATGCCCGCCTAAAAAAGATGCCGCGTTGGGCTAAAGGTTAGAGGGCACAACGCCCGCAGCCAACTAGAAAAAGGTCTTCCCTTCCTAGAAGTACCACAGTACCTAGCGGGCCGGGAGAGATCGAATAGGACTTTGGTACCAGAGTCACCAAGTCGCTATTGCTATTCACATCTCACAACACTCTGTAACGCACCGTGTTCTAACCCGCCGTTAGCGGTTTGGTTGCGGGGCATGGGGGGCGCAACACAGTTATAGGATACAGCAAACTGGATAAGGGGTGCCTTGCATTTATGTTTAGATTTACCGGGGATGGGGATATCCTCACGGGACAGCCGAATCAGATTGAATCTTATGGACATGCAGGCAAAAAAGGGTGCCGCGGGCGACGCCGGATCAACGAGCGAATTCGCTAAGATTTTGCGGCGCGAAGCCGCGATATTGGCGCAATGGTGTGTGCTGGCGGGCATCGAACAGTGGGGCCTTTCGGCAGCACGATTTGGCGATGAGTTGGCGCGTTGCGCGGCGGCCAGGTTTCGCGGCGCGCAACCGCCCAGTGTCGAAGCGCTACATGCCTACGTGTGCTCACTGCGGCTCGAGGATCTCGGGCTGGCTTGTGCTTGCGCGGACGGGATGCCAGAGGCGTGGGAGCACTTTGTCGGCGTTTACCGGGGCTACCTGCGCGCCTGCGCGGGGGCAATGCTCAAGCGAAGTGCCAGCGCGCCGGAGGCCCAGGAGTTGGCCGATTCCTTGTTCGCCGATCTTTACGGGTTAAGCGCTGAGAAGCGTGGCTCGCTGCTGCGCTATTTTCATGGACGAAGCAGTTTAAAGACATGGTTGCGAGCGGTGCTGGCGCAACGACACGTGGACAGGATTCGCGCCCGGCGAAAATTTGAGGAACTAGGGGATGAGGACCGAGCGGACGGCGCGAAGTTGGGAGTTGCGGCAGGGACGTTGCAGATTGCGGATCCGCATCGCGCCAGATATTTGCTGAAATTTACGAACGCGCTGGAAACGGCGCTAGCGAATCTGGATGCGCGGGATGTGGAGCTATTGCGAATGTATTACGCCGAACAAAAAAAACTGGCGGAGATTGGGCGCGGCTTGGGAGAGCACGAGTCCAGCGTGTCGCGGCATCTAGAAAAAGTGCGGCAAGATGTGCGGCGCGCTGTAGAGGGAATATTGCGCGGCGGATCTGAAGCGGTGAATGGCGATGGCAGCACCGGTGGGTTGAGTGAGGCGGAGATTGCCTTGTGCTTTGAATATGGAGCGGAAGAAGCGCCTGTAGATTTGGACAAATTGTTATCGCCAAGCGCGGTACCAAAAGTTCAGCCTGATGGAAAAACAATGCGCGAGCCGAGGCGTGAAACGTGAGCTGGGGTTGTTGGTGGAATTGGTGTTAACGCAAGAAAGCACCGCAGGTTCGTTCTAAGGATGGGTAAGTATGAGTCACGAGGATCGCGAAAAAAAGTTTGAGCGGGCATTGGAGCGGCATTTGCGTCGCGACGCAGCCGGCGCGGGAGACGAAGCGGACGCGCGGGCCGCCGCGCCGGATGAAGCGGTCGAGGCCGCTGAGTGCTTGGATGCTGCGAACTTGGCCGCGTTTCATGAACATACGCTGTCGAGCTCGGAAATGGTTGCCGTGAAGGAACATGTCGTCAATTGTTCGCGATGCCAGGAAATTCTGATGCAACTGGAAGCGACGGACGAAATTCCGTTGCCGGATGAAGCGGTAAAAGATTTGAAGATGCGCGAGTCCGTTTTGTCCACTGGCGCGCTGTATGGGGATTATGCAGCGATACAAACGCCAAGCTTGACCGTCGCTGGTCAGTCCACACCGGCGTTGAAGGGGCCACAGGATATTTCGCGCGAGCGTGGGTTCAAAGCATTGCGATGGGCTGCTCCAGCAGGCGCGATTGCGGCGGGACTGCTGATTTGGGTTGTGGCGCGCGACAACAGAGTACAAACGCTAAATCACTTTGAAAACGTCCAGGTAGCGCAGCCGCAGCCAACGGAAGAACGACCGGCTACGCTCCGGGCGTTGCCAGCTTCGCCTGCACCCGAACCCGCGCCGAAAATCACGCAGTTGAATGAAAATCGAAAAGATCACAGCGGAGCTAAGCAGCCAGCCAAAGAATCTGGTGCCCTTCGTGCGCCTGCGAATGCATCATCGGCAGCCATTACGAATGAAGCCGGTGCCGGTGCCGTCGCCGACGAGGCGAGTCCGCGCGCGAATGCTGGTCAGCTGCAGGCTAAGTCCAGGAATTTTTCTTCGCGCGAAACGGTTGAGAACAAGCCTCCGGAGATTGTGTCTCGGCAGGCGGACCTTTCTGCTACGGCGGCTCCGGCTGCCGCAGCGACCGCACCAGCACCTTCGCGCGATCTACGTGCGCAATCTGCGGTGCCCGCCAATGCGCCTACGGCTGTAGCCACAGAGAATGCTAATACCCGGACAGTCGAACCTCATTCGAACGGGAACGGGGGTATCGAACTTCTCCAGACACAGCAGATGGTGGTAGATGACAAACTCGAACCCCCCGGTGCTTTGAAGAAAGTTGGCCTTGAAAACCCGAAGATCATTCTGGCTTCCAACACGACAGTGCGATGGCGATTGCTATCTGCGGGACGAATCGAACAATCGGTGGATAGCGGGATTACATGGATGCCGCAAAAAAGCGGAGTGAAGGTGGAGTTGCTCGCGGGATGGGCACCAAGTGAAGCGGTGTGCTGGATTGTTGGACGTAGCGGGACGATTTTACGAACAACGGACGGCGGTGGGCATTGGAGCAAAGTGGTTTCGCCGATCTCAGGGGACATGGGTGGAATTCGTGCTGTGGATGCAGTGACGGCGGAGATTTACGGAGCGAATAAGACGGCGCGCTTTATTACGCATGACGGCGGGGTGAGTTGGGAAGCGGCGAAGGAGTAGGGCGTGAATAGGCTCGGTGGTTGCGGGCTTCAGGGGCTAAAAAAGCCCCGTGGCGATGCGTTTATAAAATCTTAGAATGCAAGAAATTTGGTGGCGGTGGATTTGTGTGCGGCTAAGGCCGCGACTTACAGAGCGGTCTGGTGGACGTTTATAAAAGTTTTGGTTGCAAGAAATTCCGGCGGCGGCGTTCTAAGGGAGTACGACCATTCCAAGCGAGGTGATGTGATGAGAGCCCAGCGCCGTAGATTTCAAGGCAAATGTAAATTTCAAGGGAAAGTTGTTGCCACCGTAATGACTCTATTAATTGCATCGGGCGTAGGTACGGGAATTTATGCCAAAGGGCACCGCCGTAACGGCCGCGCTGATCAGGACACGGAAGCAAGCCGTGAGAAGAATGCCCAGTCCACTACACTCGACGATCAGACCGATCTGAACGTCACGGTATACAACTCAAACATCGCGCTGGTGCGGGATGTGCGGCAACTGACGTTGCCGACCGGCATGTTCAGCCTGAAATTTGCCGACATTGCGGCGACCGTGAACCCTGCGACGGTGCATTTCCGGTCGTTAACGGAGCCGGACAAGTTGAGCGTGATCGAACAGAATTATGAATACGATTTGCTGGAGCCGGCGAAACTGCTGAACAAGTATGTGGGCAAGGAAGTGACGCTGGTGCGCACGTCTCGCGAGAATGGAGAGCTCAAGCACGAAGACGTGAAAGCCACATTGCTGGCAGATAATAATGGGCCGGTGTGGAAGATCGGGAATGACATTGTTACCGGAGTTTATGCCGAGGGTTACCGGTTCCCGGAAGTGCCGGCAAATCTTTTCGAACGGCCCACGCTATTGATGTCGCTGGAAAATTCCGGCGGGCGCAAGCAGCAGATCGAGGCGTCTTACCTGGCGGGTAATCTATCGTGGAATGCGGATTACATTTTGACCGTGGGGCGCGAGGATAAGGCCGCGGATCTGGATGGCTGGGTGACGCTCGGGAATACCAGCGGCACGGCATTTCACAATGCGCGGCTGCAATTGGTTGCGGGAGAACTGAACCGCTTACCGCAGAACGGGAGATTAGAAGTAATGACGCGCGACTATGCAGCCAAGGCCGCGCCTGCTGCGCCGCAATTCCAGCAGGAAAACTTCAGCGAGTATCACCTTTATACTCTGGGGCGGCGGACTTCGATCGAAGACAAAGAAACCAAGCAGATCAGCTTGCTGCAAGGGACTGGCGTACCAACCGAGAAAATCTTCATCGTGAATGGGCAGAATTTTTATTACCACAATGCGCAAAATCCTGGCTCGCCGATTAAGGATGCAGTGCTGGTGTATTACAAATTCAAAAATGAGCAGAAAGCTGGACTGGGCATGCCGATGCCCGCGGGGAACGTGCGCGTGTATCAGAAAGACTCGAAGGGCGGCGTGTTGTTTATTGGCGAAGACCACATCGATCACACGCCCAAAGATGAAACGGTCACGGTGCATATCGGCAATGCGTTTGACATCGTGTCGGAGCGAAAGCAGACGGATTACAAACGCATCGATAATCACACCTGGGAGATGGAGTTTGAAATTACGCTGCGCAACCACAAAGACTCGCCGGTAGTGGTAGAAGTGAATGAGCCGATTGGCGGGGATTGGGAGATGCTGTCGTCCACGTACAAGGCTACGAAGACAGCAGCGTTTGCGGCGCAGTTTCATGTACCGGTGCAGAAGGATGGGACCTCGGTGCTGAAATATCGTGTGCGGGCGCGGTGGTAGAAGCACCAAGGATAAACCGGGAGAAATAAAAACCGCGCCCTTAAAAACAAAGGGCGCGGCTTTCTTTCTTTTCTACTAGTTAGAACTCTTCCAAACGTACAGTCCGGAAAACTCGCGTCTCCTATTAATTCAGGAGAGGACGGCGTCAGCTTCGATTTCGATGAGCATGTCGGGCGAAATGAGCTTGCTGACTTGCAACATGCTGGTAGCCGGGCGGATAGAGGCAAAAATTTCGCCGTGAGCGCGGCCGATTTTTTCCCAGTCGGCGATGTCCACGACATAGAGGCGCGTGCGCACCACATCGTTGAGGGTGGCGCCGGCTTTGAGCAACGCAGCCTCGATATTCTTAATGGTTTGCAGGGTCTGGATGTAAACGTCGCCCACGCCAACGATATTGCCGTCGGGGCCGGTAGCGGTGGTGCCCGAGACGGAAATGATGTTGCCGACACGCACGGCACGGGAATAGCCGACGATGGGCTCCCACGGTGCGCCGCTGGAAATGTTTTGACGAGGCACGTTGGTTTCTCCTTCGATTCGTTTCCTGCCGTTTTTCAGTACTGAGGTGCGTGAAGTCATCAGGATACCCAAGTGAGTTAAGAATGCTGAGAAAAGCTATCCCTACAGTGTGATTCGTCGCCCATACAATTCGTTACGATCATTAATACGTTGCTGAGTCTCCGCAGTAGGTTGCTTGCGAGGTTGCTTGCGAGGTTGCTTGCGAGGTTGTTTTAACGATTACCATGCTGCGGCTGGTTGCCATGCCAGATGGAGACGCGTGGTAAACTGAATAAATCATGCCGCCAATGCAGCGCAAATTGCCGGCTAGCTACAGCCCGAGGACGCGATGAAGTGTAACAACATCCTGGAAGCCATCGGGCATACGCCACTGGTGCGCCTGAATCGCATCAATCACGGGTTGAAGCCGCAAATTTACGTGAAGGCGGATTACATCAACCCAGGCGGGTCGGTGAAAGACCGTATCGCCATTACGATGATTGATGAAGCGGAAAAAAAGGGCTTGTTGAAGCCCGGCGGCACGATCATCGAGGGCACTTCGGGAAATACCGGGATGGGGCTGGCGCTGGTGGCCGCGGTACGCAATTACAAAATGGTTTTTACCATTACCGACAAACAGTCCAAGGAAAAAGTGGATTTGCTGAAGGCCCTGGGCGCGGAAGTCATTGTGTGCCCCACGGCGGTCGAGCCGGAAGACCCGCGCAGCTACTATTCGGTGGCCAAGAAATTGGCGCGCGAAATTCCCAATTCTTATTATCCGAACCAGTACGACAACCCCATGAATCCGGAGGCGCATTACCTGACCACCGGGCCGGAAATCTGGGAGGACAGCGAAGGCAGAGTTACGCATTTTGTTTGCGGGATGGGGACGGGTGGAACAGTGAGCGGCGTGGGCCGTTACCTCAAAGAGAAAAATTCGGACATCAAGATTATCGGCGTCGATCCGATTGGGTCGCTGTATTACGACTTTGTTAAGCGGGGAGAAACGATCAGGGCCAAGACTTATGTGGTGGAAGGCATTGGCGAAGATTTTTTTCCCAGCACCATGAATCTAAAAATTCTGGATGATGTGCTGCAGGTTACCGACGAAGAATGCTTCGTCGTGGCTCGGCGCCTGGTGAAGATGGAGGGGCTATTTACGGGCGGTTCAGGCGGTGGCTGCATTTCCGCGACGCTGCGGCTGGCGAAAGATTTAGGCCCGGCAGCTTTTGTGGTGGCGCTGTTGCCGGATACGGGCATGCGCTACTTGAGCAAGGTTTATAACGATGAATGGATGCGTGAGCGCGGATATGTGGACGCTGCGGTGGCTATTACGGCGGCGGAAGTGGTGCACGCAAAGCATGCGACCCGCAAAGCGCGCGAACTGATTATCGCGCGCCCGTATCAAACGGTGTTTCATGCGCTGAAAACCATGCAAGAACAAGATATTTCGCAGATCCCGGTGTTCGAGGAGAACTTGCCCATCGGCACGATTTACGAGGATCAAATTTTGAACCTGGCGCTGCAAGGCAAGGATTTGCGCAAGCTGGTGGTGCGCGAAATGATGAGCAAGCCGCTGCCGCAGATTCCGGGGAGCGCGCCGGTGGAACGTATCACGCATATTTTGAGCCACGAAAATCCGGCGGTATTCGTGGAGATGGGCAACGCGCGGTTTGAAATCCTTACGAAGTACGATTTAATGAGCACGGTCGCCAGCCTGATGGAACAAAAGCGTTGATGGTGCCTTTCGCTTCCTAAAAATTCAAAAACACTGGAAAGCCAATTGAAGATTCAGGAATTTAATGAACGTTTGAAGAACGCGATTCTCATTGCCGATGGGGCGATGGGTTCGCTGCTGCATGAAACCGTGGGGCCGCAGCGCTGTTTCGACGAGCTGAACAGCACGGAGCCGGAAGCGGTTTTTCGCGTACACCAGTCGTATATCCAGGCCGGCGCGCAGATCATCGAGACGAACACCTTTGGCGCCAACCGCTTCAAGCTGGCGCCGCTGGGACTCGGCGATGAAGTGCAGCGGCTGAACAGCCGCGGCGTAAAAATCGCTCGCGAAGCCCGGGATTCGGCGAGCAGTGAAGTGCTGGTTGCGGGATCCATGGGGCCGCTGGGTTTGGGAGTGCAGTCACGGCATCCGGAGCCTGAAGAGATCAAAGAAATTTTTTATGAGCAGGCCCTGGCGTTGGAAGAACGCGGCGTCGATCTCTATATATTGGAAACTTTTACGTATATCGAAGAGCTGCTGATCGCTATCGACGCAATACGGTCGTTTTCCGGTTTGCCTATTATTGCGCAACTGACCTATTCCGAGGAGGGCACCACCTACGGGGATTTGCGCCCGGCGGCGGCTGCCGAGCAGATAAAACACAAAAATGTGCAGGTGGTGGGCGCTAATTGTACGCTCGGCCCGCAGGCTTTGCTGCCGATTTTGCAGGAACTGGCGGGCGTTGCGGATTTGCGCGTGAGCGGGATGCCTAACGCAGGATTCCCCAAGCGCGAAGGCGACCGCATCGTTTATCCCAAATCTTCTCCAGAATATTTTGCTTTGTTCGCGCGCGAAGCCGCGGCGATGGGCGTGCGCATTCTGGGCGGATGTTGCGGAACGACGCCGGCACACATTCATGCTATGGCTGAGGCGGTAAAGTCTCTGCGTCCGGTGAAGGCCGCTACGGTTGCACACGTGACAACCCCGGCGCATCCCCCGGCGGTGAAGGAACGCGAGCCGGAGAGCAAATTCTGGCGCAAACTTCAGAACAAAGAATTCGGCGTGTGCGTGGAAATCGATCCGCCAAAAGGAATTTCGCTCGACCGCGTTTACGAGCAAGTGGACAAAATCATGGCTTCGGGGCGCGTAGATGCCATTGATGTGAACAGTGGAGCGATGGCCCGCGTGGGTATGGATGCGCTGGTTGTATCCGGCGCGCTGGAAGCTCGCGGCGTGGAAACCGTGCCGCACCTGACCACCCGGGACTACAACATCATTGGATTGCAGGCCATGCTGCTGGGGGCGTGGACCGTTGGCGGCGTGCGCAACGTGCTGGCAATTACCGGCGATCCTCCGTCCGTGGGAGATTACCCGGAAACCAGCGGAGTGTATGAAGTCGATTCCGTGGGACTGGTGAAAGTATTGCACCGGCTGAATCAAGGGACGGACTGGGCCGGAAAAACATTGGGCGGTGCGACAAATTTCGCGATCGGCGTGGCGCTGAATCCCGTGGCGGACGATTTGGACGGCGAGATTGAAAGATTTCACGCCAAGGTGGAGGCCGGCGCGCACTTCGCGATGACCCAGCCGCTGTTTGATCCCGAGCACTGGCATGCATTTTTGAAAAAATTGGGCGGCCAGCCTGCGATTCCGGTTCTGATCGGAGTGTGGCCGCTGAACAGCTACAAGCAGGCTCTACGGTTAAACAATGAAGTACCGGGGATTGTGATTCCTCCAGCGGTGCTGAAGTCGCTGGAAGTAGCTGGAGCCACGGCGCGAGATTGCGGGTTTGAGGTTGCGCGAAAAATGATGAAGTGGGCGCGCACGGAAATGGCCGGCGCTTATTTGATACCGCCGTTCAAACGCTACGAAGACATTTTGGAATTGTTGTAAGGCGCAAAACCGGTTGATTGCACGCACGGATCAAATTTTCACAATAAAATTTAAGACTTATTTTGGATTTGTGTCCGTGGGCGAAGCGCTGGTGTGGTCGTGGACGATGCGCCAGCCTTCGGGGAAACGTTGCAAGACCAAGGTGAAGACTCCGCCGATTTCGTCCTTTTGGCGCTTTAGATGCCAGTGTCCCAGCACCAGGGCGGCGTCTGAACCGAGAAAACGAAATTCCAGGTTGGAAAAATCGAGTGTGCCCATAGCATTGCGATCCGGATAATTCTTTTTGTAACGCGCCATCACGGCGTCCCAACCGCGGAAAATGCCGTTGCTTCCGGAAAAAGTGAGATTCGGGGAGTGCCAGTAGCCGGTGAGAAATGCGGCGATGTCTCCGCGATTCCAGGCTTCTTGCTGGCCCGTGAGGACCGCTCGAATGGCGCTGCGATCACTTTGGCGGGCCTTCGGTTCGTCAGCGGAGGTAGTGGCTGACCTGAGCGTAGATAAAGCGAACATCAAAAGAGCGACGAGCGTCGTTCCAGTTTGGAGGCAGCGGGAATTCAACATGTATTTCACCACGTGATTGCGCGGGGCAGCATAGTGCAAAGTGAGGACCCCGGCAATGCGCTCGTGGGGTAGGCTTGTAAGCCTAATTAATACAATCAGTTAAGTAGACAGTCCTACGAGCCTGGTACTTGTGAGCTATAGGGCAAAGCGGCAGCGAACGCGAGAATACGGGTGAGGAAAAATGCATGTTCGCCGCTATGCTCTTCGCCATATCAACCGTCGCCATAACCCAATTCGGGATGTATTACTGGCGGGCTGTTCTAGCCAGCGTGGCTTCTCAACCAGTTTCTGAGTCCGTGCTCGCGGCCATATCCGCGGAAAATCGGCCGCTACAAGCCGCTGACTTCGTGCAATTTGCCGGGCTTCATGCCATGACACCGGACTTGACTCCCGGCGGACGAGGCCTAGCGATGGTGCGGTTTTATTACGGATTGACCCGCGCGCTGAATATGATGGTCGGCGTGCGGGTCCCGGCCGTCGCGCAATGGATAGAACAGGAAGGCACGATTTGCGCGCGCTATGCCGCGGTGCAGATCGATCAGCGGTTGCAAGCGAACATGGAATTGGCTGCGGCGCTGCGCTCCTGCTGACGGCTGCTGACAGGCTATAAAATCCCCGGAACGCGCATATGCGTTTCGGACCCTGATTAGATTAGAGAAAATTCTCTAATCCTTTAAGAGTTGCGCGGCTTTCCTTTCATTTCGGGGACTCCATCTTTGCAGGCAAACTGCTTGCGGTTTGCGGACCTTCGAAGAGTGCTTGTACGGGGATCGTTACGGAACCCAATGCTTCGGAAGATGTATCGCGCGCGAAGACACGCACATCGGCGCTTTGCGCAGTAATGGTCAGGTGCTTAGCAAGCACAATACCAGCAGTGCTGAGATATTCGTATTGCTTCTCTTCGAAGTTTAGGCCGACGCGTTGATTTTCTGCCGCAACGGTTTCCCCCGCGGCGTCGCGCTGCACGAAATACAAATCCACGCCACCCTTGCGGTGATTATCCGCCGCCAGTAGCAACAATTGCTTCGGATCAAGGCTCACATGCAATTCGATTTTGCGTTCAGCCACGGGGCCGGCCAGTTTCCCACTCACAATCAGCCCAAGTCCCGCAGCTTCAAGTGGACTGAACGCCGCCGTGCGCATGGCTGCTTTAGCTCGGGCCTCGCCACTGTCGGCTCTCTCAGCCGCGGCATAATACCCTGCGCGGTAGCGCAACTTTGCGCCATCGATCGAAGTGTGAATTTTTAACTTACGAAATTTTCCATTCCACTCGCCGTGATTGGGATAAAAACCGATGGTGTAAGCGTAGCGTCCGTCATCAAAAGCACGACTCATCGCCGCTTTAATATCGTTGCTGCCATAAAACGCTTCGCCCCCAGTGGCATCGGCCATGGATCGCTCTGTATCCCGCAGGTCTTGCCTGTCAAACATGCCGGACGAAATTTCCGGGACCTGGTTAACGCAATCCATGCATTTGACTGCCGAGTCACTGTAAGGATTTTTAGGGTCCATCATGGAGTTAGGCGCGATCCCGGTGGCGTCCACAGGATACAAAACCATGTCCACGCGATTCAGGGCACGAGCCACCTGGGTGGTGTTTGAGGTAAGCGACTCTGACGAGCGGTCCTGCCCGCCGCGACGCGCTGTTTGCGTGGAACTGGCGGTATGCGACGACGGGGTGTTGTTCGTGTCCAGAGACTGCGACTGGCGATCCAAGCCGCCGATGGAATTCACAATAATCTGGCTGGGAAACGACCCTGAAACCCATATGAGGTTTTTGCGCCCAGGAATGGTGGCGAGGTGGTTAGCGATCGCGGTGAAGGCTTCGGCGGTGGTTTCCGCTCGGTTGGCTTTATTTCGGTCGGCGATCCTGGCGTCAGTTTCATTCAACGCGTTCTGAAATTGTGTCCAAGCCCCATCACCCGCCAAGGCGGGCACCTCAAGGCTCTGGCGATTGGAAGCATCATAAGCGGCTAGTTCTTTTGGCTTGAACTGATTGGCGGCATTCACAAGCGCGGAGGAATCCTGAGTAAATTCATGCAGCAGAAGTAATTTGGTGGTGAGCGCGTAGATGGCTACGTGGTCCTGCGGCTTCAGGGTCTTGAGAAATTTGACGACTTGTTGACGCACGTACTCTTGGTCCGGTGGGGACGTATTTAGTGAATCGAACAGCACCGCCGTGACAGCTCCGGGATCCTGGCCTTGCAAATCGTAGCGATTGGTATAGACATTCTTCGGCAAGGGCGTCGTTGGCATGGTTGGACGCGGGGCTTCGGCTGAAAAAAAAGCGATCTGCTGAGGATTCGATTCGTCCATGACCGTAAAATTTTCCTTTTTTAATCCGGTGATGGGCTGCCCCTTCTTGTCGGTAACCACCACGCTGACCTGCACAAGGTGAGTAGTAGTGCGGATCACCGGTGAATCCTGCGGCACGGGAGGCTGGTTAGAACTTTGCGGCGATTGGGGCACAGTCGAGGAAGTGAAGAGAAGAATCGCCAATAGCACGAAACTCAGAAGGACGGCACGCACACGCATACCCCGAGGCTCCGATCAGACCGTACAAAGGGACGATACTCGAAACTCTTTAATATGCCCAACGCATCAGAACGCCGCCGGTGGTGTAGCCGGCTCCTACGGCGACAAGCAAAACGAGGTCGCCTTTTTTCAGGCGCCCCTCGGCTACCGCGTCCCGCAGGCCGAGGGGGATGGTACCCGCGGTAGTGTTGCCGTAGCGATCGATATTCACCATGACTTTCGAATCGTCGATGCCCAGGCGCTCCTGCATGGCGCGGATGATGCGCAGGTTGGCTTGATGAGGAACGACGAGGGCGAGATCGTCGCTCTTGAAACCATTGCGTTCCAGCAAATTCACGGCTAGTTCAGCCATGCGGCGCACCGCGTACTTGAAAACCTGCGAACCCTCCTGGTGCACGACGTGCATATTCTTATCCACGGTCTCGTGGGTGGGAGGATGCAGCGAGCCGCCGCCGGGCATATACAGAAAATTGCCCCCGGAGCCGTCCACATCGTGCGCGAAGTCGAGGATGCCCTCGTTGTCGGCAGCAGGCTCGAGTAAGACTGCGCCAGCGCCGTCGCCGAAGAGAATGGCAGTACCGCGATCTTTGTAATCGATGATGGAGCTCATGGTGTCGCTGCCGATAACTAGAACTTTTTTGTGCGCGCCGGCCGCAAATAGAGCACCGACGGTGAGCGCGTAGGCAAAACCCGCGCAGGCCGCGGAGAGGTCGAAGCCCCAGGCTTTCGTTGCGCCTAGCTTCTCCTGAACTAGACACGCGGTGGCGGGAAACATCATGTCGGGGGTGACAGTAGCGAGAACAATCAAATCGATTTCCGCGGGATCTGTTTTCGTCTGCGCGAGAAGAGCTTTTGCGGCTTGGACGGCCAGATGCGAAGTGGGCGTGCCCTTTTCGACGATGTGCCGTTCGCGAATCCCTGTGCGCGTGCGAATCCACTCATCGTTGGTGGCCACCATTTTTTCCAAGTCGGCATTGGTGAGAATTTTGGGAGGAACGCAACCTGCCACACCTGTAATTTTTGCGGCGATGCGATGAGACATGAAACTCCTTAAAGAATGACCCGGTCAGAAGAATATGGATTTTATGCGATAGCGGAGCGGAGTTACAAGGAGTGCGCGCAGAAAGACACGGTGGTTCAGGCACATAGAAAAAATAAACCCCGGGGGGTAATGGAACCCCGGGGTTTTTAGCGTTTGTTTTAAGATGCGGAGTGCGCCCTAGCTTTGGGTTCGCTGAACAGCGAGAGCATTTCACGATTGAACGCGGGAATGTCCGTGGGCTGACGGCTGCTGACAAAGTTGCCGTCGCGCACGACTTCCTTGTCCACCCATCTTGCTCCGGCGTTGCGCAGGTCGTCCTGAATGGTGTGATAGCTGGTGACCGTGCGGCCTTTGATCAACCCGGCAGAGACCAGCAGCCACGGAGCATGGCAGATAAAGGCAATGGGTTTGTGGGCGTTGTTAGCTTCCTGAACGAATTGCTGTGCCGGCCGCACAACGCGGAGCGCGTCGGCATTTAAGGCGCCGCCCGGAAGCAGCACGGCGTCGAAATCGGCAGGATTAGCGTTGTCAAAAGTAGTGTCCACGGCAACTTTTTCAGACTTTTCGTCGTGCTTCATGCCCTGGATCTTGCCGTTCTTTGGAGCGATCACGGTGGTCTTTGCGCCAGCCGCATCCAAAGCTTTGCGCGGTTCCAGCAGTTCGACTTCTTCGAAGCCGTCGGTGGCCAGGATAGCCACGCGTAGTCCGTTTAATTGTTTGTCATTCATAAAGTTCCTCGACTTATTTGGATTGGAGCAACTGCTTGCGGCGAAATTAAGATCGCAAGGCTGTCTCCACGTTTATGGTTGGCCTACCAGGACAACTGTGGCAATCGGGGGAAGGCTTTAGAAAAAAAGTCCTAATAATAAAGGCGCTCTTAACATTATTAACAATTGAAACAAATCAGTGCGTCAGCTTCGATTAAGCCAAGCCGAATGGGGATTTACTCGCAAGTCTGGGAATAGTGTTTCTCGTTTCAAGATGCGGAGGCGATGCGCGGGAAGAATTTCTTGCCGTCAAGAATTATGCGGACGGCGTCCACGAGGTCATTGCCCGCGCGTGCTTTGGCGACGTAGCCCCAGGCGCCTACATTCGAAAGCTCGCGCATCATTTGCGGAGAATCATACATGGTGAAGAAAAGAAATTTTCATATTGGGGTCATCCTTCAGGCTTTGCGAAGCGGCTTCGATGCCGCTGACACCGGGCATGCCAACATCCAGAATTAAGAGGTCCGGACGCAATTCCCTGGTCTTGCTGATGGCCTCATTTCCTTCTATGGCTTCGCCGCAAACGGACCATTCCTCCTGACTTTCCTCCAGGCCCTGTAGCCCGCGACGCATGACCTCGTGATCGTCGGCGATCAGGATGCGTTTACGAATCTCCGCTCGGGTGACGGGAATTGGCTTGAAAATTTTCCTTATCCCGAAAAAGTTCGCTTGTTGATTGCGAGACCGATTCTTCCGCTGAAGCTTGCACGGGAAGTGAAGCATGCACTCGCGTACCTTCGTTGCTAAATTCCACTTCCAGCTGGCCACCCAACTGGCGGATGCGCTCGCGCATGCCGGGAATACCTACACCGAGAGTTGGCGCGCCGGCAAACGCAGGGCGCTCCGTTCCAGCCTTCACGCCTTTTCCATGATCGACAATTTCGAGGTGCACTTTGCTGGCGGATTGAAAAATGCGAATCTCTGCGCTGGGACTGCCGGAATACCTGTGCACGTTGGTCAGGCTTTCCTGCAACACGCGAAACAACGCCGTCTCGGCATCCGTGGTGAGTCTAACCAACTCTTCGTCTATGGATACGCTTAGATGAATACCACTGCGCTTTTTGAAACCTTCGGCGTACCAGAGCACCGCGGAAGCAAGTCCGCATTCATCGAGGAGCGGCGGGTGCAATAGATAGGACAGGGTGCGAATTTCCTCGCCAATTTTGCCAACCACGTCGCGAGATTCCGCCAAGGCATCCTTAACGTCAACTTTCCTGGTATCCACGAGCTTGGCCAGGCGATCGAGGGTCATGGACAGCACGGCAATTTTTTGGCCAGTGGTGTCATGCAAGTCGCGGGCGATGCGGCGGCGCTCTTCGTCCTGGAGTTTCAAAAGCCGCGCGGAAAGTTGCCGCAGCGAAAGTTCGCTGACGCGCAAAGCTTCGTTGGTTTCGATCAACTCCGTGAGTTCCGTAGCAACCACGCAAATGGTGTGGACACCCTGCTCGCGAACCGGACTAAGCGTTAAGCGAATAGTGCGGGGACGCTGTCTGTGACTATCCAGACGAATTTCACCGCGTACGATATTAATACCGGCGTCCGCGATCAGAGTGGCCAGCAGTTCACGATCTTCACCGAATACGAGATCGTTCAGTGGGGCACCGATGAGCTTTTCAAGAGCAACGTCAAAAATTTCGGCAAAACTGCGGTTGGCATAAAGAACGGTGCCGCCGTCGGAAAGAGTTGCCGCGCCTTCGTCGATGGTTTCGACCATCAGCCGGTAAGGATGCTCTGCACCTTGCAGGGTGAAAACTTGATCGCCTTGCGGGCCGGAGACCAGCACAGCGTCGACCTCGCCCATGCGGATGGCGCGAAGGGTTTCTTCGAGTTCCGCGACGCGACCCTGCAGATCGCTAACTTCCTGTGAGGCTCGGCCGGGCTGTTTCTTCCGCTTAGGCACTTCCCTGCTCCTCATTCAGCTTGATATCCAGTCCAAGAATTACGCGATTCTGGTCGGAAAAATCGCCAACCAGCCGGCGCAGCGGCAGTGGCATGGACTTAATCAGGGTCGGCGCGGCAATGATCTGACCTGCCGCGGCCATTGCTGGTTGCTGATAGATGTCGACAACTTCAAGGTCAAACTGACCGGGAATATATTTGTCGCACAGCGCGCGAAGATTTTCGACCGACCGGCGCGAGCGCGGAGTCTGTCCGGTGATATACAGCCGGAGAGCGTAGCGCATGACCGGCCTTTTAGCTGCCCTACCGCGCGTTCTTATTGCGGCGGTTTTTGTCTTAGGTTTCCTGATGCTTTTGACTTTCGCTTTCATGCCGCTTCCATATTATTTCGCCTGCGAACGGACATCGAGACCCACCAGGACGCGCTGGGCGTCTGAGAGGTCACCGATAATTTTGCGAATCGGCGGAGGAAGATTGCGCACCAACGTAGGAATGGCAAGTATCTGGTCATTCTGGGCCAGTTGCGGGGTCTTGACCAGGTCGATCACATGCAGCCGGTAACGGCCTTGCAGATGTTCCTCACAGATTTTTGTCAAATTCTTAAGGGCGATTAAAGATTTCGGTGTTTGACCAGCCACATACAGGCGAAGCTCGAGCGTGACATCTTTAGAATTCCCGGTGCCCAGTGCCTTGGGAGGTTTGGCTTTCACCTTGGAGGTCCTCATGAGTTCACGACCTCGTTGGCCGGAGTTACGCCGCGAACCTTGCCCATTTCCTCGCGATCCAGGGCCAATCTTTGCTGGCGTTCGTTCCGTTGCCTGGTGAGTCGCGCAAATTCGGCTTCGCCGGAGGACAATTCGGAGCGCAACGCGGAGATCTGCAACTCCAGAACATCGCGCCTGGCGGAAAATTCCTTGCGCTTCTCCTCCAACTGTTGCTGCTCGCGCAGCGACTCGGCTTTTTCGCGAGCTTCTTGCGCTAGTCGTGCGGAACCAGTGTAAACGGTCCCAGATCGTACGTAGGCAGAAAGTAAGCGGACTCCGATGCGGCCAAGAACAAATTCGCGAATCTGGTTGGAATGCGCCATACCACGAGATTTTAAAACATACAGGCAGCGATTGCGTTCGCCATGCAGTTCCAAGTCGCGAAGCAGGATCCAGGTATCGGTCAGCGAGGAAATGCCCACCTCGGTTTGTTCTTCAGCGCCGCGATTGGCGGTGAGCGTGGTGAACATGGCGGTGATCTGGCGGTCTTTCAAAAAGTCCAGCAGGCGCATCAGCATGGCGTGGACTTCATTCAGATTCTCACTGACGAGATTGGTGATGGGATCGACGATAACAACTTCGGGATTGAATTCGTCGACCAGCTCGTGAATGCGCAACAAATGCATTTCCAGGCCGTGTTGAGTGGGGCGCGAGGCGTGAAACTTCAATAGACCTTTTTGGAAGTATTGCCCGAGGTTCATTCCCACGGAACGCATATTGCGCGTGACTTGCGCGGAGGATTCTTCGAATGCGATGAACAAGGCGCGCTTGCCGCTGCGGCAAGTCTCATTGGCGAAGTGAGCGGCCACCGTGGATTTGCCGGAGCCGGAAGTTCCTGACACCAATATCGACGAGCCTTTGAAGAAGCCCCGGCCTTCCAGCATTGCGTCGAGATCTTTTATGCCGGAAGAAATGCGATCTTTGGACACTTTGTGATCCAGGCGAATGGAAGACAGGGGCAATACGGAAAAGCCTTTCTTGTCGATCAGGAAAGGATATTCGTCAGTACCATGAGACGACCCGCGATATTTCACGATGCGCATACGGCGCGTGGAGATCTGCTCGTTGACGCGATGATCCAAGGAAACTACGCAGTCAGAGACATATTCTTCCAGGCCATAGCGCGTGAGGGTTCCTTCACCACGTTCGGCGGTGATCACCGTAGTTAGGCCGCGATCTTTCAGCCAGCGGAACAAGCGGCGAATTTCGGCGCGCAACATACCGGCGTTGCCAAAACCAGAGAAGATCGCTTCCACTGTATCCAGCACGACCCGCTTGGCGCCCACCGACTCCACGGCATGCTGAAGACGCACAAACAAACCTTCCAGATCGTATTCGCCGATTTCCTGAACTTCGCTGGGCTCAATCCGCACATAATCGAGGAATAGCTTTTTTTTGTCGACCAGCGATTGCATGTTAAATCCCAGCGACTCCACGTTGCGGCTCATTTCCTCGCCGGTCTCTTCAAAAGTCATCAAAACGCCCGGCTCGCTGAATTCCGTGGCTCCGCGAATGAGGAATTCCATGGCAAACATGGTTTTGCCGCAACCCGGACCGCCGCACACAATGGTGGGCCGTCCCGTCGGCAGACCGCCGCCACTTATCTCGTCAAAGCCGCCAATACCACTGGGCGACTTTTTTAGCCGCGGGCAGGCGCGAGACGCAGCAGCGGTTTTGCGTTTTGATGCGCGAGCCATAATGGCGTTTTTTGTTCCTCGCAATGTGAAATCAGACGGTAACGGGGACAGACACTTGTTCAGCGAAACTCATTATCCACAGAAATCAGCGTTATAACAATTGTGGTATACGGAATTTAAATCTATGGCCCGGGTGGGTGTGGGCAAATCACAGAGGGTGGCAATTCCCTCAGTGCAATTTTAGTTTGAACCTCCAAGTTACTTTTAGCAACGGCATAAATACCGCTGGCCAGTCCAGATTTGGCAGCGTCATCGACGTGAAACCCAATGAAGAGGTACCATGCGGGCACTATTCGGAATTAGCCATGAATTTAGCCACACTCAGGAGAAAACGATCATGATAGCCGCAAGAAAATTTTGGATTTTGGCGGTGATGTTTATGGCTACGCTGGCATCCAGCCCGCGAGCCTATGCAGGTCCGCCACAAAGTGGCACGACGGTAGAGACAAAAGAAGAACCTTACGTGGTGGAATACTATTACAAGACCAAATGGGGACATGCGGAGGAATTCCTCGCACTATTCAAGAAAAATCATTACCCGGTGCTGCGGAAAGAGATGGAGATGGGACGCATCTTACGCGTGAGCATGACCGCGCCGCGCCTGCACAGCACCGAAGACGGGCGATGGGATTACCGAGTGACCATCGTGTTCAAGAGCGCGGCTATTGCGAATGACAATTTCGACAGTGAGGGCATTTTGCGCCAGCTATTTCCGGATCAGGACAATTATAAGAAAGAAGAGCAGAGGCGCTTTGAGATATTAGACGCGCACTGGGATTTACCGATCAAAGAAGTAGTGCCCGATAAGCGCTAGGGCACGTCCCTCAGGAGTGCGGCGCGGGAACTACTGCTGCAATTTCAATGATGGGATTTGGCAACTGCCGCATGGTGCGCACAAAAAGCTCCACGATGCGCGCGTCGAACTGGGCGTCGGCGCAGCGTTCCAGTTCCTTGAGGGCGTCCGTAGAGGGGCGGCCCTTTTTGTAGACGCGGTCGCTGGTGATGGTGTCGTAGGCATCCGCCACGGCGATGATGCGCGCGCCCAGGGGAATTTCCTGGCCCGCCAAAGCATCGGGATAGCCCGAGCCGTCAAAATATTCATGATGATGAAGAACCATCTCGCGGATGCGCGCGAGGGGCGTAAGGGGCTCGAGAATTTTTGCGCCAAAAGTTACGTGGGATTTCATGGTCTCCCACTCTTCGGGATTCAAGGCGCTGCCTTTATTCAGAATAATTTCCGGGATGCCGACCTTGCCGATGTCATGAAGCACTGCGCCGAGTCGGATTTCGTCGACTTCGGCATCCGTCATGGACATGGATTCAGCGATGAGCGCAGCGTAGGCGGAAACTTTTTGCGAATGTCCCTGGGTGTAATGATCCTTCGCATCAATGGCGAATGCCAAGGAAGTTACCGTGTCAAGAACGGCTTGCGGCAGAGCCTGTGGACCTTCCACGACGGTGGGCTTATCGCTGACGATTTCCGTGGTCGCCAGTGATTCCGTAAATTGCTTAAGGCGCAGATAAATTTCCTCGAAAGCCTCAGGGCCGGTGGAGAACAAGCGCTTCAGCGTGACCCCCAGATAGGCTTCCAGAACGTCGCGCTTCCATTTTTTCGCTTCGTTGGGATCGAAGTGATCAGCCGTCGATACGGTATTGCCACCCTGATGCTTGGAGAGATACATCGAAGCATCTGCCACCTGGATTAATTCCTGCGGGGACGAGCCGTGCAAAGGATAGCAAGCGATGCCAAAGCTCGCGCTGATATTTTTTTCGCGCAATAAGGGATCGACAGCCACCAAGCCACGAAGCTTGGAAGAAAGTTGGCGTGCGTGCTCCATGTTCGTTTCCGGCATCAGCAGGACGAATTCGTCTCCGCCGTAACGCGCCACCACATCCGAGCGGCGGCAATTCGTTTCGAGGATATGTCCGACGCGTTGCAAAACAAGATCGCCCTCAAGGTGACCATAAAAATCGTTGACGAATTTGAAGCGGTCGAGGTCCATGAGCACGAGTGCAAAGGCGCGAGCGGCGCGCGTGGAACGCTTCCATTCGTTGCCCAGCGCTTCCATGAAAAAACGGTGCGTTTTGACGCCGGTGAGGCCATCGGTGATGGCTTGCTCCTGCGCTTTCTGAAAGGAATAGGCATTGTGCAGCGCCCCGGCGATCAGGTCGGCAAGGGTGCGGACAAGCAGAATTTCTTCTTCGGAAAATTCGATGTTGGCGGAGGACTCGATGAAAAGTATTCCGTGAAGTTGCTCGGCATAGAAGATCGGAAGGGCCACCGCCGTAGCGGTGTCCGGCAGGAGCGGCTTGAGCGCAGCATCAGCGACGTTCGCGCCACGATAGAAAGCCATCTCGCCATTACGCGCAACATGTCCAATGAGGCCCGCGCCCAGCGGTACGCGTTGCCCTAAACTGCCGCGTCGCTTGCCGGCTTCGGCCTGCACGACGATTTCGCGCGTGGAGTACTCCAGCACGCCAATGCCGATGTGATCGTAAGTGAGGCCGTCTTCGAGTTGCTCGGCGATTTTTGCGAGCATTTCATCAGGATTAAGAGTGGCGATGGCGTTTCTAGAAATAATATTGAGCAGGGAAAGATGTCGCGCCTTGGTGCGCTCTTCCTGGAAGAGACGTGCGTTCTCAATGGCGATGCTGGCTTCGCTGGCGAGCACGCGTAATAGTTCGAGATGGCCTTCATCGAAGGCGCGCTCGTTGTCCGAGAAAACCGCCATGGCGCCAATGGCGCGGTCGTAGGCCACCAGCGGAACGCCGCAGAAACAACCGCGTGTGCGGATGGGATCGACGCCGAGTTTTTTAACTTCCTCGACATAGTTTTCACGAATCAAGACGGGCTGACGGGTGCGGATAATGTATTCGGAAATGTGATTGCCGGAAGGACGCGTGCGTCTGGGCATGCGCGCACCGTCGATCATTTCCAGATCGAAGGTCATTTCATCGCTGTTGGATTCCAGCGACGCGATGTAAAAATTTTCAGCATCGAACAAACGCCGCAATTCTTCCCAAACTTTGCGCAACAAATCTTCCTTGTTGAGCGTGGAGCTAAGAGCACGGCCGATCTCATTGAGGACATGAAGCTCTTCGGAGCGCCGGGAAGTTTGCTGAATCAAATAGCTGTTTTCTACGGCCATGCCAATCTGATGACCTAGCGCGAGAAGCAGGCGAAGCTCCGCAGCGGTGAATTTGCGGCTGTCAGAAGTGCCTAATAGCAGAACGCCAAAGGCGTTTTCCTTGGCTTGCAAACTGATAGCGACAACGCTGCGCAATCCTTGAGCTAGAGCAATTTCTCGAAAGCGTCGAATGGATGGTTCCTTATCGAGCGCGGAGAGTGAGTCATCGCGCAAATCGCGAAAACCTAGCAGGCCACCAAGGCGAGCGACTAGGCCCACGAGATAGTCGTCCAAGCCCTCTTCCTGAACGGAGCGGCTGAAGGCGTCGTCCAAACCTACGGCGACCACCGATGTCGGACCCTGCGGGTCGCCATGATGAAGAAAGAGCGCTCCGGCAGGAAGGCGCACGACACCCAAAACGCGATCAAGAGCCTGTGAAAGCATGCGCTGGATTTCTCCACCGACGAAACCGGAGGTGGCCAGATTGAGATTCGAAAGTGCCAGCATGTTGCGCTCGATGCGGCGTTTCTCTTCTTCATACAACGCCATGACCATGAGCATGGCAACGAAGGCGGAAGGCACCGCCGCTATGGACATCAACGCAGTCCGCTGGCTTGGTTCGGTGTGCGGGAAAAATAAAAAGACCGATAACCTGAGAATGGCCCAGCAGGCAAAAGAAATAGCTAGCAAATGGTCGGCCAGGGTCTCATGACGCCGGGTTTCCTGCCAAAAAATGATAGCCACAGCCAGGAAAAGACACGCCGAAGGAACCACCACTGGAATGGGCACGTAATTCAGATAGTTGCCGATGGTCCAGAGGCCCAATATCCCGGCAGCAATACCAGCCGGCACCATCCAAGGCTTACGTTGAGCATATAACTGCGCCCCGATGAAAAAAGCGATCGACGCCAGAGCATAGATCCAGATGCTGAGCGAGGTTTCGATGGGACTCTCGGGAACCCCGCGCGAAAAGCTGGGAGCAAGAAAATGCAACGAGTACAAAGCCCAGCCAATGGTCCAGACCAGCAGGTAGGACTGGCGTTTTATGCTGTAGATATATGCAAAGAATCCGGCTACCAGGGCGGTAGCCGCGAGCAAGGCGAGCACGATTAAATCCTGGGGTATCAAGTTTTGATCGCTTCCTTACGCGCAGTCAGTGCCGTGATTCGGGCATCGCCGTACCAAATGCGCACAGCACCCGAGTGGCGCACCACTCTGAAAAGAGAGCGGAGGCAGGCTTCGAGGTGTGCACAAAATAAAGTACTTGCAATTATGAGGCATAGGATTTTCGGGAACAAGCGTACCTGCGCATTGGTAGCCAAAAGATAACGGAATCAGTTAATAGCAAGAATATGTCACAACTCCGAGGGCTCTCTAGCCTGAGCCGTCTCGTGACGCTCCCGGAACAACTTTGTGATAGGCTCTGGCATTCGTGGGGGCCCGTTTTGCGTAGTTTTGTGCTGATCGCTATTCCCATTGTAAATTTTTGTTCACCGATCAAAGGAGAGTTGTTATGAACCGACTTCGCTTAGGTATTTTTTCATGCGCGATTTTGGCGATGGGGATCGGGCTGACGTCGTGCGGAGGGGATTCGTATCACCAGAAAGAGGAGCGCTACGTATTCGTGACCACCAATGCGAATCTGCCTTACTGGCAGGAGGCTGAAGCGGGCTTCCAGGACGCCTCGAAATGGCTGGGCGTGAAGGTGGAATTCAGCGGGCCGGAAAAGTTCTCGCCGGAGGAGGAGTTGGCTGCATTTCAAAAAGCCGTGAGCGAGAAGCCCTCGGGAATATTGCTGTCCGCCTCGCGCAAGGAGATGTTCAAGGGTGCTATTGACGGGGCCATTGCGCAGGGGATACCGGTGATCTGCATCGATTCCGACGCGCCCAATTCCAAACGAGTATTGTTTATCGGCACCGACAATCTTCGCGCGGGCATGGAAAGCGGCAAGCGCATGGGCGATCTGCTAAAGGGCAAGGGCAACGTCGTGATCGTTTCTATCCCGGGACAAGACAATCTAGATGAACGGGTGCGCGGCGTCAACGAAGCGTTAAAAAAATTCCCAGGCATCAAAGTGGTACAGAACATTGACGACAAAGGGGACCCGCGCGTCGCCAACGATCAAATTTCGGCGCTGCTAGGCGCGAAAAATGCCAAAGAAAAGGTCGATGGCATTATCTGCTTGGAGGCTTCGGGAGGACCGGGGGCCGCGGAGGCCCTGCACCGGCTGGATCAGACCGGGAAAATTCCGATAGTAGCGTTCGACAAAGACCCGGAAACGCTAGACTTTGTGCAGCAAGGAGCTATCGCCGCGACGATCGCACAAAAGCCTTATGTAATGAGTTATTACGGATTGAAGTTCCTCGACGATCTGCATCACAACGCGGTACATGAATTCAAGGAATGGAACACCGCGCCAGCGCCGCCCATCCCAACGTTTGTCGACACCGGGACCGCTATAGTCGATAAATCAAATCTGGCGGCGTTTCGCGAAGCATTGGCGGCGCATCCGAAACCCCTGTAATAAGAGTCATCACGCAAGTCGATCGAGTGTCGCGCGACGCACTGCGGTTGTGGTGGGAGCACGGAAACGGCAAACGTCGGAGGCGTTAGCCTTTTTTGTGCTTGAAGTATTCCACTTGCTGCAATCTTTTCTCAGCTTCTTTTTTTGTTTTGTACGGGCCGCCGAGGTTTTTATTACCCTTCTCTGAAACAACCTTGTAGCCGCTTTCTGTTTTCTTGATCATGGTGACCTCCCGGACAAGCTCAGAATCTCTCCAGAGGAAGCCACAAACGCAGTTTTACCGTCCATACGGTTTGTTACTGATCGGCCGAAATGGTCTTCCGGCAATAGCGCGTGGTGCGGACGAGTAACCAAATGTCGCTGGCGATCATCAAAGCCTGATGCTCGTAGGGTTAGGCCTCGCGTTCGAGGTCATGTAGCGCTTACAGAATTTCCTGTTGCGTAATACGGTGATCCCGATCCGCTGTTCTATTGACACTGCTAACAAGTCGGCCTACACTACGGAGTTTTTAGATACCCTCAATAACTCACTGTGAGGGCGGGAATAATAATATGGATAAGAAACGATTAGAGTATTTTAAGAAAAAGCTTGCTACACGTCGCGAAGAATTGATGAAGACCATCGCGCGCACTCAAGAAGAGGGCCGCCAGGCGGATGACGATCAAACTGTCGATTTGGCGGATAAGGCTGCGAACTCCTACACCAAGGAATTTCTCTTTGGCATGACTAACACGGACCGCACCATCCTGAACATGATTGACGCGGCACTGAAGCGCATCCAGGTGGACGAGTACGGGGTATGCGCGAATTGTCAGGATGAGATGCAGCAGAAGCGGCTGGAGGCGGTGCCTTGGGCTAAGCACTGCATCAGCTGTCAGGAAAAGATGGAGCAGGGCCTGCTGTAAGCTTTTATTCCCATCTGGTTATATAACTAAATAATACTTAATTTTCAGGGCTGGGCAGGTAAGCTTCTCCCATGAGATCCGGGGGATTGCTTCGTGCCAATTGGCCTGCCGCGCGAGGGTTAACAGGCGGCTGGTTTAGCGAAGTGCGGGCAACGTCGCTCAGCGTGGTATTCCCTGCCGGTTGCCGTATCTGCGAGCGGCTGGCTTAGCGAAGCCACGCGCATTCCCATCTGCGTTGATTGTATTAGCTCGTTTGGGCCGATCACCGGGACGGTGTGCGACAAGTGCAGCAGGCCGGTCGAAGGAGCTGCTGAAATTCGAAAACATCGACCCGCTGGGCAAACTATTTGCGAAATGGCTCGCGGAAGTGGCCGCCGCCGGCGGGAGTGCTTTTCAAGCCGACGTTGTGGTGCCGGTGCCGCTGCACCGTCAGCGCGAGCGCGGCTACAACCAAGCGGCGCTGATCGCCAAACCGCTGGCTAAGCAGCTGGGACTGCCCTACAAATCGGCGTACTCACTAGAATCCGGCCCCGTCCCGACAAGCATTTGCTAAGTTATGAAGAACGATGGGAATCGGTCCGTGGCGCTTTTGCCACACGTCCGGGCAGCCAAGTTGACAATTTACGCGTCTTACTGATAGATGATGTAATGACTTCCGGAGCGACGCTGGACTCGTGTGCCAAGACTTTGCGCGGGGCCGGCGCCAGATCGGTGATCGGGTTGACAGTGGCCCGAGCGGTTTCAAAGAACGCCACCGAACGTCTTCGTTAACATCGTACCCGAGGGAAGCGCGATGAGCGCACGACGGCCAAGCATGGTCGATTCCCGGGGGCGCCATACCCCCGATGCATCCGGAGCGTCTGTGCCCGGTTCCGACAGTCCCGCCGGCAGTAGAATCCCATCTCTAATAACGGCCCGCCGTATGGCGTTGATGCAGGAGCCTGTGTTGGTGCTGAACGCTACGTATGAGCCCATCAACGTGACGGCGGTGCGCCGCGCGATGGTGCTGATGCTGAAAGGCGTGGCGCAAGCCGAGGAATTGCATAACGCGGAAGTGCACTCCGCCGCACATTCTCACCGGGTCCCGTCGGTGATTCGGTTGCTGGCTTACCGGCATATACCGCAACAGAGTCGGGCGCTTTCGCGGAAAAATATTTTATTGCGCGATCGCAATACCTGCCAGTTTTGCGGGCGAATTTTTCCTAGCTCGGAGTTGACGCTGGATCACGTAGTGCCCCGCTCGAGAGGCGGGCGCTCGTCGTGGGAGAACCTGGTGGCCTGCTGTTACCGGTGCAATAACAGCAAGGGCGACCGGACGCCGGAAGAGGCAGGAATTAAACTGGCACGCAAACCTCGGCCGTTTACCCTACATACGTCAAGACAATTGATGCGATTAATCGGGCATCGTGATGAACGATGGCGTAAGTATTTGTTTTATTAGAGATTTTCGTATTAACAAAACTTAACAAGAAAAATTTGTGTGGTAGTGAAACCTTTTGCGCTACAGCACATCTAAGTTATCAATACCACTTCGAGGACACACCCCGGGAGGCAGCTAAGGCTTAACGCCTTAGCTGCTTCTCTCCTTTCAGGCCCATTCATTCCGCGTCCGCTAAATTAATAATCGTTAACAATAATGTAGTGCATCTAACAAGGCCCCCTAGCAGGGTTAAGACGTCCAGTTAGACACGCGTGTTGCGTCCGGTGGTTCTGAAACCATATCCCTCTTCTCACGGTCTAATAGATAACGGGGCGTATATGCATTCTGTGGCGCGGCCTACGTTCTCCACCATCGCAGCATTCGCGCTCCTGGCGCAGCCTATTTTTGCGTTTCAATCTCCGTTGTCCGACGAGTCCGTACGTGAGGCGTATTTCCTGGGCCAGCGCCACGATGGCTCGCTTGAGGGCTTGGTCGAAAAATGCACGCGGCGCTTCCCTGCACCGAAAACCGGTCCCTACATTTCTTCCGTAATGTTCGTTACGCCGTTCGTGAGTGCCGCGCAACTGTCAAACAATTACATTGGAAATTACAGTGCCCAACAAGCTGAACTGGATCACCGCGAGGCGGGAAAAGAAATTGTTAAAGTTACGGTGCAAATTCAGTTGACGGAAACCTACGGCCAGTTTATCGCCGCGGCCAAACCGAATTCGCGCTCCGGTTCCACGTCAGCTCTGATTCCGCGACCTGATGATTTCTGGAGAGACTTCCAGGTGCAAATTTTTAACGGTGATCAAGCGCTATCTAACGCCGTCTATCACGGGCGTCCAAATTATAGCTGTGGTGAATACGGACCTTGCATTTTGATTGGTGCGACACTCACATTTGAATTTCCGGCGGAGGCTTTTTCAGCTGATTCCGCCAGCATCACGGTAGAGCCGCCTGAGGGTGAGTCCGTCACTGCAAACTTCGATCTTGGCCTCCTGCGTTAAACGTAACGTTTCCGAACGGCAATACTTCAATTCATGGGATTACGAGGAAATTTAAAATAAGGCAAACGCACGCCGCGAATGAAAATCTGGTCGGCGCGTATATTTGCAGGCGCTTGAAATTCCGCCGCTCCGCCGGAGGTCACATAATCGTCTTGATCGACGCCATCACCACTCACGCCCAACCCGCCAATTAGAGCGCCATTGCGATAGAGGCCGGTACTGCCGGGAAAAAATACGATTCCGCTGTTATTTCCGCCCGACAGTCCGCCATCCAGACCTTGCGAACACGGATTAACCACGTCATTCATGAACAAAGGGAAGAACGGGCCGGCATTCGAATCATCAATGCCCGGCGGAAAAAAAGGCTGCGCGCCGAAGCTGATGGTGCGGTTGGTCACTGCGGTGCCGACGGGCACCTGGCTCAAATCCGCATCGCTGCGCTGGGTGCCATTGAAATACACCATGTTGCGCGCCTTGGTAGCCGCAACATCGATGCTAAAAATTGTGGCATCCCGCATGCGTCGCAACGCGATGATGTTTCCGTCGAGGTCGGATATCGCAATGACCATGCGCGCGCGCGATCCCAACGGAAGCCGAATGGATGCGCGCGTTTGATTCGCGGTGTTTTCGGCAGCATCCAGAATCTGTGTTGCTTCCGCCTGGCTCAGACCGCCGCTTGTCGGGTTCGGATTTATGCTGGGGTGCGGGCCGACGAGATCGCCTTCAGGTGCGGGTTGGCCTGCCTGGGGACTAACAACATAGCTGCCCGAGAACGTGCCGCTGCCGACTGATGCAGGCCGCGAAGTCTGATTGATCGCCGGAAGCGCCACACCACCAAGAAATACTTCGCCAGGAGCCGGAAGCGGAGTTGGCAGCGGAGAAAAACCGTTTGCCAGGGCTCCCGAAAAGGCCGTAAATTCGGCCACGTCCGCCGGCACCGCCGTCACGCCAATTCCCCCGACTAAAATCGCGCCTTTGTAAATCGGCAACCCTCCCGGATTCACAGCATTCGGATTGCTGTCCAAGACGTCCGCTTTACCGGTAATGATGCCCGGTCCAGGGCCGCCGCCGAGCGCCGTCGAAGGATGAATTCCTCTCGTCTCCAGTTCCGAAGAAAGTTTGCAGCCGCGATTGGTATTTTCTATTCCATATAAATCGGCGTTTGAGGCATTCGAAACTCCCGGCGGGAAATGGACGCCGCTGATGAATCGCACCGTGCGGCTCGGCAGAGGCGCCTGATCATTGCTGAAAAACGCTCCGGTGCGCGCCAGCCCAATTGCTACATCGTTGGTGCTGGTCTGCATGCCGAAATTTCCGGTCACCGTGAGTGGCGCATCCGGCTTGCGATACAGCGCCAGGACATTTCCCGCGCGGTCTACTACGGTAATGACAGCGCTAGTTGGCGAAGTAGCGGCTGCGGCCGCGTGGACGATGCTGTCTACATCAGCAGCAGTCAAAGTGATAGTTGCAGATGCGGAAGAAGGGGTTGGCGCGCTGACCACGGATTGGGGAGTGCTCTGGCTCCCGGCTCCGCAGCCGACCAGGAAAATCGAGAGCACCACCACCAGAATTACGGCAGCGGCGATGCTAACCATCAGCACGTTTCGGCGCCTCTGATGGGCGCGGCGTGCGGGCACGGGTTCTCTCAATGTATGCATTGACCTTGGGGGATGCCCTATTCAACCATCCTTTTACGCTGTGTTCAACGAGTTCGCGGAGCCCTGCAGCCAAGTGATGAACGTGCAGGTACATCGCATCTGACTGCATTCTGAAAATTGTTGCCCCTTGCCGCTGCTTACTGTTATGTAGATGCCGCTCCCGTGGCCTCAGCTTACTTTGAGCAGGACGAAAACGCGATGTCTTCCCCGCGGACTGTGTCTGTCGCACTCCTCACCGCTTGTGTCGCGGTTCTGCTTCTTGCGGCCCCAGCCGCGAAGCCGTCAAGCGTGGAATTTGCGCAGCTTCCTCAGCCGGATGCCCCGGGGCAGGCAACTCCTTCCCGCGAACAAGGCCCCGCAATGCGCATTCCGCGGCAGCAAGCATCCAGCACCGCGGCGCTGGACGGCGTGGTTCGCTCGAGCACAGTCACCGGCGGCAGCAACCCGGTTCCCGGAGCCCAACTGACGCTGCGCAACTTGCAAACGGGGCAACGGTACACGTCCACCGCGAACGGCGAAGGACTCTTCCGCATTTTTCCGTTGCCGCCCGGACATTACCAGCTGAATGTCGAGGCCAATGGGGCTGCCAGCAGCTTTGTTCTGCAAGATGTTGCGCTGGGGCCAAATGAAGTTGTCACGCTTGAAATTTCGATGACAATTACGGGAACAGCCGAAAGCGCTTCGCGACTTCCGCGGCTCCCCGAGTTAGGCCCCGCGCCTACGCCGAAACCATCAGGATCGGCCGGAAGCTATCGCGAATTCCGGCATCGTCTCGATTCCGATCCCGCTTACATTCAGGAGCTCGCTCCAGATTATCTGCCTCCGGTCGCCGATGTGTATAACGCTGTTCCTAATCGCTGGGCCCTTTCGCAACCGGATTATCGCCGCTACCCGCAAGGGGGCGAATATATCTACACACGCTCGCACTGGTACGACCCTTTCAATCGCAATCGCTACAAAGGTGACGAACCCATTTGGCCGAAGGTGCTCGGCCAACAGACTTTTCTGAATATCACCGCGTCGGCTGAATCTTTTTTTGATGGCCGGCGGGTGCCATTGCCCAGCAACGAGAGCTCCGAGCGCCGCGGCAGCAGCACGTTTTTCGGCAAGGGCGAACAGGCTTTCTTCGACCAGACGTTTCGCTTCACGTTTGATCTTTTTCATGGAGACACATCCTTCAAGCCGGTCGACTGGCGCATTCGAATCACTCCGGAAATCAGCTTGAACGATCTTGCCGCGCGGGAACGCGGAATCATTAGCCCGGATGTGCGCGCCGGCACGAATCGCTTTGATACTCACGTCGGACTACAGGAAGCTTTCGTCGAGCTAAAACTTCACGACCTGAGCTCCAATTACGATTTCATTTCTGTGCGCGCCGGGATTCAGCAATTCAATGCCGACTTCCGCGGCTTTCTTTTTGTCGATGAAGAGCCCGGCCTTCGCATTTTTGGAGATCTTCACAGCGACCGCATCGAATACAATGCGGCGTATTTCAATCTGCTCGAGAAAAATACGAATAGCGGGCTGAATACTGTTTTCGACCAGCGCCATCAACAGGTCATTCTCGGCAATGTTTACCTGCAGGATTTCTTTTTCACCGGCTACACTGCGGAATTTATTGGCGCGTTCAACAAAGACGATCCCAGCCTCCATTACGATGACAACGGTTTTCTGGTGCGCCCGGCGCCGATTGGCAGCGTTATCAACCAAGGAGTAGGTCCGATCCTACACGGTATTCGCGTCGGATATTTGGGCTGGCTCGGCAGCGGCCACATCGGACGCGTAAATGTGACGCACGCGTTTTATCAAGCTCTCGGCGAAGACACTTTTAATCCGATAGCGGGTCGGCGCGTTACGGTTAACGCGCAGATGGCCGCGGTGGAACTGTCCTACGACCGCGATTGGATTCGCTATCGCGTTTCCACTTTTTACACTTCGGGTGACGCCAATCCGCGTGACGGCCGCGGTCGTGGCTTCGATACCCTTGAAGACCTGCCAAGCTTTGCAGGCGGCTTGTTTAGTTTCTGGAATCGCGAAGGTATTCGCCTGACCGGTTCGGACGTGTTAATCAAGTCGCCCGGCAGCCTGGTTCCGGCTGTACGCGCCAGCCCGGAGGAAGGCCAGGCGAACTTCGTAAATCCGGGAATTTTTCTGGCCAACGCGGGGGCCGATTTTGATATCACGCCAAAGCTGAAAGGTTTTGCGAATGTGAATTTTTTACGATTCGAACGCACGGAACCGCTGGAGTTTCTGCTCTTCCAATCGCCGATCCATCACACCATCGGCACCGATTTAGGTCTCGGGGTCGAATACCGTCCGCCACTTTCCGAAAATATTGTTCTCACTGGCGGCGCGGCCGCGCTGCAACCGGGCCAGGGTTTCAAGGACATCTATACAGGTAAAACGCTGTTTTCAATGTTCGGGTCGGTGAAATTTATATTTTGAGAAAGCTTTTCATTTCCGGTGGCCGCAGTTTTGCGACAATCCCGCGCCGCTTGTCGCAAGATGGCCGCGCGAATTTTCTTTTATTGCTCAGTGTATCGATCGTGGCGGCTTTTTTGTGGATTGCAGTGCGAGCTCGAACGGCTTCCGCTTCGCCGCAGGATGAGTCGAGCAATTCTACTGCGCCGCTCTCGGGCCTGCGCGGCCAATCGCAGGAAGAAGCGCAACGCAAATCCGCGGGTTGCGTCTCCTGCCACACCGCGACCGACGAACCAACGATGCACCCGACAAAAACCGTGCAACTCGCCTGCACCGATTGCCACGGAGGTGACTCTACCGCGGGTGTGGCCTCAGGAGTTGCGAGCAATTCTTCCGAATACAACACGGTAAAAGAAAAAGCTCATGTGCATCCGAAAAATGCCGCATTTAGAAAACGCACGGCTGTACCCGAACGCGTCTACACCGCGTGGCTCAATGAATCCTACGAATATACAAAATTTGTGAATCCCGGCGATTTGCGCGTGGCGCCGGAGACCTGTGGATCGAGCGGCTGCCACGCCAGCGAGACTCGCGCGGTCTCCACCAGCATGATGACGCACTCGGGCATGCTGTGGGGCGCGGCGTTATACAACAATGGCGGCTATCCGACTAAAAATACTCGCTTTGGCGAAAGTTACGACCGCGACGGCAAGCCCGAATCGATAAAGACTTCGCCCACGCCAACGCCGGAAGAAACTCGAGCGAAAGGCGTGCTTCCGGAGCTTGATCCACTTTATCGCTGGGAAACTTCGCAGCCAGGCAATGTGCTGAGGGTGTTCGAACGCGGGGGTCGCAAGAAAAGCGAAGTCGGCAATCCCATCGCGGAAGAAAATCCCGGCAAGCCCGAAGACAAACTGAGCGATCGCGGATTTGGTACCGAGCTGCGTACCGATCCGGTGTTTCTCGGCTTACAGAAAACGCGGCTCCTCGACCCGGTTATGTCGCTTCCGGGAACCAATGATCATGCTGGCGATTACCGCTCCAGCGGCTGCTCAGCTTGCCACGTAATTTACGCCAACGATCGCGACCCGGCACACTCCGGTAGTTATGCAAAATTTGGACATTCCGGGCAGAGCGCATCCGCGGATCCGACTATTTCGAAAAGCGAATTCGGCCATCCCATCCGGCACGTTTTCACGCGCTCCATCCCTTCGAGCCAATGCATGATTTGCCACATTCATCCGGGAACGAACATGGTTACCACCTATTTTGGATTGACCTGGTGGGACAACGAAATCGATGGCGACAAAATGTATCCCCCGCAACAACGCAATCCCAGCGAAGAGCAACGCTACCAAGCACTCTTACGCAATCCCGAGGGTGCTGCCGCGCGCGGCCTGTGGTACGACGATAAATTTTTGGATCAGGTCGGCAGCCCGGAATTTAATTCCAAACTGAAGACCACGCAGTTTGCCGACTTTCACGGACACGGCTGGGTCTTTCGCGCGGTATTCAATCACGACCGCAAAGGCAATTGGCTGGACAAGGATGGAAATATTATCGCCTTTGAAGACCCGGAGCGCTTTTCAAAAGCGGTGCACCTTGCGGACATTCATCTCGAAAAAGGAATGCAGTGCAATGATTGCCATTTTGCTCAGGACAATCACGGCAACGGCAAAATTTACGGTGAACCGCGCGCTGCGGTAGAAATCGACTGCATCGATTGCCACGGCACCATTCGGCAGAAAGCCACGCTGGTTACTTCCGGTTCCGCCGCACCTGAAACAATTTCTTTAATTAACGGTGCGCGGATTTCAGAGCGTGGCCGCCATCTCGATACCTTGCGCACGCCCTGGGGACTGCGCCGTTTCGAATGGCGCGGCGAAGCGCTCATGCAACGCTCCATGTCCGATGAGCATAAAGAATGGGAAATCGTGCAAACCGCCGACAGCGTGACTCCCGGCAATGTGCACTTCAATGAAAAATCATTACGCGCCAAGCTGATCAATAAGGATGGCATGGTTGATGCCCAAATGCCCAACGACGACACCCACCTGGCGCACGGCAACAACAGGATGACCTGCTACGCATGTCATACCTCTTGGACGCCGACTTGTTTTGGCTGCCACCTGCAAATGACCGCCAATGCGCGCCGCCCGATGCTGCACAACGAAGGATTGCTCACACGCAATTACACCTCCTACAACTTCCAGGTGCTGCGCGACGACATTTATATGCTGGGGGTGGATGGCACGGTGACCGGACATCGCATCGCGCCAGCGCGCTCCAGTTGCGCGGTGCTGGTAAGTTCGCAGAATGCCAATCGCGAGTGGCTTTATTACACGGAGCAAACGATTTCCGCGGAAGGATTTTCCGGTCAGGCCTACAGCACGTTTGTTCCGCACACCGTGCGCGGCAGGGAAACCAAGCAATGCAGCGACTGCCACGTTTCGGTGGCGAACGACAACAACGCGTGGATGGCGCAGCTTCTGCTGCAGGGCACCAACTTCATGAATTTCATGGGCCGTTATATTTATGTTGCGACCGGAAAAGGCGGAATGGAAGTCATTGCCGTCGCCGAGCATGACGAGCCGGAAGCGATCTACGGCAGCGATTTGCAACGGATCGCCTATCCCGAAAACTTTAAAAAATTTGTTGCCCGGCATCGCGAACTCTCAGCGACTGCGGAACACGGCGGAGATATCCTCGATATTCAGGCGCGTGGGGAATACGCCTATACCGCCAATGGACCGGGCGGCTTGCGGGTCTACGATATCGCCAATATCGATAACAAGGGTTTTTCCGAACGAGTGGTCACTGCTCCGGTCTCGCCTATCGGCCAGCGTTTCTACGTGCCGACCAAAAACGCCCTCGCGGTTGCGTCCCCGTCGACGCTGGCGATCGACCCTCTACGTCAGCGTTTGCCGGAAAACGAGGAGCAATCGATTCATTTGTTGTATGGGTTTCTCTACATCGCCGATAAAGAAGAAGGTCTGGTCATCGTCGGCAATCCTGATCTGCATTCGAAGAGTCCGGGGGTTGGCACGCTTCTCGACGGCAACCCGGCGAATAATTTCCTCAAGCGCGCGCGTGCATTCAATCCTGAAAACATTCTCACCGGCGCCAAGCGCATCACCATCGCGGGGACTTACGCTTATATCGTGACCGACAAAAATTTGGTGGTGGTGGACCTAAACAATCCACTGGAGCCGCGAGTTACCGCGACGATCGGCGCGCCGGTCCTTGATGGGCCGGCAGCAATCGCCATTCAATTCCGCTATGCATTCGTGGTGGATCGCCAAGGACTAAAAGTTTTGGATGTCACGGACCTTGCGCAACCGAAGCCGGTTACAAATGCGCTGGTACCGCTGGCCGACGCGCGCAACATTTATGTTGCTCGCACTTATGCGTATATCTCGGCGGGCAAAGAGGGATTGGCCATTCTCGACGTGGAGAAACCAAACGCTCCGAAGCTCGATCAAATGTTCAATGCCGGCGGCCAGCTCAATGATGTCAACGACGTGAAAATCGGAATGGTGGCTGCCAGCGCATTCGCGTTCGTGGCCGACGGCAAAAATGGCTTGCGGGTCCTTGAAATTGTTTCACCGTGGGATGATCCTGCGCATTTCTCTGGCTTTAGCCCGCGCCCTATACCAAAGCTTATCGCGACAGCACGTACTCGGGGGCCGGCGCTGGCGATATCCAAGGGCATTGATCGTGACCGCGCAGTGGACGAATCCGGCAATCAGCTGGCAGTATTCGGCCGAAGGGGTGCCCGGCCCTTAAACGGAGCAGAAAGCCGCTTGCTGTATGTTCACGGCACAACGGGGACCCCCTATAAGGTGGAAGATCACATCGAAAACATCCTAAGGTCTCACGGTGAGACAGAGTCGGCCTCCCTGTGGATAACTCGATTCCTCGACTTTGTAATGCCCTAAATCGTATTCCTGCCGCAACTCCTGGATGTTTCGCTTTAGTTTTGCCCAACGGTATCTAAAAGGAACAGCTCATCTTGCAGCGCGGAACTGTTCCAAAATGGCTCATCTCCCTTGCTTTGTATCGTTTACCACTAGGCAGCATCTAACGTAATGTTAACATTGCGTTCAATCTTTTTACGCATAGCACCTATCAGAATTATTCGTGACGGTAACATTTGAAATAACGTTATCCTTGAAATGCAAGGCGGATTGAGTCGAGGCTTAACCCGCTGGTTTCCCCGTAAGAAGGAGTACTAGGACATGCAGAAACAGTATCTTTTGGCGAGTGATTTCGACCAAACCCTTAGCTTCAACGACTCGGGTGTGGTCTTGAGCGAACTGATCGGTTTTCACGGTTTCCATGACAAGGTCTCCGGCCTATCGCACATGAACCTGGTGCAGCAAGGCGCCGAACTGAGCTACCTCATTTTGCACGACCCGGAATTCCGCCACGTGCGCCGCTCGCACCTTGTCGAGACCGGCAAGCGCATTCGCCTGAAGCACAATGTCGCGCTGTTCGCGCGCGCGCTGGACACCCTGGCGGACGGTTACAATTTTCATTTCAACGTGATCTCCGCGGCGCCGCAGGAAATTATCCAGTCCGCGCTCGAGGGTATAGTTCCCGAGGACCACATCTTCGGCACTCGTTTTCGCTATAACGAAGAGACCGGCGAAGTCGAATCCATCATTCGCGCCACGGCAGGTTGGGGCAAAATTACGGTGTTGGAAGAAATTCGGGCTTCCCTCGGGATTAGCCACGACAACGTCATTTATATGGGCGACGGCAGCTCCGACTTGCCGGTCATGATGCACGTGAATCAACATGATGGCTTGACCATCGCGGTGTCGGAGGCGAAATTCATAACGCGCATCGCGCAGCGTACCGTGCTGAGCGACAACACCATGAGCGTACTGGTTCCAGTCTTGGAGGAAGTGCTGCGCTGGGATTCCGTCAAGATTCGGCGCTTCTTCACCGCCAGCGGCTTGATGCTTCGCGAGTGGGATAAAACCCGCACCGACATGCTCACTATCCAGGAGTCAACCCAGGATGTGACGGCTTCGGCCGTCACCGCACATTAAAGCTGGCTCGACAATTCCACAGCGGTCCTTAGCGACTCATGCCAGCGTAGAGCTCTAAGTCTTTAGGCTCAATTGTGGTGTGCCTGCTTCAAAATAATTTGTTAATTATCTGCGACACTATTTTGTCGTAGAATTCCCGCATTCAAATCTTGAGTCGGCGCATCCAATGCGTGCGCGGAGAATGGGGGCTGTAATTGTCTGCCACGGGAGCTGGAGTGACTGAGCCTAACCTCGACCTACTAAGTATCAATACTATCCGCACCTTATCGATGGACGCCGTACAAGCCGCCAATTCCGGTCACCCTGGCACGCCTATGGCACTCGCCCCGGTGGCTTACACACTGTGGCAAAAATTTCTGCGGTATGACCCGAACGATCCGATATGGCCGGATCGTGATCGTTTTGTGCTTTCGAATGGGCACGCATCAATGCTTTTGTATTCGCTGCTGCACCTTGCCCAGGTCAGGGCCGTCGATCCCGACGATAAGGTCCTGAGCTCCATGGCCCTTACCATCGACGACCTCAAAAAATTCCGCCAGATCGATAGCAAAACTCCCGGCCATCCGGAATATCGTTTGACCAGCGGAGTCGAAACCACCACCGGGCCGCTCGGACAAGGCGTGGCCAACAGCGTCGGCATGGCCATGGCGCGATGGTGGCTGGCTTCGTATTTCAACAAGCCGCGATTCGAAGTATTTAATTACGACGTGTACGCCATCTGCGGCGACGGCGACATGATGGAAGGAATTTCCGGCGAAGCGGCCTCGCTGGCCGGTCATCATAAGCTGTCCAATCTTTGCTGGATCTACGACAACAACCACATCACCATCGAAGGCAACACCAGCCTGGCGTTCAGCGAAGATGTGGCCACGCGTTTCAAAGGTTATGGCTGGAACGTGGAGCATGTCACCGATGCCAATGACACTGGAGCAATGGAAAAGGCATTGGACGTTTTCCGCAACACCACCGACAAGCCAACACTGATTATCGTCGACAGCCACATCGGCTGGGGCGCACCCCACCGCCAGGACACCAAGGAAGCTCACGGCGAAGCGCTGGGCGAGGAAGAAGTGGCGCTTACCAAGAAATTCTACGGCTGGCCGCCCGAAGCAAAATTCCTGGTACCCGATGGCGTCTACGATCAATTTAAAAAAGGCATTGGCAAGCGCGGCGGCGAAGCGCGCAACGCGTGGGTGAAACAATTCGACTCCTACAAGAGCGCATTCCCAGAGCTAGCTGAGGATCTAAACAAGATGCTTCACCACGCCTTGCCCGATGGTTGGGATAAGGGCATGCCGACTTTTCCGGCGGATGCCAAAGGCGTAGCCACACGCGATTCTTCCGGGAAAGTTCTCAATGTGATCGCTAAAAACGTGCCGTGGCTCATGGGCGGGGCCGCCGATCTCTATCCCTCCACAAAGACGCGGTTAACTTTTGACGGCGCCGGGGAATTCGAAGCCGCGACCCGCAGCGGCCGCAACATGCATTTTGGCATTCGCGAGCACGCCATGGCGGCCATTTCCAATGGAATGGTGTTGTGCAAGATTCGTACCTTTGCCTCGACGTTTTTTATTTTCACCGATTACTGCAAGCCAGCGATACGTCTCAGCGCCATCATGGAATTGCCGGTGATCTATATCTTCACGCACGATTCCATCGGCGTAGGCGAAGACGGCCCCACACATCAGCCCATCGAACAATTAATTACATTGCGCGCGGTTCCGGGGCTCGTATTGTTTCGCCCAGCGGATGCCAACGAAGTGATCGAAACCTGGCGCGTGATCATGCAGTTGAAGAAGGAGCCCGCGGTTCTGGTGCTGACTCGACAGGCGTTGCCCACCATTGATCGAACCAAATATGCTTCAGCCTCTGGTGTTGCAAAAGGCGCGTACATCCTGGCTGAAGCGCAGGGTGGCAAACCAGAAGCGATTCTCATGGCTACCGGAAGCGAAGTTTCCTTATGTCTCGCCGCCTATGAAACGCTCACCAGCGAAGGCGTGAAAGTACGAGTGGTAAGCATGCCGTCGTGGGATATTTTTGAGCATCAGTCGCGCGAATATCGCGATAGCGTGCTGCCGCCCGATGTCACCGCGCGAGTCTCTGTGGAACAAGCATCCATTCTGGGATGGGATCGCTACGTGGGGTCAAAGGGCAAAATCATTGGCATGCATACCTTTGGAGCCTCCGCGCCTTTGAAAGAGCTGCAAAAGAAATTTGGTTTCCAACCCGATAAGGTCGTGGCGGCAGTGCAGGAAGTAATCGGAAAGTGAGCGGCAATGAAAATTGTCATTGGTTCTGACCACGCAGGATTCCAATTAAAAGTAGCCATGGGGGACCTGCTGCGATCCCTGAACCAGGAAGTCCTCGATGTCGGAGCGTTCAATGAAAATCCCTCCGATTATCCGGACTTCGCCGAAGCCGTGGGCCGGGCCATACTCGACCGCAAAGCTGAGCGTGGCGTGCTCATCTGTGGCAGCGGTGTGGGGGCCAGCGTAGCGGCCAATAAATTAACAGGCATACGCGCAGCTGTGTGTCACGACAGCTACTCCGCGCACCAGGGCGTTGAACACGATGACATGAACGTTTTGGTGCTCGGTTCGCGCATCGTCGGCGTGAAGTTGGCGGAAGACCTGGTGAAGGCCTATCTCGCCGCCAAGTTTACCAATGAAGATCGCCACGTACGGCGTCTAGCCAAAGTAAAAGCTTTGGAATCGAAATTTGCGGTTAGTAGCTCGGCCAGGTAGCCATCCCAAAAGCGCCCCGAGAGCGAACGTTGCGCCGCAGGCGTACAATAAGAATTGAAGTCGGAAGGAGAATTGCAAATGAGCACCTCAGTGAGAACTAGCGATACGGAAGTTAGCAAGAGCGGCAAAAACCCCTTGAAGGGACTCCTCGATTACGGCCAATCGCCCTGGATGGACTATATCCGCAGAGATTTGCTCACCGGCGGCGAGCTGAAAAAGCTGATACACGACGACGGGCTGCGGGGCATGACCTCCAACCCCTCGATCTTCGCGAAAGCCATTTCCAGCAGCAACTTTTACTCCGATATTTTAGATTCGCCTGAAGCCAAGAAGCTGAACGCCACACAGCTTTACGAAAAAATCGCGGTGCGCGACGTTCAGGATGCCGCCGATATTTTCCGGCCGGTCTATGACGAAACCCGCCATCGCGATGGCTATGTCAGCCTGGAAGTTTCCCCAACGCTGGCTCTCGAAATGCAAAAAACGCTCGAGGAAGCACGCCGTTTGTGGAAGATGGTGAATCGTCCCAATGTCATGATCAAGGTGCCGGGCACAAAAGAATGCATCCCGGCGATTCGGCAACTTCTTGAAGAGGGCATCAATATCAACATCACGCTGCTCTTCGCGCAATCCGCTTACGAACAGGTTGCCGAGGCCTTCATCGCGGCACTAGAAGCCCGGGCCGCCAAGAATCAAAACCTCGCGCACATCGCCAGCGTCGCGAGTTTCTTCGTCAGCCGCATCGATACTTTGGCGGACAGCGTGATGGACGAAAAATTAAAATCGGCTTCCGACCCCAACCAAAAGGCATTGTTGACCGGACTGAAAGGGAAAGTGGCCATCGCCAACGCCAAAGTCACTTATAAAAAATATCAGGAGCTTTTCAGCGGACCGCGATGGAACGCTTTGAAGGCCAAGGGCGCGCAAACGCAGCGGCTGCTGTGGGCCAGCACCAGCACAAAAAACAAAGCCTACCGGGATGTAATCTACGTAGAAGAGCTGATCGGCGCCGACACCGTTGACACCATTCCTCCAGCGACCTTCGATGCCTTCCGCGACCACGGCAAACTGCGACCGAGCCTGACGGAAAATGTCGACCAGGCCTTCAAGACCATGTCCGATCTTGAAAAGGCGGGCATCTCTATGAAGCAAATTACCGACAAGCTACTTATCGATGGCATAAAACTTTTTGCTGACGCATTTACCGAGCTTCTGGAGGCCACCGGCAAGTCCGCTGGCGTGCGCGCGTGAGTCTAAATCGGCAGACCTACAAGCTGCCGGGTTCTCTTTCCGGGCCTTTTGCCGCCGCGCGAGACGATTGGAAAAAGAACGAAAAGGTCCGTCGCCTTTGGCAGTGCGACGGTTCTCTCTGGACCGGCACTGATGAAAACAAGTGGCTGGCCTGGCTGGGAATCACCGCCGAGCAACTCGCGCACCTCTCCGTTTTTCAGGAAATTGCCGCGGACGTAAAACAGGCCGGATTCAAACATGCACTTCTTCTAGGAATGGGCGGCTCTAGCCTCTGCCCGGAAGTGCTGCGCATGACCTTTGGGAAAATCGAAGGATACCCGGAGTTGCACGTCCTGGATTCCACCGATCCCGCGCAAATCAAAGCCATCGAAAGCAAAGTCGATCTCTCCAGCACCATATGCATCGTCTCCAGCAAATCCGGCAGCACCCTTGAACCCAACATCTACAAGCAATATTTCTTCGAGCGTGTGAAAGAAAAAGTCGGCGATGCCGAAGTCGGCAAACGCTTCATCGCCATTACCGATCCAGGCTCGAAACTGCAGGAAGTGGCCGAGCGCGATAACTTCCGCAAAATCTTCATGGGCGTGCCGGGCATTGGCGGCCGGTATTCTGCACTTTCCAATTTCGGCATGGTTCCCGCAGCCATCATGGGGATCGATGTTGCCAAATTTCTAAACAACACTGCGGAGATGGTGAAGGCTTGCGGCGCTGCCACCCCAGCGGATTCCAACGCGGGCGCGCTGCTCGGCATGGTACTCGGCGCGGCGACGAATCATGGCCGCGACAAGGTGACCATCGCTGCCTCGCCCGGAATTTTTGATCTGGGGGCTTGGTTGGAACAGCTGCTTGCTGAATCCACCGGCAAAGTCGGCAAAGGCATTATCCCTGTGGACCGTGAGCCCCTCGCAGCTCCCGACACGTATGGCAACGATCGAGTCTTCGCCTATTTGAGATTGGAAACTGCCCCGGATAAATCGCAGGACACTGCCATTGCGGCACTCGAAGCCGCTGGACATCCGGTGGTGCGCATCACCGTCGATAATATTTACAACCTTGGCCAGGAATTTTTCCGTTGGGAAATTGCCACCGCCGTCGCGGGCTCCATCATCGGCATCAACGCTTTCAACCAGCCGGATGTCGAAGCCAGCAAGATCGAAACGAAGAAGTTAACCAGCCAATACGAAAAATCCGGCCAACTGCCGGAAGAAAGTCCGTTCTTTGATGGCGACGGCATCAAACTGTACGCCGACGACAAAAATATTGAAGTCCTCAAAGGAAAGCCGCGGCTCGCGGAAGTCTTGAAAGCGCATCTCACCCGGCTGCGCGCCGGCGATTACTTCGCCGTTCTCGGCTACATCACCATGAATGATGCCAATGAGAAAGCCATGCAGGCCATACGCCTTGCCGTTCGCGACCGAAAAAAAGTCGCCACGGTGCTCGGTTTTGGTCCGCGCTTCCTGCACTCTACTGGCCAGGCTTACAAGGGCGGCCCCAACAGTGGCGTTTTTCTACAGATCACCTGCGACGACACCGTCGACCTTCCCGTACCGGGGCAAAAATATTCTTTTGGCGTTGTGAAAGCCGCGCAAGCACGTGGCGATTTCGCGGTGCTGGCCGAACGCGGGCGCCGCGCTTTGCGTGTCCACCTCGGCAAAGACGTGGCCGCTGGGCTGGCTACATTGACGAAAGCGGTGAAGCAGGCTATCGCCTAGTTAAATAATTTTTCAGAGCTTCAGGCAAATATTGCGGAGGGCGAGAAGATGCAGCTTGGCATGATCGGGCTCGGAAGAATGGGCGGCAACATGGTGCGCCGCCTGGTGAAAAACGGCCACCAGTGCGTGGTGTATGACCGGACGCCCGACACTGTAAAGAAATTCGCCAGCGACGGCGCCATCGGCAGCAACTCTCTCGATGAATTTGTAAAGAAACTCGAGAAGCCTCGGGCTATCTGGCTCATGGTTCCCGCCGGAGTGGTCGATGCCACCCTTCGTGATCTCGTCCCCAAGCTTGAGAAAGGCGACATCCTCATCGACGGCGGAAACTCCTACTACATCGATGACATCCGTCGCGCAAAAGAGCTAGCCACGAAAGGCCTGCACTACGTTGATGTTGGCACGAGTGGCGGTGTCTGGGGCCTGGAGCGCGGCTATTGCCAAATGATTGGCGGCGAAAATGACGTCGTGAAGCACCTCGATCCCATTTTCAAAACGCTCGCGCCTGGCCGCGGAAATATTGATCGCACTCCCGGCCGCGAAAAAGCCTCTGGGACCGCCGAGGAAGGCTATCTGCATTGTGGGCCGTCGGGCGCCGGGCATTTCGTGAAAATGATTCATAACGGAATCGAATATGGCTTGATGGCTGCTTACGCCGAAGGCCTAAATATTTTGAAGCACGCCAACGTCGGCAAGTCCCGTCGCGAAACTGACGCAGAGACCGCTCCGTTGCGTGACCCCAGCCATTATCAATACGACTTCAATCTTGCTGACGTAACTGAGTTATGGAGGCGCGGCAGCGTGGTGGCTTCATGGCTCTTGGACCTGACCGCCATTTCACTTTTAGATAAACCCAACCTCGACGGTTTTTCAGGACGCGTCTCCGATTCTGGAGAAGGCCGCTGGACCATCATGGCCGCGATTGAGTCCACCACCCCGGCTCCGGTGCTCAGTGCCGCCCTGTACCAGCGTTTTTCTTCACAGGGTGAAGATGAGTTCGCTGGGAAGATTTTGTCCGCCATGCGATATCAGTTCGGTGGACACCTTGAGAAAAAAGCAGCGAAATAATTTTGAAGTCTTAGCAGCAATCGCAAACCAAAGGCAGGGCCCCGTTCATGAGCTTGAATCATCTGGATCCCAATCCCGTAGGGGCGCCCTGCGTCATGGTCATTTTTGGCGCGAGCGGCGACTTGACGAAGCGGAAACTAATCCCAGCGCTCTGCAATCTGGCAAGCGACGGGCTGCTCTCCAAGCAATTCGCCATCGTTGGTTTCGCGGCCAACGACTACACCACCGAAACGTTCCGCAAAATGTTGACGGACGAAATTCCCAAATATTCGGGCACGCCCATCGATCAGAAACTCTGGAACTGGTTTACCGAACGCATCTATTACGTAAAAGCTGATTTTCAGGATCCCCAGGCATACCAACGCCTCAAGGAACAAATCGAGGAAGCCGATAAACAGCACGATACCCTCGGCAATAAATTTTTCTATCTCGCCGTGGCGCCCAGGTTTTTCTCACCTATTGCCAAACGCCTGGGTGAGGCTGGACTCACCAAAGAAGAAGACCGCCATTGGGCTCGCGTGATCGTTGAAAAACCCTTCGGCCACGACCTCGAATCCGCTAGACAGCTCAACCAGGACCTGAAACAAGTTCTCACTGAGAATCAGATTTACCGCATCGATCATTATCTTGGAAAAGAGACCGTTCAGAATCTGATGGTCTTCCGTTTCTCCAACAACATTATTGAACCGCTGTGGAATCGCAACTACGTCGATCACGTGCAAATCACCGCTGCCGAAACCGTGGGCGTGGAACATCGCGGCAGCTTCTATGAAACCGCCGGCGCGCTTCGCGACATGGTTCCGAATCATCTTTTCCAGTTGCTGACCATGACGGCCATGGAGCCGCCTATTTCCTTCGACGCCGATGAAGTTCGTAACAAGCAAGCCGAAGTGCTTCACGCCATACAGCCTTTCGGTCCGGAGGAAGTGCTCACCTGCATGGTTCGCGGTCAATACGGCGAAGGCGCGGTCGACAATCAGCGTGTAGTCGGCTATCGCAGCGAACCCGATGTCGCCCGCGATTCGAACACTGAAACGTTCGTGGCCCTGAAACTTCAGATCGATAATTGGCGCTGGGCAGGCGTTCCCTTTTATTTGCGCACTGGCAAGCGCCTGGCGCAACGCGAAACCGAAGTCGTGATTCAATTCCGGCGCACGCCCTTCGTCCTGTTTCGCAACACCAGCGTGCGTAATCTGGAGACCAATCGTCTCATCGTTCACATCCAACCTGACGAGGGCATCTCTCTGAGCTTCGGCGCCAAAGTTCCCGGCTCGGTAATGAAGCTCGGCCTCGTCAATATGGATTTCGATTACGCCACTTATTTCGGATCGGAGCACAGCACCGGTTACGAGCGGTTGTTGCGCGATTGCATGGTTGGCGACGCCACGCTTTTCCAACGCGCCGACATGGTGGAAGCTGGTTGGAACGTTATTCAACCTATCCTGGACGTCTGGCACGCCTTGCCGCCACGTGATTTCCCAAATTACCCCGCGGGATCCTGGGGCCCTCACGAAGCTCGAGAATTGCTGGAACGCGATGGCCGTGAGTGGCACAACGCCGGCAACGAAGGGCTTGGCCGGCGCGGCCGTACGAGCGATCGTTCTATCCCAATTGACCGTGTAGGAATCGCGTGATGCCGGCCGCCGCGCAACAACGTGAAGTTTATATTTTGAAGGACAACGCTGCCATCGCCAGGCGCGCCGCTGAAGAGTTTGTAGAGTTGGCGCAATCCGCCGTTACTCGCAACGGATCTTTCACCGTAGCGTTGTCTGGCGGCTCGACGCCAAAATTGCTCTATTCCCTGTTGGCCACCGACGCCGCACTGCGCGCCAAAGTTCCCTGGGATAAAATGCACTTGTTCTTCGGCGATGAACGTCACGTGGGACCGGAAGATCCGCAAAGCAATTTCAAGATGGCTTCGGAAACCATGATTACCAAGGCTCCGCTGAGACCAGAGCAAATGCACCGCATGAAGGGCGAATATTCCGACGCTGAGCGGGCTGCCAAGGAGTACGAACAAGACTTACGGGCCCATTTCCATCTCAAAGACGCGGAGCTGCCTCGATTGGATCTGGTTTTGGCGGGCATGGGTGACGAAGGTCACACACTCTCGCTCTTTCCGGGAACGAAAGCTCTGCATCCTCAAGAAGGCCGCGCGGTAGTTCACAACTGGGTTGGTAAACTGTATACCGAGCGCATTACCATCACCGCGCCGGTAGCCAATAACGCTGCCATGATTCTTTTCATGGTCGCGGGAAAAGAAAAAGCGTTGGCGCTCAAAGGGGTGCTCGAAGGCCCTTACGAGCCTGAACAGTTGCCGGCACAACTGCTGCAGCCCACCAACGGAAAATTACTGTGGCTGGTCGACCAAGCCGCAGGCAGTATGCTCACTAACGCCATTCGAGAATAAAAGAGGAGACACACATGGCCACCAGCACAAGCACCGGCAAGATCGAAAGCTATTTGGGAGCCAAGGCGGAATTTCTCTTGGGCTTCAATTCGCCGAAAATTTCAAAAGATCGTTTGCATTTGCCCGGACCCGATTTTGTCGACCGCATCTGGGCAATTTCGGATCGTAATATTCGAGTGCTCACCAATTTGCAGCGCATGTTCGGTCGCGGCCGCCTGGCGAATACGGGTTATCTTTCGATTTTGCCTGTCGATCAGGGCATCGAGCATTCCGCCGGGGCCAGCTTCGCGAAGAACCCCGACTATTTCGACGCGGAAAATATCGTCAAACTGGCCATGGAAGGCAACTGCAACGCTGTAGCCTCTACCTTTGGTGTGCTGGGCGCTGTGGCGCGCAAGTATGCGCACAAAATTCCCTTCATCGTAAAGATGAACCACAACGAATTGCTGACTTATCCCAACAAAGCCGATCAGATTTTCTTTGGGACCGTGAAGGAAGCCCACGACATGGGCGCCGCGGCCGTGGGCGCCACGATTTATTTTGGCTCCGAACAAAGCGGACGGCAGATCGTGGAAGTCAGCCAAGCCTTCGCCTCGGCACATGAGCTAGGTATGGCCACCGTTTTGTGGTGCTACCTCCGCAACAACGCCTTCAAAAAAGACAAGGACTATCACCTCTCCGCCGATCTCACCGGCCAGGCCAACCATCTGGGCGTAACCATTCAGGCGGACATCATCAAGCAAAAGCTGCCCGAAAATAATGGCGGCTACGCAGCGCTGAACATGGGCGATTCCAGCTACGGGAAATTTGATAAGCGCATCTATACCGAACTATCCAGCGATCATCCCATCGATCTTTGCCGCTACCAGGTGGCCAATTGCTTCATGGGCCGCTCCGGCCTGATCAACAGTGGCGGCGCTTCCGGCGCAAATGATTTTGAAGAAGCCGTGACCACTGCGGTCATCAACAAGCGCGCCGGCGGCACCGGGCTCATCTCCGGCCGGAAAGCGTTCCAACGCCCGATGAAAGAGGGAGTGCAATTGTTGAACGCCATCCAGGACGTTTATCTGAGCTCGGAAGTTACCGTCGCGTAAGCAATTGGCGCTTGTAACTATCATTTATGAAAAATAATTGATCGTTCGGTCGCCGTCGATCATCAAACGTTTCGGCACCGCCGGAGAAATTACTCCGCGGCGATTTATTTTCTATGAATAGCCCGTTCCCCATGTCGCGTAAATAACGGGAGGTAAGATGTCCAATCGCCTGCAAGGCAAGGTCGTAGCCATCACCGGAGGCAATCAAGGTATTGGACTGGGCATCGCCCAGCGTTTTGTGCAAGAGGGCGCGGCTGTGTCCATCTGTTATCTCTCCGACAAGCCCGGAACGGAAAAAATTGTCGAGGGCCTTCGCGCCAGCGGAGCTAAAGCCATTTCTGTCCAGGCGGATGTCTCCAAACTTGCGGACGGCCAGCGCTTTGTCGAAGAAACTGCGCGGCAACTTGGCGAGATCGATGTGCTCATCAACAATGCTGGTGTAGAGAAGCGTGCTGAATTCTGGGAAGTTACTGAAGCCGATTACGATTTCGTTTTGAACGTAAATCTAAAAGGTCTGTTCTTCATCACCCAAGCCTTCGTAAAGCATCAGATGCAGGCTAAGGCCGGCGGCAAAATCATTAACCTCAGTTCCGTTCACGAAGAGCTGCCTTTTCCGCATTTCTCCACCTACTGCGCCAGCAAAGGTGGGGTTAGAATGTTGACGCGCGATCTTTCGATCGAGCTCGCGCCGCTGGGCATCACCATAAATTCCATTGCGCCCGGCGCGATCGAAACGCCCATCAACAAAGCGCTTTTGAACGACCCGGTAAAGCTGAAGGCTTTGCTCGAAAATATTCCCCTCAAGCGCCTCGGTGAGCCTGGCGACGTAGCGTCCGTCGCCGTTTTTCTGGCCTCCGACGAATCCAGCTATATCACCGGCACTACAATTTTCGTTGACGGCGGCCTGCTCTGGAATTATCAGGAGCAGTAACGCTCGCGAGGACCGCATGACACCTGCAAACCCTCAAAAACCAGTACGCTTGGTTATCGCTGATGTCGACGGCACGCTGGTAACGCAAGAAAAAATCCTGACGCAGCGCGCCATTCAATCCGTTATGGCCTTGCGTGCCGCGGGCATCAAGTTCGCCGTCACCAGCGGCCGTCCCCCGCGCGGCATGGCCATGCTGATCGATCCACTGAAAATCGATGAGCCGCTGGCCGCTTTCAATGGTGGCGTCATTACCAAGCCCGACCTAACCACCATCGTGCGCGAAAATTTCCTGCCACGGGCCATGGTTGAAAAAGTCATCCAAATAATTCTCGATCATAAACTGGACGTCTGGATTTATACCGGGCGTGACTGGTATGTGCGCGATGTGAATGCTCCGCACGTGGCGCGTGAACAGTGGACGGTAAAATTTGCGCCCGTTGTGGTGCCCGGCTTTGACAACCTGCTGGAAAGCGTCGCGAAAGTTGTGGGCGTCAGCGACGACCTGGAAGCGGTACAACACTGCGAAAAAGACACCCAGGAAGCCTGTGGCAATCGGGCCTCCGCCGCGCGCTCGCAGCCGTACTACCTGGATGTGACCCATCCCAAAGCTAATAAAGGCGAGGTTGTGCTGGCGATGTCCGAGCTTTTGAACACGCCGGTGGACCAAATCGCTACCATCGGCGACATGCCCAACGATGTGTTGATGTTTCGCAAAAGCGGCATTAGCATCGCCATGGGCAATGCCAGCCCGGAGGTGCAGAAATCCGCGACTTACGTCACCGCTTCAAATGAACAGGAAGGTTTTGCCGAGGCGATGGAGAAATTCGTACTGCAAAAACGTGCTGCAAATTAAGCGCGCGCGAGTTTCGCGCCCTTGGCGGCCTGCAAAAGATTTCTGACGTTTTCCCCGATGTTCCCGCTTCCAAAAACGGCATTCCCCGCTACCAATAGCTCAGCTCCCGCGCGCACCACATCCGCAACTGTCTCCAGCGCGATCCCGCCGTCAACTTCGATTCTGAAATTCAGCCCTAGCTTTGCCCGCGTGTTGGCAAGTGACTCGATCTTTCGAAGCGCTCCGCGAATGAATTTCTGCCCACCGAAACCTGGATTCACAGACATCACCAGCACGTGGTGAACGATGTCCAACACTTCATCGAGCATTTCTACCGGGGTCGCCGGATTGATCACCACTCCGGGCCGGCAACCATGCACGTCGATGAGATGCAGGGTGCGGTCCAGATGCACGCAAGCTTCCTGGTGCACCGAGATCCAAGTTGCTCCTGCTTTCGCGAAAGCCGGAATCAATTCGTCCGGCCTTTCAATCATCAAGTGGCAATCGAAAATAACGTCCGGAATCGCTGCGCGCAGCGACTTAACTACCGGCGGACCAATGGTGATATTCGGCACAAAATGGCCGTCCATCACGTCGACGTGCAGCAACGTGCCGCCGGCCTCCAGCGCAGCCTTGGCTTCCACGGCAAGCTGCGCGAAATTCGCGGACAATATCGACGGGGCTAGCTCTATCTTAGGCAACGCAGCGCTCCTGCACCAGTTCTCACACGATTATACGCAACTCTACCAAGCTATCGTGCAATGCGTCCTGCTGCTCTCTTGCGCCATCTCCAAAACCCGCATCACGTCCAAGGCGTATTCAGGAGTCACCGCCGGCGTGGCGCGGCCTAGAATGGCGTCTCGGACGTTGGCGTAGAAATCGCGGTAATCGCTTGTCGCACCTGGCACCCTCCGTTTCGTAACTGCATCGTTCTCCACGGTAGTAAGAACGCCCCAATCTTCTTCAGGCTCGCCACCCCACGGTCCACTTTTCGGAATATATCCACGCCGCAAATTGATCTCTTGCGGATCGAAGGTCTGCTTGAAAAATGATCCGCGCGTCCCGTGCAATACAAATCTTGGGCGCGGCGCCAATGCCAGCATCGTCGAACGCAGCACCGCGCGCATCCCTGCGGGATAGTGCAGCATCACATCGAAAGAATCATCGACCGCCGCAACGGCCCTTTCCAGCCGGATATCCGCGGTAACCGCTTCGGGCAGCCCGAAGAGCACCAGTGCATGATCGATCAGGTGCGGCACGAGGTCGAACAAAATTCCGCTCCCAGGGCCAACGCGTTCGCGCCACGCTCCAGGCTTCAACTCTGGCCGAAAACGATCGTAATTTGTTTCGAAGCGAACGATTCGCCCCAACGTGCCATCAGCAACAATTTGTCGAATGGCTTGAAAATCTCCGTCGTATCGCCGGTTTTGATAGACAGTAATCAATCTTCCGCATTTTCGCGCCAGCGCAACGAGCTCTGCAGCTTCTTTCAATGTTGTAGCGAATGGTTTGTCCACCACTACGTCGCGTCCAGCCTCCAGGCATTGGCGGGCAATCGGCGCATGCGTCTCATTCGGCGTGGCGATAACAACGAGTCGAATCTCGCTCATACTCAGTAACTCTTCAACGCTGCGCACCACCCGCAGATCCGGATACATTTCCGCCGCTTCATTCCCACGCCGTTGCACAATCGCCGCCAGCCGCAATCCGGGCGTCGCCCCAATCACCTGAGCATGAAATGCGCGGCCCGCTAAACCAAATCCAATCAAACCAACATCAATCATGGCATTCATCTCAACACAAATTTTACTTCAGCAACTCTCAATTCATGTCATGTAGTCCGGCGGAGGGAAATCTCCACTCGCGAAAACGGCGTGTGAGGCGCCCGTAGCCAAAGTTCTGCTGCTCTAGAAACCAAAGAGACACTGATTCGCCACGGAGCACTACTGTCTCATTGCCCGCAACCCGCACCTCGCGCAAAATGACAGCGCACATGTTGCCGGCCTCCACCACCCCAGAAGCCCGCCACCTCAAGATCGTCCAGGCAGCGCTATTCGCGGGCTTCGTAATCAGCGGCATGATCGCCACAATTCTCGGCCCCAGCCTTCCAACTTTCATCGCGCGCTGGGCTCTAGACGATACGCAAGCGGGCTTATTCTTTACCACGCAATTCACGGGATCGCTGCTGGGCGTATTGCTCTCAAGCGCGATTCTCTCGACGCGCGGCTATCGGGACGCGCTAGTGCTGGGCTTTTTTCTCATGGCCGTGGGAGTTACCGGGCTGAACAGTGCCAGCCGGTACATCGCGTTGTTGGCCACCGCATTGTATGGCTTCGGTTTCGGAATAGCCATTCCGGCGACAAATCTGTGCATCGCAGAAATTTCCGGGGCGCGACGCGCTGCGGCGCTAAATTTAGTAAATATGGCTTGGGGGATCGGCGCCATAGCCTGTCCCGTTCTGTTGTTGGCCGGTCTTAGAGCTGATCGGTACACTGCAGTTTTGCTTTCCATAGCCGCTTGCGCGCTGCTTCTAAGCATTTTCTTTGGAAGCATGAAATTCGAAGCGCTGTCTCCGAAATCTCCCAGCGCCGCGACCGCTGAACAAAAATTCACGCCAGCGCATCCGATTCACGTTCCTGCGGCGCTAGCGCTGCTTTTTTATCTATACATCGGTACGGAGAATGGCATCTCCGGGTGGGCAGCCGAGCAGGCCCATCGCGTCAGTACAGGAAATGCCTCCACAGTCATGCCGATGTTTTTCTGGGCTGGGCTATTATCCGGCCGCGCCATCTCCGCATTGATTCTTACGAGAGTCAAAGAAACCTCGTTGGTAATTGCCGGCTTGCTGCTCTCCGCCACCGGAACAACGTGGTTGCTCCTGGCCGCCACGCGCTCGCAGGTAATTCTCGGGGTAGTGCTGGCTGGTTTTGGTCTTGCCGGCGTCTATCCCATTTTTATTTCCTGGCTTTCCAAATGGTATGGCGAACGGGCCCGCCGGCTGAGTGGCGTGATGTTTTCGATGGCGGCGGTGGGCGGCGCGACGATGCCCTGGCTGGTAGGATTTGTTTCGCAACACGCCAATAGTTTGCGAGTGGGCTTGCTGGTTCCGCTCCTCGGTTGCGTGGCTATGATCGTGCTCGTGACCGTATTGCGCCGCCGCATCGCCGCCTGAGGTATTCTTTTCCGGTGCAGCCCGTGCAAAAGCTCTCCTCCCAGCGCTCGCCGACCATCGGCCTGCTTTTCGGCTTGATCATTACACTGGCCGCGGTGCTGGCTTACGCGTCCTACATTACCGTGCAGCTTGCGGGTTTGCGCCGGCTGCAAAGCGACATGGTCGACCGCAATCGCAAAGATTCCCTGCAGCTTCTTCGCATTCAGAATGACTTGAATTCCATAGCCTTGGCCATGCGCGACATGCTTGATGCCGCCGAGCCTTATCCCCTCACCGCATGGTCCGCACAATTCGATCGCATTCATGCCGATCTGGATGCCGCGCTTAAATTGGAAGAAAAACTTGCCGGCGGCAATCGCACTCCGGAGCAGCGTCTTTATCTCGATCAGTCGCTTGCGCAATTCTGGAATGCGGTGAATCGCATGTTCGCTTTAGCCAGTGCTGCCAAAGAAGCCGAAGCACGCGAGCAAATCCGCCTGACACTTCAGGCCCGCCAGCAGGCTTTAAGTACCGCCGTATCACGCCTGCTGGTGGAAAATAATGAAGGCGAGGAACAAGCCGCTGCACGCATCGCGCACATTTACGACAGCGTGCAACGCCAGCTTTATCTTTTTCTTGCCGCCACGCTTATTGCCATCGTTCTCACCAGCCTTTACCTCATCCTCGCCAACCGGCAGATTTTTGCGCGGCTCGCCGAACTCTCCGAGCTGCGCAGCGATCTCGCCCAAAAATTAATCTCTACGCAGGAATCAACGCTTCGACACATCTCACGAGAATTGCACGATGAGTTTGGACAAGTCCTCACCGCCATCGGCGCCATGCTGGGACGTGCTGGAAATCAGGCCCCCGAAGGTTCGCCGCTTCGCGCGGATCTTCAGGAAGTCCGGGAAATTGCCCAGTCCACGCTGAACAATATTCGCGGCCTTTCACAGGCGCTGCACCCCGTCTTGCTGGAAGAAGCGGGGCTCGAGAGTACCCTGGACTGGTATATTCCTACGGTGGAGCGCCAAACAGGCATTCGTTTGCACTATGACAAATCCGGTAAGCCATTTCCTGTAGACACCAGCGCGGGTGTTCATCTTTATCGTATCGTTCAGGAAGCACTTAACAACGTCAGCCGCCATGCCGCTGTTACCGAGGCTTGGATTCGCCTAAAATTTCTGCCGCATGCTCTTGAACTGGAAGTGGAAGACCACGGAACAGGATTCGTCGCCAGCCCGAACACGCCCAACGGAAACATTCCACGGGGCATCGGTCTCGTCGCCATGCGTGAGCGCGCCGAATTGATTGGCGGCGCTCTGGAGATCTCGCACCCCGCGCAGGGAGGAACATTGGTTCGTGTGAAAATTCCCCAGGACAAATTGCAAACACATGCCGCGTAAAATTACTGTTCTGCTCGTCGATGACCACGCCCTCGTGCGCCGTGGTTTCCGCCGCATGCTGGAAGATGATCCAGAAATCTCCGTCGTCGCGGAAGCCAGCGATGGCCCCGAAGCCGTTCGACTGGCGCTCGAATTGCGCCCGCAGGTAATCGTGATGGATTGCGCGCTTCCCGAATTCAATGGGATTGAAGCCACGCGGCGTATTCGCAAGGAATTTCCGAACGTGGAAATTTTGATGTTGAGTATGCACTCCGAAGACACCTTGGTGCGCCAAGCACTCGATGCTGGCGCGCGCGGATATGTTTTAAAAAACGCCATGGAACTCGATCTAGTCAGGGCCGTCAAAACTGTCGCAATAGGCAAAGCGGTCCTGGACCCGCAGGTTTCCAAACCGGCATCGCTTAAGGGCGAGCGCGGCTCTGGCCTTACCACCCGCGAGCTGGAAATTCTTCAACACATCGTGGCGGGAAAATCCAACAAGGAAATTGCCGTCGACCTCGGCCTCAGCTCCAACACCGTGGCCGTGCATCGTGCCAATATCATGGACGCGCTGGGCATTCACAAAACCGCCGAACTGGTGGTGTACGCCATTCGCAACGGCTTGGTCAGTCTTCCATGAAACCTGGCAACGATGTGTAGGCTTCCATGACGTGTGAGCTTCCATGAAGCGTCGCCAGTTTGTTGCCGCAGCCGGCGGCTTGGCGCTTGATGCCGCGTTCGCACCACGCAATCTTTTTGGCACGCCACCCGCGCCGCTAGGGTTCAGCTTCGCCGACGTCACCAGCGCGGCAGGAATTCAGTTTCAGCATAATAGCGGAGCCTTCGGGGGAAAATTTCTGCCCGAAACATTGGGCTCGGGTTGCGCATTTCTCGACTACGACAACGACGGATGGCAAGACGTTTTGCTGGTCAATGGCATGGATTGGCCCGGTCACAAGCGGCAGAAATCGACTCTGCATTTGTACCGGAACAATCGCAATGGGTCTTTTACTGACGTTACTCGCGCCGCCGGCCTCGATATCGAAATGTATGGAATGGGAGTGGCCATCGGCGATTACAACAACGATGGTTCCCCGGATATTTTCATAAGCTGTGTCGGGCAGAGTCATCTCTTCCGCAACAATGGCGACGGCAAATTCACGGATGTCACGCGCGCCGCCGGACTTCTGAACCACCAGGGCTTCAGCACCTCCGCGTTGTGGATCGATTACGACCGCGATGGTTTGGTGGACTTATTTGTATGCAACTATGTGCGCTGGTCGCCGGAGCACGATGTGTTTTGCAGCCTCGATGGCACGCATAAATCGTATTGCACTCCGGAAGCGTATCGCGGCAACACCTGCTGGCTTTTTCACAATCGTGGAGATGGCACATTCGAAGATGTCACTGCCACCAGTGGAGTATTTGACAGCAGCTCCAAATCGCTCGGCGTGGCCATGTTTGATTACGACCAGGACGGCTGGCCCGACCTGCTGGTGGCCAACGATACGCAGCCAAATAAGCTCTACCGCAATTTGCGCAATGGAAAATTCAAAGATGTTGCCGTGGAGGCCGGACTGGCCTTCAGCTCCGAAGGCAAGGCTCGCGCCGGAATGGGCGTGGACACTGGCGATTTCGACAACTCCGGCCGGCCCGGCGTGGCTATCACAAATTTTGATAACGAAATGATTGGATTGTATCGCGCTGTTTCGGCCACGGCCTATGATGACATCTCACAAGCAAGCGGCGTCGGCGGCCCTTCCAAAAGCACTTTGGGCTTCGGCTGTACTTTCCTGGACGTGAATCTAGACGGCTCCCTCGACCTCGCGGTCGCCAACGGTCACATCGACGAAACGGTACGCAACATTCGCGGCAACGTCGGTTACGTGCAGCCTCCGCAATTGTTTCTCAACGCTGGTAATGGAAAATTTCGAGACATCGCCACTGAAGTGGGCGGCGGCTTCGAGAAATCAAAAGTGGGACGCGGCTTAGCTTACGGGGACTTTGACGGCGACGGCGATCTCGACATTCTTATGACCACCAACAATGGGCCCGCGTATCTGTTTCGCAACGACCAATCGTCAGGCAATCGCAGCATCCGCTTTCGCCTTATCGGCACGAAATCAAATCGCGATGCCATCGGCGCTTGCGTGCGCATTTTCTACAACGGTCAAAGTCAATCGCGCTTGGTGCACGGCGGCTCCAGCTACCTTTCACAGTCGGAGTTGCCGGTCACCTTTGGTCTCGGCAAACGCGACAAAATCGAGCGCGTCACCATCGATTGGCCCAGCGGCCGAACCGAAGAATTCAAGGATCTCGCCGCAGGCCGCTACGCATGCACCGAATCTAAAGCCATAAAAGCATTAACCACCTAAAGTTGGGAATTATTTCGCACGAATCAAGTGTCCACACGAAAAATTACGAGACAACACAACCGGATTACCAACAGCGTTCATTCCGAGCGAAGCAGGCCGATGTCTTTTCCCTTCGTTCGTCCGCGAACGAGTCGGTCTGCGAAGTGGGGGAATCTCTCTTCGACCCCTCACATAGTTATTCACTTCGAAATACCGTGGAGAATTCAATTGGGAACGCGCAACAGTTCACTTACCGCCCGATAAGCCTGGTCCATCGCTTGATCCGTGTAAGCCGCTGCTGCAGCGTCAGCGTTGGCAATGGTAATCCTGCCAAACGGCTTGCGGCCAATTTCGCAAGGCGATTGACCCGGCGCCCAGTCCGGGTCGAACAGCGGATTGTATTCATACGCGTAACCGTGCGGCCAGCGATTGACGATGATGGCATCGATGTCCCGCGCCGGATCGAAGCCTCCAGCACCGAGCACGCGATAAAGCTGATCGCGAAGTTTGCGCTCGAAAGTTTCGAACGGCGTCACTAGCAACTCCGCTCTGCCCACCTTATGTTGTTCGCGTTCCGGGAGACCAGGAGCGCACGGGGTTTTCGTCAACCGCACCAGGATCGGCTCTTCCGGCGACAAAGGAGCCTTGTAATCGCCGATGGTCACGGCATTATCCAGCGAAACGTGGGTGTGATACATGCCCGGACAAGACACGTGATAGACCCCCAGTTTCTCGAAGGCCTTCCAATTCTTAATCGCAACGGAGGAATAGACCAACGGCACTTTTGTGCCATAAAGCAACGCCTCCTTCTGCGTTTGCGGCAGCTCCGGGCATACATAGGGAATCACCGTATTCCAGCAGGCCATCACCACACCCTTGCCATGCACGGAATAAAGTTTCCCTTCGCGCGAATAGCTGACTTCCACTTCCCGCGCTGACGACACATCGCCGGCGTGACGAGCCTGTACCACCGTGCTGTTCAAGCGGATTCGCACCGCTGAACTGGATTGATCCAGCTTGCTGTAGTCCGCCTTGGCGGTAACAATGTCCTCGGCCGTTTTCCCGCCAATTGATCCAGCAATCAAAACGCGAACTAACATGCGCGCGATGGAAGCGTTGCCGTCCGGATAATGAAATTCATAATCGGGTTTGGGAGTGGCAAAACCTCGCGCGGTAAAGCCCATCCGTGGATGCGGCCCCGGCGCCAGTTTCAACCCTGCGAATCCGGGACTGCGCAGTACCCAGCAATCGAGCGCGCTGACCGCGTCAATTCCCACACCATACAGGCTTTGCGTTTGCACTTGATAAACGGGAATGACGCCTGGATCGACCTTCACCACCTTCAACAAAAAATCTTTGTAGCTGATGCGCGACAGGCGGTCTTTTTTTTCATCAGAGGAAAGTCCCGGAAAAAAGTCCACAGTCGTTTCATTCAAACGTAAAAAATCGCGCCTGGCATTTTCAGACAAGGGAGTGTTCTGAACGAAGTCACTGAGATTGTCAGCGCCATTCCGGTTGCGGCGGCCCGGCCCGCCGCGAACAAACTTGTCGGACCCAAATGTTTCCTTGTCAAAAAAGTAAGCACTCTGCAGATTCTTGTAAGCGTCTTTGACGTCGCACTTTTCCGCGAGTGCCGCTGGGTCAATCTGTAGCTCGGCCATCAATCCAGCTGCTTCTTTGCTGTACGGGAAGGGCGACTCAATCGCCCACGTTCCGCCGTTGGCAAGCAGCAGCCGCCCGCCCGGGCGAAACTCATTGCGCTTGGCATGACCGCCAAAATCATCGTGGTTTTCAAGAATCAGAATTCGCGCGGACGGATTTTGTTGGCGATAAAAATATGCGGCCGCCAGCCCGCTCAAGCCGCCGCCCACCACGATCAAATCGTAGGCTTCGTCAATACGTCTCGGTTGACCCGCTTTCTTCCAGAAATTTCCATCCCGCAACGCATGCGCAGCTTCATACGATCCGTCCGTGCTACCACGCATTCCTGTAAGTGCAGGGGGATAGTACCCAGGCTGGTCTTGAGCGAATGCTTCAGCAGTTTCCGCGGCCAGGTCTAATCCTGGTAGAGCCGACGTAGCTATTGCTCCACCAATGGCAATGCGCACTCCGTTCAAAAAATCCCGTCGCGTAATGCATCGATCCATCCCCAATTGCCGATCGCTCTTGTTCATCCGGTCTCCGGGCAGTTCGTCTATTTCAGTTGCAAGTTCAGAGAGTAATTATCACGCGAGCTCACGACACATCCACTGTGCCCGCCAAACTCAGCCTACCCTAATGTTTTTGCATTATTGCCAGCAATTCGCGCTCGCCTTATAACTTTTCTATAGGACACCCCGCTTCCCGGTCGGCACTTGGCTGGCTCGGAAGCAACCCCAAATGCACCGCGGCCGGATGATCGAAGCCATCCGGCCGATTTTTTTATATGCTGGGGCGTGAGCGGCACCGCTAATTCCCGCTGGAGCGCATATGACCTGGATCAAGACTGTTCGAATGGACGAAGACGAGCGCGTTAAACGCGCGATGGAGTCCCAGCGCAAACTTTATCCTATCGAATACGCCACACCCGTTGCAGTGGTCGACGACGCGGGCGAAGCAGCCGGGATTGTCGCTTCACACACCTTGCTGCCCGACGTTCTCTTCCATGCCTTCAGCACTTTTGGCGCTTTGATGTCTCCCGATTTGCCGCTGACACGCCATCAGCACGAAATGATCGCCACCATGGTGTCGCTCACCAACCGCTGCCACTATTGAATCGAGTCACACGCAGAGTTTCTGCGTCGCGTAACGCTGAATAAAGAAATGGTTGAGGCGCTGCAACGTGATTACAAAAGCGCCCCCATCAGCGAGCAGGATCGCGTGATGATCGATTATGTAGTGAAGTTGACCAAAGATGCCACGCAATGCACCCCGGCAGACCACCTGGCACTCCGCGCAGCAGGCTTTGATGATCGCGGAATTCTGCAGATCACTTTGATCGCGTCCTGGTTTAACTATATCAATCGCGCAGCGGACGCCTTGGGTGTCGGCCGCCCCGGATAGCGCGACCGTTCGTCTGAGCGGTCACGAGAATACTCAGCAAGGACTCGTTGATAACGCTGCTGCCAGTGAGGTTCGGCCCCGGCATCCGCACGGTCCTACTGCGCGCTCGCCTCTGGTTCTCTGGGGGCTTCTGTAGGAACTTCGGACTTGTCGGTGGTGACTCGAACAGCCTCGATTTTCAATCCCTTGTTCATATCGAAGCGTTGCTTTCGATCCAAACTTTTCACGAATTCGCGAGTGGCCTTTCCAATCGCACCACCAATACTGGACGCATCGATCTTGATCGTGCGGCCGTCCGGACCCGTTTTCCGGTCTTCATATTTCAGAGTGACATTGTAAGTATTCAAAATAATCTCCAAACTGTTAGTTAGTTGCGGCCGAGCTTTGGGGTCGCTTCGTATGGATACTGACTTATCTTGTACGTCTGTTTTTACTCGGTCATAATCCCCGGTTTCGCAGCATTTGGCAAGTTTTTGGCAGCGATACCGGGATTCTCCTTGGTACGTCGAACTTTTCTCAACAATACTGGCAAACTCCTCTATTGTAAACGCTTTCGCGCAAACGGCTCGTTGGAAAAAACCAGTATTGATGGCAAGTTTTCCCCCGCCAAATTCAAAAAAATAGTCACAAATAGTCCCACGACGGAAAATTATAACAGCGGTTCCGAGGATCGTCACGTCGGGCCTTATCTCAATTTGCTGGGGGCTTCTACGGGTGAATTTCCACTCCAAGGGTCTTGACTATAGGACCGCAAAGTTATTTGATCGGTACAGTCGCTCCAGCGTTCGGGGTAAAAAATCTAAATGTCGCTGACTCGACGTTTCTAGCGTTGGAGCGCCAAATTCGAAAGATCGCGAGCGAAAAGGCCCGGCTTAACTGCGGCGACGGTTCGAGTGATTAATTTTCTCAACTGTTGTTCTGTTTGTTCGGCAGCGGAGGCAGTGGCGGACGCTTCCGTGTCCATCTTCCGGTGTTCTGGATCGAACCCCTCTCTGTCTTGAGCGCGATAGAGCGATTCACACCCAATATTATTTATCGAGTTCGGACTCATCGTCCTGTAGTTGCGCTTTCCTTCGACGACGGCCCACATCCAACTTTCACGCTCGAAGTCCTAGCTAAGCTAGAGATTCTTCATCGGCACGACGCCAAGGCAACTTTCTTCCTCATCGGCGAACGAACCGTGCGCCACCCCGAAGTGGTTTCTCAAATCAAGCTGCGGGACACGAGATTGGCAATCACTACTTCAGAAACGGACCTACTTTGGGCCACTCCGATACCGACTTCGTTGATTACCTAGAGCAGACTGAGAAAGCGATCGGGATCGTTGCGGGACCGAAGCTTTTGGAAGGCACTGGAGCTTGATGATACGCTCGCAGAGGCACATGCTGCGCTAGCTTACGCCACCTTCTTTGACTGGGACTGGCCGGGTGCAGGGCGAGAGTTCAAGCGAGCAATCGAGCTAAACCCGAACAGTGCGCTCTCCCATGCTCGGTATGCGGAATGCCTGAAAACGCCAGTCGGCGTCCCGGACTACCGCGCCCCCGTAGACCAAAAACTCCGCACCGCCGGCGAGCTCTACCGCTTCATGGTCGACCAGTTCAATCAAACCCGCAGCTTCGTCCTCGAACTCGCCGTAGTCATCATCCTCGTCATCAAATTCTTCTTCCTCTTCCGCGGCAAATAATTCTTTTCCCGTCACCTGTAGGGCACGATATATCGTGCCCTCTCATCGCAGTCGATCTGTAGATTTGCACCAGCCACATCGCCCAATCAGCCCACCGCCCCTTGTGGAATCCAAAGGCCCAATTGCATCAAATTTGGACACTAATGCAAATTGACTTACCCCTCCGCTAAACCTACAATCCCCCTAACCTTCGGTACTCGTCCCATGATCGAGCAAACGATCTCGCATTACCTCATCACTGAGAAGCTCGGTGCTGGTGGTATGGGCATCGTTTACAAAGCGCTCGACACCAAGCTCGAACGCACCGTCGCTTTGAAATTCCTGCCCGAAGAGGTTGCCGTCAGCGACGAAGACAAGCGAAACCTCCTTCGCGAAGCGCGTGCCGCTTCCGCTCTCGATCATCCCAACATTGGCGTTATCCACGGCCTCGAAGAATCCGATGACGGTCAACTTTTCATCGTCATGCAGTACTGCGACGGCGAGACTCTCGCCCACAAGATCTCACGCGGCGTAATTCCGGTGCGCGAATCGCTGGACCTCGCCATCCAGATCGCCTCGGGCCTTGGCGCCGCTCACGCCCACAACATCGTGCACCGCGACATCAAGCCTTCGAACATCATCGTCACCAGCGCAAATATCGCAAAGATTGTCGATTTCGGGCTGGCCCGCGTGGTTGCCAGCATGAGCGGTACGCAAAGCGTCTCCGCAACTGGCACATTGCCCTACATGGCGCCGGAACAAATCCTCGGTCAATCCATCGACCAGCGCTGCGACATCTGGGCTCTCGCAGTCATCATCGTTCAGATGATTACCGGCAGCCATCCTTTTATACGCCCCAGCACCGCCGCGATGACCTTCGCTATCCTCAATCAGCCGCCAGCCGCCCTGGACGCGGTCCCCGCGCCGCTGCAACCCATCCTCTATCGGGCTCTCTCGAAGAAGCCGGAGAATCGCTACGCCCGCGCCAACGAGATGCTCCGCGACCTTGAAGCAGCGCGCGTGGAAATCATTTCGCACCCGGCCGCAACGGAACCCACTGGCTCTAACGCCATCACCCCGCGTGAGCTGAAGCAGTACATGCAGCATGCTTCGACTCCGACCTGGACCACCGGCAGCTCGAAGAAAGTCAGATGGCTCAGCGTGGGATCAGTCGGGCTAGTCTTGGCCGGCGTAGTCCTTTTTTTACTCCCTCCGGTCCGCGAACGCTTCGCGGCACTCGTCTATGCCAGCAGTGAAAAACATATCGCGGTCTTGCCGTTCACAAATTCCGGCAATGATCCCGGCTATCAGCCCGTCGCCGAAGGTTTGATGGATTCGCTGACCAACGAGCTTTCCAATCTTGAAGCCGCCCAGGGCTCTCTTTGGATCGTTCCGGCCAGCGTCGTGCGCAGCCGGAACGTGAGCGATCCTTCTGCCGCTTTTCGAGACCTGGGAGCCACCATGGTCGTGCAAGGCAACGTCGCGCGTAAAGGTTCGGACGTTTCTTTAACGGTCGTTTTGATTGATTCGAAACGTCTGCGCCAGATCGGCTCGGCCGAGCTGGATGATCCGTCCGGTAATCTGGCCGCCTTGCAGAATCAAGCCGTCGTCCATCTGGCTCGCATGATGAAAGTCAACACCTCAGGCGTTTCGAATCCCGCTGCAGGCAACGTTCCCGGCGCTTACGAGGCTTATCTCAAGGCCCTTGGATACTTGCAACGTTACGATAAGCCCGGCAACCCGGATCTCGCCATTACCGAGCTCAAATCCGCCGTTCAGCAAAACCCTCGCTTTGCGCTCGCTTATGCGGCCCTTGGCGAAGCCTACCGCTTGAAATTCGTGATGGACCATAACCCCGCTTCTGTCGAGCAATCTCTCGCAAATTGCCGCACGGCCCTCGAGCTTGATAAGCGTCTTCCGGTCGTCCACACCACCCTCGGTCATCTTCGCTCGAAGCTCGGCGAAAATGATCTGGCTGTTCAAGAATTTCAGCAAGTGCTGGACATCAATCCACGTGACGCGGACGCTATGATCGGCATGGCCGGCGTGTATGAGCGCATGACCCGCATTCCCGATGCCGAAGCCACCTACAAACGCGTCATCGCCCTTCGCCCCGACTACTGGGAGGGATACCGCGCTCTCGCCGAATTTTACCGCCGGCAAAAACGCGTGCAGGACTCCATCGCCCAGTATCGCCGCATCATCGAACTTACTCCGGACAACCCCGAGGCCTACAGCGATCTCGGCGTCGAATACATGGACTTGCAAGACTCTCAATCCGCTTCCGCGGCCGAAGCGGCCCTTCAGAAGTCCATTCAGCTGGCTCCCAACTATCAGGCCTACATGAATCTCGGCTGGTTGTACATTCAACAGAAACGCTACCAAGACTCAATCGCACCCACCCGCAAGGCTATCGAACTCAACGACCGCGACTGGCGCGTTTGGTCCAATCTCCAGCTCGCTTATACCTGGCTCAAGGACGATCAAAACATGCTTCGTGCGCGCGAGAAAGTTGTCACTCTTCTCGGGCAATACGTTTCTGTCAATCCGCGAGACGAGCGAGCCCAATCCATGCTCAGCATGCTCTATGCGGAAGACAAGTCGCGCGAATTAGCCATCTCCCATGCCAAGGCTGCCCTGGCTCTGGCTCCTAACGACCCATGGATACTTTCTGACATCGCCGAAACTTACGAGAACCTCGGCGACCGTAAGCTCGCCATTCAATACGCCGTGCAAAGCCTCGACCGTGGCTACTCGGTGGACGACCTTCAACGCCAGCCCGCCTTACGCGCGCTTCTGGCGGATCCCGCTTTTCGGGCCCACGTAAAGCAATCCACTTCCACACAATAATTTTTAAAGGAGAACACAACCCATGGGTACTTCAGCAACGACAGAAGCAAAGGCATTACCCCAGTTTTCAACCATCACCATCACCGATCAGAGGCCAGAACCTCGCGGGAAGGTTGAGGTAACACCCAACGCCGGCCGGATTCTCTTCCAAAACAATGATCCAGTCGAGTATCGCATCAGGTTCTATAAGCCAGATGCCGACCCGAATGCTGGCGGCAGCATCGATCTTCTCCTTCCGGCAAAAGGATTCCTGACGCTCCTCATCCGAAAGGACGACGCATTCAGCTACTCCGTGATGGACCCTCATAGCGAGAATGCTATGACCGGCAAGGGTGGTGGACCCGCTACAAACTGAGCCGCAAGACAGTGCTAGGTAACGCACCCTTTGGAATTGGCTTTCCCAAAGGGTGCGGTTTCACATTGAAGTTCAAGTTTTCTCGCTCGATCGTCGAATGGGGCTTCTCAATTCTCGCAAAGATTAGACGTCAAACATGTCGGCGTAGTCGGACATTCGAGGGGCGGATGGTCCGCCATCGTCGCTTGCCGGAGGGATGAGCGCATAAAGGCATGCGTTAACGAAGACGGGAATGCTGGTGGCCAAGGACTTCAATATCCGGGCGCGTCAATCCCGAAACAGTCCATTCTTTACATCGAGGTTTCTCCCGTGTTAAAGCCCGGCACAACTGCGGATGACTGGATCGTCCTCAAGCAACTCAATCTAACGGCTGAGGAATGGGTGCAGCAGTGGCACGAAACAGTGAACAGAGAATTCAACAGCTTCCCCGCAGGAGGCTACTTCGTAGATTTGAAGGTTCCTAACTTGGAGCACTACAGTTTTTCAGAGAAGTCCACCTGCAAGCCGCAAAGATGGAGCAAAAGAAAAAAGAGGAAGGTGCCCTCCGCGATTTGCGTCTAACAGAAGGCATTTGCCGAGCTTTCCTTGACGAGATTCTCAAAAACGAAAAGCAGACGACACTGCGGAAGAACTCACAGATGCCTGTTCGCCATTTTGGGCCGAGAACCTGAGCACGTCAGCACGCTCTTGAATCAAGGGAGAGAATGTGGGCTGCTATGCAGGGCGACGGAGCCTTTGATCACTGCGCCGGTTCGTCGTCAACGAGGAAATCGAAGAACTTCGCAAGATGGCCTTTATCGATTTCTTCAGCGTATTTTTTCCTGTTGCCGTTTTTGAGGCTTTCATTCCAATCCGCGAATTCAATTACAGCATGTCCGTAGGCGCTCTTGGTTCTCTTCGAGCCTGTTAGAGAATCAACATAAGTACCGATGGATGAACTAATCGGCGAGCGCGCGTCTGGAAGCGTAGCGTCTTGTGCGCCGGGACGGCTCTGGTTTTTTAGGAACCATTCCTTGTCAGACTTGACTCGCAGGGCGAGGCTCAATGAGCAGCAGGTTGTGGGGTGCCAGTGCTTCTTTCTGCCCTGGTACCATGAAACCCGAAATTTTCCGTCGCGCTCGTCCTTCAGGTACAGAGCGCCGTCGGGCTTCAGTTTCGGAACCGACACGGCGCGATCAGTCCACACTCCGTGAACCTGCATTCGCTCGTAAATTTTGGCTCTCTTGTTCGCCACGAAAACCGCTCCAACACCCAATACTTGGCGCCCCAGCGACTAGGAGAATTTCGAAAAGTAGTCACTACGGTAGTCCAACGGGTCGGAGAGTTTCCGTATTCGCTTACAAATAAGGAGATTAAAGAGAAAATGGCAGCGATACCGGGATTCGAACCCGGATTTCGGCCTTGAGAGGGCCGCGTGCTAACCCTTGCACCATATCGCCACATCGTCCATAAACTTTAGCACCGCATACGGTACGGCACAAAGGTCCACGAACTCCAGGATATTTGTTAGCTTAGGAAATTTCTAGGCCACCGCTTTTTTGGCTTCCGCCCGAAACTTGGCCCAGCGCTTCTTGGCTGCCCTGGCAATGTTTCGTTTCCCAGCCTCGGATAACACCCGCTTCTTCATGGTGGTTACCTCACGTTTGGCAGATCCACCGAGCGTTTTTCCTTCTGCCCGAATCTTTGCCCACCTCTTTTTGGCCGCCCTGATAATGTTCGCTTTTCCAGCTTCGGATAGTACCCGCTTCTTTACCGTGCGTAACTCGCGTCCAGCGGAACCGCCTAGTGCCTTTCCGGCCGCTCGCACACCTTCCAATTTTTTCCGCAGCTTGTGCAACTCTTTATCAAGTTTCCGTTCTTCCTGTCTGATCGCCGCAAGAATGTTCATTCACGCCTCCGTAACGAAATCTATATCAAGTAGCCTTCTTCCACTAGTGGTACCTCCAAAGGGAAGTTACTCGCTAGGACCCTTAGTTAGACGCTAGTCAGAATGGTAGGGCAGCGACACCGGGAATTCCAGTATCTTCGCCATTTGTCAGCAAAACGCTGTACGTGAATTTACGCAGCCTGATCCCCGGATGTAGAGCTCAGCCGCGGGCACTCTCGTAGCACCGGACGAAGCGCAAAAAACTTATGCCTACAAGGATCGCAGCGCAAAGCCGGCAATCCTAGTATTCGCGCCATAAGCGATAACGGCCCGGCTACATACTCGGGCGAAATCTTCTGCAGTTCCAGATTGCCGCAAATTCCGCAACGCGCATACCGTACATTACGTAGCGCCACAGAGCGCGCGTGAAAGCGCTTCTCACACTGCGGGCAGCGCCAGGGCACAATTCCACCTAGTGCCAGGACATAATCGATGAAGTTACGGCGGCGGGAACGACGACCACCGGCAGAATGGCAAGCTGGGCAAATCATTACGTTGAATCTAAAATAGCAAAAATAATGATACTTTATTTTATAATTTTCGATTCACTGAAAACTGCCGCTAGTCGCTACACTACCATTCGGAGCCGCAATGGCCAATTACACTGATGAACACGCTCGCGCGGGCGTCAAGACCCGTCTACCGAGCCTTGAAACTTGGCCTAATCAGTTCCCGGGCTACATTATCACCACGCGTTTTCCGGAGTATTCCTCAGTCTGCCCCAAAACCGGCCTGCCGGATTCCGGAACCATCACCATTCGTTATATGCCCGCCAAAGAGTGTCTGGAGCTCAAGGCTCTCAAGATGTACCTGCTGGCCTACCGCGATCTGGGAATTTTTTATGAGAATGCCGTGAATAAGATTCTGCGAGATATTGTAAAATCCGCTCGCCCCAAGTGGTGCATCGTCCGCGGTGAGTTCACTCCTCGTGGGGGTTTGACCACTTCAGTGCTAGCCCGCTGGCCGGCTTCCGCGTTCCCACGGCGGCGCGCCATGCGATAATACTTGCGGCGCACGCTCGCGCAGGAGTCCGGCATGGACACGGAGCCGGGCGCGGGTCATAATTTCCGGCGAACCCTTCCTGAGGGTAACGCATCCGAGTTAATTGACCGAGGAGGCTGAATGAGTATTTCTCCAAACGTACCGAGCCCGCAGGAAACCTACCATTACGAGAGTCCGGGCACGCCGCGCTGGATCGCCGTATTGTTCGTGGTGCTCTTTGCCGGGTTGGCGGTTCTTGCCTACGTTGGGCATTCGCAACAATCCCGCCTGGAGCAAGACCTCTCGCATCAGCAGGAGCAGAACAAAGTCCTGTCCGCGCAGTTGGAACAGGCCAACTCGCGATTGGCCGACCTTAAGGGCCACCTGGAAGTCACCGAGCAAAAAGTCGGCATGACCCGCTCTGAGTTGGCTCAAGCGCGCAGCCGCTCCGAATCCATTCGCAAGGAGCAGCAAGCCTCGGATCAGAAGCTGACGTCCGAGCTTACTGAGGTTAAACAGGAAAGCGACCAAAAAATACTCTCCGTGGCTACCGAAGTAGGTGGCGCGAAAAAAGACATTGAAAGCACCAGAACGGACCTGGAGGCCACCAAAGGCAAGCTTGAACGGGCGACCGGCGACATGGGCGTGATGAGCGGCCTGATCGCGCACAACCGCGACGACCTGGAAGAGCTGCGCCGCCGTGGCGATCGCAACTACTACGAGTTTACCGTCCAAAAAAGCAAGACTCCCCAGCGCGTTGGGCCGGTGCAAATGGCGCTGAATAAGGCCGACCAGAAAAAGTCCCGTTACACGGTTACCGTTTTAGCCGACGATCGCTCGATCGAGAAGAAAGACAAAACCGCTGGAGAACCGGTGCAGTTTTACATGCGCGGCGCCACGCGAATGGCTCCCTACGAAATAGTGGTGTTCGACGTGGGCAAGAATCAAATCAAGGGTTACCTATCTACGCCAAAGGACACTGGAGGCGCGCCCGCCGCGACCCCCGCAGCCACGCCCGCTTCCGCAGCGGCTAAACCGTAAGCCTCGCGGCGTTGTTATCTTGAAGCCCTGCTTCGCGTAGTAATACTCGCGATGCAGGGCTTTTGGTTTTTAGGGCTTTGCATCAGCCTCGCGGTTACTATTTAGCATCAGCTTGGAGCCCTCATGAAAGTCATACAGAAACGTTACTGGCTGCTGGCCGCAACGATTTTTCTTTCGGTCGCAAATGCCTGTTCCGCGCAGGCGCCGCTTGAACCAACACAGATGCCCGCGAACACCACGTTTTACTTTGTATGGCGCGGACAACCGAACGCCGACCTCAGAAAGACAAATTCTATTGCCGCGCTTTGGGATGATCCCGGATTCGCTCCGGTGCGTTCTTCGGTGACCAATGCCATACTCAAAAGTTCCGAGGAAAAATCACCGGAGAATCGGCTCTCTCGTCAACAAATTGAAGAATATGCTTCTCTCGCGGAAAACGCTTTTGTTCTCGGCTATCTAAGCGATCCTCAAAAAAAACGGGCTGAGGCCTCCAACGATTCTTCAGCTGCAAACACAAAGCCATGGAATGGGATTTTCTTCGTTTACGATCGCACTGGAAAAGAAGCCATCCTTTCTAAAGCGGTTCTGAGTTTGCGTTCCAGTGAAAAAGAAGTTCCCCAACTCTCGCAGATGACCATCGCCGGTGTCCCGGTCCTGAAAGTGCAGCGCAAAACCGGTGCGACCTACTGGGTCGAACACGGCAAATATGCTGTCAGCGCTAACGAGCCTGCTGTGTTGGAAGAAATTCTCGGCCGCCTTGCGGGAAAGGCGTCTTCCTCCGCGGCTCTCACCGATTCTCCGGCCTACAAAGAAGCTCATTCTGTTCTCGGTTCGGGGCAGGTCGAATTTTTCCTGCGTGTGCCGGATTTGAAAAGTCTTGTCCCCGATGCCGCGGCTGGTGGCTTTCGACTGAGTCCGGTCCTTGAGGCCCTCAAGCTTGACTCTATTCATTCCGTTTGCGGCCGCGTGCTGATGGAAGGCGCAAAGACGCGCGTGCAAGCTGTCGCACTTGGCGATACCGCGCCGGGCTCTTTGTTTGATATTTGGGATCAAGGTTCAGCGGCGCCCGCATCATTAAACTTTGTTCCCGCCGAAGCTATTTCCTATACCGATACGCAAATTAATCTCGCCGGCTTGTACGACATCGTCAAACGAATTGCCGCCTCCGTTTTCCCCGCGGGGCAGCAGAGCAATGTCAACATGCTCGAGATGATGGCCCAAGCCAAGCTGGGCCAGTCTATCAGCAGCGCTCTGGCGCTGTTCACCGGCGAATTTGCCTCTTTGCAAACCAGTCCATCGCTGGACAACAACAAACAAATTTATTTGGTCGGCATTCGTGACAAGCCCGCCACCCTGAAACTGATTCACACTTTGTTGGGCGATAAAATCACCTCGGAACGTGCCGAAGGCGAAACCACTTTCATGAAAATTTCTGCGAGTGGCTCATCCAGCTCTGCGGGCACCGCACAGTGGGATTTTTATCACCTGGCCGCGACCTCAGATTATCTTGTAGTTGGTTCGCGTCTGGAAGCCGTTCGCGAGGCGCTGGCAAAGCACCCCCAAAGCGCCAGTGCGGGCCTCGCAGGCGCTCCCGGATTTCAAGCCGCCCGCGCGCAGTTCCCTAGCACCATCAATGGGCTGGGCTATTTTGATTTTCGCAAGATGGATTGGCCTGCCCTCAAAGCTCGTGTAGTCGCCGAAGCAAACAAGACGCCCCCAGCAAGCCGCTCGCCCGGTGCCGGCAAACCTGCCGCCGCCACACCGACGCCATCATGGATGCTGGACGTAAATCCAGAGGTCTTCGCTCGTCATCTTCATGTGGCTTCGAGCGCTTCCTGGAAGGATGCCCAAGGACTGCATTTCGACGAGTGGATCGAATAAACGCCGGAATGATTTTGCTTCACCGACAACTTCTAGGTCTTCTTTGCAGTTTGATTTTTTTAACCTTGTTATACCCACAGCAACTGGTCTCGCAAAATCCGCCAATCGCGCCGACACAGTCCGGCGCGCAACCGTCGGAACCCATCCGCGTCAGCGTTGATCGGGTTAACGTCGGCGTGCTGGTAACCGATCCCTCGGGCAAATTCGCCGAAGGCCTTCAGCGAGACAATTTTCATGTCTTCGACAACGGAGTGGAGCAGCCGATCACCGATTTTCTAAATGTGGAAGAGCCCGCTCAGGCTCTGGTGCTCATTGAAGCTGGTCCAGCCGTATATCTTCTCGAAGGCAGCCATCTGCGCGCCGCTCAGGAGTTCTTGAACGGTTTGTCAGCCGACGATCGCGTGGCAGTCGTTAAATACGCCGATGCCCCGCAGGGACTGGTCGATTTTACTGTCAACAAGTACTCCGTCGCCGCCGCGTTCGACGAACTCGGTTTTAACCTGGGTTTCGGTTCTTTGAATTTATCGGCAAGCCTGTCAAAAGTTCTGGACTGGTCAACATCTGTGCCCGGAAAAAAAACAATCGTTCTGCTTTCGACCGGAGTGGATACATCCTCTTCAAAGCAGATTCAGGATTTACTGAACCGCTTGCAAACCAGCGACGTGCGAATTCTGGCTGTCTCGCTTACTGGCGATTTGCGGAACCCGCCCCCGACAACCAAAATGAAATCGACTTCTCCCAAGGCGGCCTTCACATCGCAACAATTCGCCGAAGCGGACATGCTTCTCCGGCAGATCGCGCAAACGACCGGCGGACAGGCATTTTTCCCTGCCAACTCAACCGAACTTCCCGCCGTCTTCGCGCACATCGCTCAAATGGTGCGCCACGAATTCAGCCTGGCCTTTGTCCCGCCGGCGCACGACGGAGCCATTCATTCGTTGGAAGTTCGGGTAGTCGTTCAGTCAGTTGAGCCCGCCGGCGCGCCAGTCTATCGTGTAGATTGTCGGCGCGCATATCTCGCGCCCACGCCGGCAACACCGTGAAAAGCTACAGATAATCCTTCATCGTGTTAGCCATGGCACGCAGTCTTTCGTCCACCAGGGCAAAAACCGTACCATCCTCCAATTTCCCTTTATCGTCGCGCGCACCCGCAGCCCTTCGGGTTAAAATTTCTATGCCCTGCTCGACTTTTCCTACCGGCCAAATATGAAACTTGCCGGCCGCTACAGCATCCAAAATGTCTTCGCGTAACATTAAGTCTTCAACGTTGGACGCCGGTATCATCACACCCTGGCTGCCGGTCAGTCCCTGGATGCGGCACACACCAAAATATCCTTCAATTTTTTCGTTCACCCCGCCAATCGCTTGAATGTCGCCCTGTTGATTCATCGACCCCGTGACCGCGATGTCTTGCCGCAGCGGCAACCCGGACAGCGCCGACAGCAGCGCGTACACTTCCGTGGAGCTGGCACTGTCGCCATCCACTCCTGAGTACGACTGCTCGAAACAAATACTTGCTGCCAGTGAAAGCGGCGAATCTTGCGCAAAGCGCGTACGCAGAAATCCAGAAATAATGTGCACACCTTTATCGTGAAACCGCCCGCTGAGATTCGCTTCCCGTTCAATATTGATGAGTCCGGCTTTTCCCAACGCCGCCGAAGCGGTAATCCTCACTGGCTTGCCAAAGGAATATCCGCCAATTTCCAGCACACTCAGTCCATTCACTTGCCCCACGCGTTCGCCGGCTACGTCGACCAGTAACGTGCCTTCCTCGATCATTTCGCGCACGCGCGTCTCAATCAAATTATGCCGCTCCACTTTTGAAGCCAGCGCGCTTCGTACATGCGCGGCACGGACCACCGTCTCTCCGGCCGCCATTGTGGCGTAGTGCGCCTCCCGTGCCAGGTCCGCCATATCCACAAATCGCGCGGTAACTTTGTTGCGCCGCCCGGCCTGGCGTACTCCGTATTCCAGCATCGCCGCGAAGGCCCCGCGATCAAACGGAAATAAATTCTCTTTTTCGCACAGAGCGCGCAGCCGGCCCGCATATTCCGCGATGACCCCATCGCTCATATGCATTTCTTCGTCGAACTCCACGCGCACCTTGAAAATTTTGCGAAAATCCTCCTCGTACTGATACAGCACTTCGTACAACTCGCGATCCCCGATCAAAATCACTTTCACGTCGAGTTGCACGGCTTCCGGTTTCAGCGCGCTGCCCCCAAAGGGATAAAACATTTCCAGCGGCTGAATTTCCAGCCGGCTGTGATTCAGCGTGCGTTTCAAAGCGCGCCACACGCCGGTCTCGGAAAGCGCTTCCAGCGAATACATAATCAAGAAGCCGCCGTCCGCACGCAGCAATGAGCCACCGCGCAAATCCATGAAGTCGCTGGTCCAGCCGCCTCGTGCGTCGTAGGCGCGTTGAATCGTTCCGAACAGATTCGCGTACGTCGGCGTAGTTTCAAAAATCACCGGCGAAGTATCTTCATCCCCGTGCGCCAGGATCACATTCACGCCGTATACACGAAACGGATCGCGTTCCGTCAATCCTGGCAACTTCGGCAAACCATCCGGCGGTTCGGCGCCCGCTTCCGTTTCGCTTTCTCCTTCGCGCTCTTTGAAGGGCCCCAGATTATCGAGCAAGTGGTGCCGTACTTCTTCCAGATACTCCGCCACTCCGGTGCCCGGATATTTCTCTTTCAGCTCTTCGATGGCTCCGTCAACCAAAACCGAGGCAGCTTCCTGCTCGAGATAGCTAAGCTCGCTGGCCAATTCGCGCGAGAGCGTGAGCGTCTTGCGGTACACCACCGTAAACTCTTGCCGGAATTGCTCGTATTTCCGCTCGATGGTCTCCGCTACCGGCGATTCCAGTTTTCCTTCGTGCACCATCTTGGAAATATCTTCAATAGGCACCATCTGCCCTTCGAGCACCGGGAAAATTTCCGGCAGCGCCACCGCGCCGACCTGCATGTGTCCCAGCGCGAATTGTTCGCGCGCAATTCGGCGCGTGAAATCGTCCATCAGTTCTTTCTCACGGACGGTAAAGCGCTCTACGATTCTTCCTTTTTGCCGCTGAAAGGGTTCGCCTTCGAAGACCTGCGGAATCCGCCGCCGCAAAAAGTCGATTCCCGCTTGCATGTCCTTTTTGAATCCGTTGGCTTGTCCGCGTGCCAGCGACAGCAACCGCGGGCGATCCGCGATTTTGAAATTATTCACGTAACAGCGGTCCAGTGATTTTTTAGTTCGCGGGTGCAGCTTCTCGATCATGCTGGCGATAGTTCCGCCGCGGCTGGTTCCTGCCAGCCCGCAAACAAACACGTTGTAGCCGGGCGCGGATAGCTCTACGCCCATTTTCAACGCACGTAGCGCGCGTTCCTGGCCGATGAAACCCTCGCGCAATTCCGCCTGTGCCGTGGTTTCAAACGGAATTCGCGAAAGCTCGCAACGCCACCGCAATTTGGCGGGCGGCAATTCCTCATGCAGCGGCGCGGCTTTGATGTCCTTGGAAGTCATCGAGCGGGGTACTCTAACATACCGACACGTAGCCCGACCCTATTTTGGATTAGTAGTTGAGCACTCGGTTACGAGTTCTCAACTCTTGGGAGCACCAGTTCGTTCGTTCGCGAAGCCGCCAAATCTTCGCGGTGCATCATGTGCACGCGAAATACGCCCATCGCGGCAGCCACGATGGCAGGCCCAACTACTAGACCGAGCAGCCCGAACACAGAAAGTCCTCCAAGCACGCCAATAAACAGGAGCAGCTCATTGAGGTGCGTGCGGTTACGCAATAACAACGGCCGCACGATGTTGTCGGCAATGCCCGCCACCGCGCCGCAAATGATCATGACGGTGAGGGCTTTCCCCCAATGTCCACTGAATCCCAGCCACAGCGCAGTCGGCAGCCAGATCAGCGCCGAGCCTACCACCGGCACCAGCGAGAAAAAAGCGATGACCACTCCCCAGAAAACCGGCGAGTGCAGGCCGGTGATCGCGAACGCCGTCCCGCCCAAAAATCCCTGAATGCCCGCTATCAGGAGCCCCACCGCCACACTCGCGAAGATCAGTTCCTTGGATTCCACGAACATTTCTTCCTGAATGGTGCGGTCAAATGGAAATAAGTGTTTTATCGCTCGCACCACGTCTTCGCCGTCGCGAAACATAAAAAACAGCGCAAATACCAGAATGAAAAGCGCGACAAAGAAACTCAGCAGATTTTTAACCAGCGCCCCGAATTTGCCCGCCAGGAAGGTCGCGATTTTCTCAGCGCCCTGCCGCAAAGGCTCGGAAAAATCGGTCGATTGCCATGCTTCGGGGAGTTCCGCGCGCACCCGTGCCACCACTTCGGCGGGCAGCTCGCGTTCAGGATTCATGAGCGCGGTCTGAAGTCTTGCAGTGGCATCAATGGCCTGTTTCGCCGTGTACGACAGCACCACCAGTGTTGGCACGATCAGTAACACCGTGACTCCAACGGTGCTCATCATGGCCGCGTAGTTGGGCTTCAGACGCCTCGCCAACCGTTCGTGCACCGGATAGAAAAATATCGCCAACACCGCCGACCACGTCAGCGGCACCAAAAACGGCTCGAAGATCAGATACACTACATACCCGAGCAGCAACAACGCCCCGTACGAAAGTACGTTGGTGAGGCGGTCGCTTGTGGTGGTCAGGGTGGGCGGAAAAGTCTTCATGCGCGGTCTATTCTGCCGCAATTTGAGGGGAATTGGTTACTTGATGCCGACCTGCTCTATCAATCGCAAAACATCCTCATGGGTCACGTCGTACACCGGGCGTACGTCTTCCTCTTCGAGGCGTTCTCTCAAGTAATCCGCGGCGATAAAGCTGGCCTCGCGATCGGTCAAATCGCGGCCGCTACGCTCGCGAAATTTCACGAATGCGGTATGCGCAAGGCCCACCATCACGACGTCGCCGTCGACAAAAAATTTGGTATCGATGGTGTCGCTGTGGCGCGTGGCAATGCCGTTCCACAGGTACGAAAACCGGCATTCATAGGGGTGGCCGGTGAGTTTGGAAGTGACTTCGAAGGCGCCTACAAATTCTTTCATGGCGCCGGCATTCGCTAATACTGGACGTGTGGTCACGCGTTCTCCGAATTTCCGTGATTCTGCTATTTACTCGATCTCTCGTACCTAGAACTGCCAGCGCATCCCCGGCTTTTACCGTGACGCGGCCGAAGCGGTCTCTACCTGCGTGTAATTACGGATAGCCGCCGCTACTCCGGCGCCTTCCGGAACCCGCAAACCGAGTTCCAGCATAATTTTTTCCAGCGCCGCCAGGAAAAGCAGCACATTATTCTTCTGGCTGCAGTATCCCATCAGGCCCACGCGCCAGATTTTCCCCTTCAACGGACCCAAGCCGCCGGCTATCTCAATGTTGAATTCATCCAGCAGTTGGTTGCGCACGCGAGCGTCGTCGATTCCCTTGGGGATCATTACCGCCGTCACCGTTGGCAATCGCTCCGCCGGATTTTTCACCAGCAGCTCGAGTCCCATGGCTTCCAGCCCGGCAATTAAAGCCAGCTGATTGGTGCGATGCCGCTCCCACCGCACCGCCAGGCCCTCCTGCATCACGATACGCATGGCTTCGCGCAATCCATAAATCAGGCTGATCGGAGGGGTGTGATGATAGAGCCTTTCCTTGCCCCAATAATTCATCGCCGTAGTCAAATCGAAATACCAGCTTTGCACTTTCGTTTTTCGTGTGCGCAGCACCTCTTCGCCGCGCGCGCTGACAGTGATGGGCGACATTCCCGGCGGTGCGCTGATCGCCTTTTGTGTTCCGCTGAAGCAGATATCCACGCGCTCTTTATCCACGTGCAACGGCACAGCCGCCAGCGATGCCACAGTATCCACTACCAGCAGCGCGCCCAATTCGTCCGCCACTTTTCGAAAGTCCGCAAGTTGCGTTAAAACGCCTGAGGACGTTTCACCTTGCGCCAACCCGATAATCTTAATTTTTCTGCCCTTGCCCGCGCGGCGCACATCTTCGGCATCCACGGTGTTCCCGTAGGGAGCCTCCACTTTGGTGATTTTCGCGCTGGTGCGTTGCGCAATCTCGTACATGCGGTCCGAAAAAAGACCATTCACCGCCACAATGCCTTCATCGCCCGCTTCCAATGTGTTGAGGACGGACGCTTCGATGCCGCCAGATCCCGACGCCGAAAGCGGCATCGTCAATCTATTTTCCGTTTGAAAAATCTGCCGCAGCAGGAGTTGCGTTTCGTCCATGCAGGTTTTAAACCACGGATCGAGGTGCCCCACTAACGGTGTGGCCATCGCGCGATACACGCGCGGATCGACTGAAGACGGCCCCGGCGTCAGCATCAACCGAACCGGCGGATTCAATTCACCAACTGTTTGCGTCATGGCTTGTCCTTCTAATAATGCAGGGATGTGGAGGCACCCGCTTGCACTCTCGAGGACCATGAAAGCGCGGCCAGAAAGTTAATTTTCGCCCATATGGCCGCCGGGGCGCAACCGTCAAATTGGCTGCTCAACGTTTAGGATGCCGCTCAAACGTCAGGATTTGCGAAGGTGATCGAGCAGCGCGAAGAGAAAGACGGCCACAATGGCATTGACCACCGCAGCTGCGGCCAGATGCATCGTGAACCACACGCTGGACTGAGCCAGAAGAATGCGGCGCGTGAGCAGCACGATGCCCTGGTGCAGACCAAAAAAGATGATGGTGAGTGCAAAACGCGCGGCGGGGTGTTCGGTATCCAGGCGCGCCCCAATGGAAGACGCCAGATAACCGATGACCGTTTTGGCGATGCCGTAGAGACCGAGGGGCACCGTGGGGCCGCTGAGACTGTCCTGCAGTAACCCGATGACCATACCCAGCAGGAGGCCGGTGGAGGGATTACGACGGCTCAAGCCAAAATAGATGGTGATCAACAAAGGCAGATCGATCATCGCGGCTTTCGCAAAATAAACGGGCACGAAAGCCTGAAACATCAGGGCCAGCAGGGTGGCACCAACAATGGCTCCGCCGCGAAACTTGTGCACCTCGATGTGCGATTCCATGTTGCGAATGTCGAAGGCGTCGTTCATTCCGGTTTCACCGCTGCCGCGTCAGTAGAGGCTGGAACCGGCGCCGGGGAGCCTGTCGCCGGAGCGGGCTTTGCCGGAGCGAGCTTTGCCGAACCAGGCTTAGCGGTAGCTGCTCCGCTCGCCGGAGACTTTGCGGTTTCTCCAATTGGCTCACTGGCGACACTTGCGGAAGGCTTCCCAGTCTCCGTTTCCTGATTCATTTGCAGCGGTTGAAGAGTGAGCAGAACAATCACTTCTTCCAGGCGCTCCAGATTCGCCGAGGGACGAATGCGAATACTCTTAAAAGGATTACCAGGCTTGATATCGGTGATGGTTCCGATGGGCAAATCGCGCGGAAAAATTTTGTCCATGCCGCTAGTTACCACGCGTTCTCCGATATTTACAGTGTCGTCGTTAGCCACATACTTCATGACCAGCAGCGGCTCCCCAGCGCCGCCGACCGGGCTTTGCACTCGGGAATTGCCTAGCATGGCGCCGACGCCACTGTCTTTGTCGGTGAGCAAGAGCACTTCCGAGGTGTTGTCGTAAACTTCCACCACCTTGCCGACCACGCCTTCGGGAGTGATGACGCCCATATTTTTCTTGATGTGATCCTTCGAACCGCGGTCAAGCATGATCGTCGCGCTGGCGGTTCCGGCGCTGGTAGCAATCACGCGCGCGCCAAGCATCGGCACGTTCTCATGCGATTTGTGAAAGTTGAGCAGCAGCGCCAGGCGGTCCGCTTCAATAGCTTTGCTTTGCAGCTGATTGACCTGCATCTTCAGCTCGTCGTTTTCGCGGCGAAGCTGTTCATTTTCGCGAGAGGCGTTTTGCAACGCGAAATAGTGGCGCCAGGTCTCTCGCAAGTGCCCAATACCGTGATTGCCCGCACGCTCAAAGGGCGAGAAGGCGCCCACGGTCCAGACGCGAATCAAGCGGCCTTCCGAGTCGCGCTTGATCTGCAAGGCCAGCAACAAAACTTGCAGCAACACAACGCCGGTCAGCAGAAAGATCGATTTGTGACGAGAAGGTATGCCGGGCATGTGCTTTAGCTGATCAACATTCCTTGTTGCTTTCGAAAGATCAAGGTTGCAAATTTTCCATCAAGAAACGGCTGGCCATCTGTCTTTCGTTAGCAGAATCCTTTTATGCGCTCTCGGAAAGTGCTGAGGCCTGATGAATTCTCAATCGATGCACACTTGGCGCAGCAAGCGGAAATCGCTCAACATTTTTCCGGTGCCCAGCACCACGGATGCCAACGGGTCATCGGCGATGGAAACCGGCAAGCCGGTTTCTTCGCGGATGCGCTTATCAAGATTTTTAAGCAGCGCGCCACCTCCGGTAAGCACGATGCCGCGGTCGCTGATGTCGGCGGAAAGTTCAGGCGGGGTACGCTCCAGGGCCACGCGCACGGCGTTCAAAATGGTGGCCACGCATTCAGACAAGGCTTCGCGAATTTCGCTGTCATCAATCGTCACGGTGCGGGGCACGCCCTCAATAAGATTGCGCCCTTTCACTTCCATGGTTAAGGGCTTTTCAAGCGGGTACGCCGAGCCGATCTCCATTTTAATTTGTTCGGCGGTGCGCTCGCCAACGAGCAGGTTGTACTTGCGCTTCAGATATTGCATGACCGCTTCGTCCATTTCGTTTCCCGCCACGCGCACCGAGCGTGAATAAACGATGCCGCTCATGGAAATGACCGCGATGTCGGTGGTCCCGCCGCCGATGTCCACCACCATGTTGCCGGAGGGCTCTTCGATGGGCAGGCCCGCGCCAATGGCAGCGGCCATGGCTTGTTCCACCAGATAAACTTCGCTGGCACGCGCGCGATAAGCGGAATCCTGCACCGCGCGCTTTTCAACCGGGGTGATTTCGCTGGGTACTCCGATTACGATGCGCGGATGAACGAGCACGCGGCGATTGTGCGCTTTCTGAATGAAGTAGGTGAGCATCTTCTCAGTGACTTTGAAGTCCGCGATGACGCCATCTTTCATGGGCTTGATAGCCACAACGTTGCCGGGAGTCCGGCCCAGCATGTCTTTGGCTTCGCGGCCGACCGCCACGACTTCTCCAGTGGATTTGTTGATCGCCACGATGGAAGGCTCGTTAACGACGATGCCCTTGCCGGCAGAAAACACCAACGTGTTCGCGGTGCCAAGATCGATGGCCAGGTCGGAGGAAAATAAGCTAAAAACCGACCTTAAGTTGTAACCGTTCTTATTCATTCCCCCGTCTCCCGTGAAAAAATTCCGTGGCTACTAAAACAATCAATCCTGCCACACCCTGCCAACCGTGTTTTGTTTTCTTTCCAAGCATACGGCACCGTCAGAAGGATTGAACAATGCTTGTGCTGCGACTCGCCATAAATCCAAAACTTACTTAGGCACCACGATGGAGACTGTCTGCTGCGCGGTCCCTCCACGGCGGTTCGAACCAATAATCGAAATCGTATGCTGTCCCGGCTCCAAAGGCTCGGTGAAATGCCGGAATTGCCCATCGGCCGCGATATTCGGCACCGACTGCCCGTTCACGATGAGCGCGGCTCCCGGCTCCGTTCGCCCGACAATTTCCGCCACGCGCCCGTGAAGCTGCGTGCCTTCGATTTCGAGCATCATGTCCTGCGATTTGCCCTGGGCCACCAGCGTGAACTGAAACGTCTCGCTGACTTCGCTGGTTTGCTTCTTGGCATCCTGAGCGGTGACATTCCAGAAATACTCGCCGGGATCGAGCCCGGTGATATCCGCGGACGTGCCGGAAACTTTCGCTTGCTTCACGATGGTGCGGAAAGAGGTGGTGGCGCTCAGCCGCACCGTATAAGAGACCGCGTCCTCCACGGACTTCCACACAAAATGCACCGGCGAAATTTTAGGCTTCTCGTTGATGATCGGCGCAAGGTTCAGCGGCTCTACGAGTGACGGCGGCGCAAGAACGTTAGATCGCTGGATACCGCCTCCGGTTGGGAAACTGGCTTTCTCCCATTGCGTCAGCTCAATTCTCTCATCGCCGCGCTGCACTTCCGCGGAACCGGTAGAAACCACGATTTCATGATTGTTGTTGTCTGGATCGTTCTTGACCGACGCACGGCTGTTCTGCCGGAGTTGCGCGCTGGCATCCTCGACATTGACGGCGGCCTTGGAACCGGGGGAACTCCAATTGGGAGTGGCCAGATCGACTGAACCGGTGCTGATACGCATGGCCACGCTGGTGGGCCTGTTGCTGGCCATGGAATTCTCTTCCACAGTCACCAGCGTGTCCGATTTGACCGTGTACGTCGTGCCGTCCGCAAAGGTAATGCGCGCGGCGCTATCGGAGCCGGTTTGCACGAAATCGCCCTTGTCCAGCGTGGTCTTATAGTCGGCGGTCACCCACTGCACGGAGTTGACCTTTTTAATTTGAACTTTGCCGTCCAGATTCACAAACTTGGCTTGCATCTGGGAGATGGACAAGTTTTCCGTGTCGGGTGTAGAGATGGCGTTAGAAGCTTTGTGATACAGCGAGGAGTAAAGATCGGGTGAGATGAGGTACACCACGCCGAGAATTGCGCCGAGGAGAATAAGAGCGTACACAATGACGGTCTTATAGGTGACCGCGGTCCAATAGACCTCTACACGCGGCTCCTTGCCGGAAGCCGCGGCGTGTTTGGGGTCGATGGGTGCTTGTACGCTCACGAGATTGGGGTGCTTACTACTCCAATTTTAAAATCTAGCACAGCGATTTGAGTGCCGTTCAACTGGGCTAGCAGGTCGTAGTCAAACTGCAAATAGCGAATGAGCACACGTCACTTAAGGCCACTGAAAATTTCTATTCTCCCCGACCTTGCAAAGTGACTATTTACGCGTCTGCGACTCGATTACCCCCGATTGTCATTGAGGGGCGCGCCGGTATCTCCTATAATTTAATGTTTGTGCAGTGACGGAGGAGACTGATCGGATGGCTGGAGCTTCAGATAACCGGAAACTTGGGTACCGCATATTCCTGGGCGTCGTCGTCTTGGTTCTCGGCGGGAGCATGCTGCTTTACCTGGTGCCTCAAACACCCGGAACTGGCGAGGCCGCCACAGACACGGTGGCCAAAGTCGGAGATCAAACTGTCACCTTGGGAGAAGTGCGCCAGCAATTGGCGCAGATCGAGCAACGAAATCAAGTCCCCAAGCCGCTGGAATCGCTCTACGCGCGCCAGATCCTGAATCAACTGGTCTTTGAGAAGGAAATTGAATACGAGGCTAAACGGCTGGGCATAACAGTCTCCGACCAAGAGCGCGCGGACCGTATCAAACAGTATGTTCCGGGTGCCTTCGTTAACGGGAGCTTTGTCGGCATGGATCGTTACTCGGCGGAAGTGCAGGCGCGCTTCCAGCTTACCGTTCCGGTTTTTGAAGAGTTGATCCGCCAAGGCTTGCTGGAAGAAAAGTTTCGCAAGCGCGTCACCGATGGAATCACCGTAGGGCCGAGCGAGCTGCAGGATGAATTCCGCTATAAAAACGAAAAGATAAAATTGAACTACGCGGTGATTAAGCCAGAAGAACTGGCCGCCAAAATCAATCCGACCGACGCGGAAATTAAAGCCGAGTACGAAAAAAACAAGTCGCGCTACCAGATACCTGAAAGGCGCGTGGTGCGTTATGGCTTACTGGACGCCAGCAAAATACAACGGAATATCCAGGTTTCTGACGATCAGTTGAAAGTGCAGTATCAAAACAATATTCAACAATACCAGGTGCCCAATCGCGTTCACCCCGAGCATATCTTATTCATGAGCGTGGGCAAGACCGACGCTGAAGTCGACGAGATCAAGAAAAACGCCGAGGACGTGCTGAAACAAGCGAAAAAGGGCGCCAAATTCGAAGATCTGGCCAAAAAATATTCAGAGGATCCGGGCTCGAAAGATAAAGGTGGCGACCTGGGCTGGATAACCCAGGGACAGACCGTCCCGGAATTTGAAAAGACCGCCTTCGGCCTGGATAAGGGGCAGATATCCGACCTGGTGAAAACCCAGTACGGCTTTCACATTATCAAGGTGCTGGACAAAGAAACGGCGCGAACCAAGACCTTCGACGAGGTGAAGGATTCCTTGCGCGCCCCGATGGTATTGCAACAGGCCGACCAGCAAGCCGCCGCGGCTGCCGATCAACTGGCTAAGGCCATACGCCAATCGAATAAAGTCTCCCTCGATGATTTAGCGAAGCAATACCAACTGACGGTGTCGCAGACCCGGCCAATTAGCGCGACCGATCCGATCCTGGAGCTGGGGAATTCTAAAGAAGTGAAGGACGCCATCTTCCGGCTGCGCCCAAATGAACTGAGCCTGCCGATCCGTACCGACCGGGGTTACGTGGTTTTGTCCGTGCAACAGATCACTCCGGCACACCAAGGCTCGCTCGACGAGATTCGTGAGCAAGCGGTGAACGATTTGAAACAGGAAGAGGCCGGCAAGCTGGCAAAAACCAAGGTGGAGGAACTGGCCAAGCGCGTAAAGGCGGGCGAGAAGTTTGAAGCCGCCGCGAAAGCGTTGGGATTGGAAGCGAAAACCAGCGACCTCATCTCCCGCAATGACTCCATCCCCGGAGCCGCCAGCGGCAAACAGTTAGGCGAGGCCTTTCAGATGAAGCCCGGCGACGTGGGAGCGCCCATGAGCTTGGGAAGCACTTGGATGGTGTACCGCGTGGAGACGAAAGAGGAACCGAATCCGAGTGATTTTGAGAAACAGAAGAAGACTTTAACCGAGCAATTGCTCCAGACCAAGCGCAGCGTGGCCTACGAGGCGTTTAAAACCGCTCTCGACAACCGGCTCAAGCAAGAGGGCAAGGTCAAGCTCATGACCGACAAGATGGCCGGTTTTGGCAGCTTCGGAAGTTAACTACTTTATTTTCTTTAGTATTACGGGAAGGTACCCGCGTTTGTGGGTGCTCTTGCCTTTGCTATTCCGCCCAGATACCCTAGTAGTGTTCCTACCATAGCATTTTAGCAACACAGCCGCCGTGCGAGATGGCTTACCCGTGCGACTTTTTGAATGGAGTCTACAACCCCGTGAAAAACAGAATTACAACCCGCGTTGTGACAGTAAGGAACAGCTACCGTTGCAGCATGGAGCGAAATCAAACCGGAAAGTATTGCGTGCGCATCCAGGTGCGCTTCCCACGTCATGCATGGTCGCTGGAGGTATTTTTTCTGGCTTCCTCGTTCAACCGGGCCATGACCAAGCTTGAGGAGTCGCTGGACTTTCTGCAACGCAACGAGGAGAAATTGTGGTTCTGGGGTGTGGATCGGGCCGAAGACATGGGTTTCTCCGCCGAATTTTTGCGCGAAGCCGGGCTGAAGCTGGATCGCCGCAGCGAATTCCCACGTAAAGCTACAAATCTTACCGTGGAACCTGAATTGGAAGTACCGGCATTTGCGCTCGGTCCGATGCGCCGGGGGCTGGCAGAGTCAGTCGAACCTCCTCGAGTGCAAGCTGCGGGCGACTAAGATTCCTTCGAACGTACCCTCGCCGGTCAAGATTCGCTCCTCACTAACGTCTATTTGCCCCACCGGCTGCACCCTCTCCTGTATTGACTTAGATCCTCATGGAGCACATCCTGCCGCCGCATTATCCTGACTATCGCGATATCTGAGGTTGAACACTATACGTATACGTAGAGACACACAAAAACTCGCGAGTCCAGCCGTTCGGAATGATGCCGGGAGTCTTCAAGGAGCAATCAGAGGAGAGCAATGAAAAAGAACGTTAGCTTGGCCGTTTTGATGGCCTTGTTGTTTGGATTCGGCTTTACCGGCACGTCGCATGGCAACACCGCAAGTCAATCCACACAATCGACCGACCAGTCGCAAAGCGACTCTACTACAAAGAAAACGAAGAAAAAACCAGCCGCGGACTCCACCGATTCAGCCAACTCTCCGCAAGCGAATTCGGGCGAGACCTCCGCCACCTCAAAGAAAACCAGAACAAAGAAGAAGACCGATTCGGACCAGGCGGCGGGAACCGACAAATCCACGAGCGCCTCCGGCGCCTCCGCGACTTCTTCACGAAGCAAATCCAAGACTAAGACTGAGAACGCCGGGAAGACTGACGGCGAAAACGCGAATACCACTCCAACGGCGACGAGCAAGACGAAGAAGAGCGCTGCAGCTGATCCTTCAGCGGGCGCGAGGCCGCCCACTGGGGACACTCCCGCAGCCGGGGAAGCCAAGACCGGCACAATGAGTAAGCGGAAATCGAAGAGTACCTCAAGTGACTCCGGCAACACCTCCAGCTCAGCAGGAGGGAATTCAACGAAAGATCCCACCGCTGGCGCGAATTCCGGCAATACCACCAGCGCGCGCACAAAAGAATCGACCGGGGGGACGAAGGACTCGTCCGGTAGGACGTCGGACTCGACTGGCAACGCGCGGCAATCGTCCAACCCTTCGGGCAATACTGACGCGCGAGCACCTACCGCTCCGCCGGCTACCGGCAACTCTGGCAACACCACCAGCGCGCGGACCCCAGCGAAGCCCATGAACCAGGAGTCAGCGCCCGCAAACAGTAACGGGATGGTATGGGTTAATACGGAATCCGGCGTGTACCACAAGCCCGGGACACGATGGTACGGCAAGACCAAACAGGGCAAGTACATGACCGAAGCCGATGCGCAGAAAGCAGGATATCGCGCATCGGAAAAAAATTAGCAGCGGCTATTAGTGCAGCAAAAATCTGGAGGGAGGAATCGATGAAGAAACACCTAATGCGGTTGGCAGTAGCGATGGTAATTGCCCTTTGTGGTACCAATCTATTTGTTTCGCAGCCAAGGGCCAATGCGGTGACGTTTGGTTCCTTTGCGGCCGCGGTTCCGGCTGACGATCTGGTGGATATAAATTCCGCGACTTTCGATCAGTTAAAGGCGCTTCCCGGAATCGGAGACGTTTACGCCAAGAAAATAATCGATGGCCGGCCCTATGCGAAGAAGACCGATCTTACGCGAAAGAAAATCATTCCCATGGCGACTTATAAAAAAATCGAGGACAAAGTGATCGCCAAGCAAGATCAAAACACCCTGAAGAACGGGAAACCTCATTAGAACTGGAAGAGCTTTCTGCGAGGCCGGCACGTAACCCTGTCGGCCTTTCTTCATGTGCGAGAGTATTTCCCAGCGTGCAGTCGAATATATTGCTGGCTATTGCATCACCGGAAAATTACGGCTGTACCCGGACCTTCGCCGCATAGAAGCTAAACGTTGATCTTGGAACCAACAACGCCCGGATGGACACCGTCTGTCCCACTGCGAGGCTGTTGACGTCCGCCACGCCATCAAAATTCGTCGCCCCGCTGATGGTGTCCACCAACGGGTTGCTCGCGAAGGACATAAACGGCGGCAAATTTGAAAGCGTGAAAGTCTGTCCAGAAACCGTTTGTAGCGTTCCGGTAGTTCGCGTGAATCGCAATAGAACCTGGTCCGCGGTTACCGCCTGGTCCCCCGTTGCTGCGGTGCCCGTAGCCGCGGTGACATGGACCATTACATCCTGGCCGTCCACAAGATCGCCTATGCCGGCAAATAGCGTAGTCACATTGGCGGGTGGCAGCGATGCGTTATTAAAAAACTCGTCCAGGTCCACAGCGAAAGTAGGATTGGTCGTTGTCACCAGAAATACATCGCCGGGATTCGCCGCCGTCAGTGTCGTATTTCCGCTCGCAACCACCTTGTTCGCCACCACCAAATTGAATTGTCCCGGAGTCGCGGTATTGATTAATGTTCCTTCCAGTTCATCCTGTGGAGTAGCACCCAGCAGGTCGGCCGAAACAAGCGTCAAGGCGCCCGCGCTGTTCACCGTGGCATCCACGCTGACCACCGTCTGATTCGCCAGCAGGCACGTAGCATTCACCGCCGCGCACAATCCTTGCGGGTCTTCAATCACCGGTGTCGATGGCAGCGCGATCGTTAAGGAGATGCCATTGCTCGCCATAACAGTGATCGAAGTCGCAGTCTTAGCCGTAACCAGCCCCACGAAGTCCTCAATCAGATCGAACGACCCGCTTGGGGCGCCTGTCCGCGGAAGCGACGCTACATTGAAAGTGTCCGCGGCACTAAAATTAAGAGCTACTGTGCCGGAAGTCACGGTGACCGCGTCATTCAAATTCAAGTTCAAAGAAACACCCGACGCTTGCCCGGCAGTAAGTGTCAGGGGAAACGGCGCGGAAGTTACTTGCGACGATCCTGCAGGCAGTGCAATTTTGCAAATCGTGCCGGTCAAGCATGTTCCATTCAGCGTGGCCCCCGACTGGTTGTCTAACGTTAGAGTGGGCGCCGAAAACGTCACCGTCGCGCCGCTATAGCTTCCGGCAGGCAAACTGAGCACACCCAGAAGCGCCGTGTCCGCTTGCAAGCGTGTCAAATCCACCGGGTAGGTCGTAGGCGACAGAGTCAATGGCACCGCATTCCCGCTAGTAGGATTCAGAGTAATCCCAGTGATGCTGACGGTGGCGGAGAGCACGGAAATATTCGTCAGCGAAACGTCCGGCTTGGACGTCAACGTCAGAGTGAGACTGGCGGGTTGTTGATTGCCACCACCGCCCCCCGTGGTCGTCTGACCGCCGCCGCTGCAACCCGCGAGCGCGATGACCGCGACGAAAAATACGTACCCAAGCTCTCTGTTACGCTTCATGCTCACCCCACGTGCCCCATGTGCCCGATGTGAATGCTGCTAAATGAGCTTAATCAGTGTGAACTGGGACTGCCATCGACTGTAGCGCCACCTTCGCGGCAATGTCGCCGCAAAAGCTTGCGTGTTGTTCAAGTATTAAAGCCGGAAGCACGGAACCCAAGACGTTGTCTGCCGCCCACATGCCCGTCCGGGATCAGGGGGTATGTTGGTATGTTAAGGTAACTATTCATCTCTATTATAAATTCCAAGTTCCTGCAGGAGACCTTCACCCTCGTGGCGCGCAATATCAGAGCGACGACCGACAAAGGTGCCAAGCCCACCGGCGATCTGGGGCCTGACACGCAAGTCTCCGAACAAGATCGCCCGAATAGCACTGCCCCACCGGCTTTGACCCGCCGCGGCACTTCGCCTCAGCAGTCGCGTCCCTCGGCAACTCCGCAGAAAAAACCCGACGAAAAGGTTGCCGCCCCGGGCAGTCCCTCGATGCATGAAGTGTTCGGACCTGCTGGCCTCCTGGAACGCTGCATGATCGGCGGCTACGAGCATCGGCCCGGCCAATTGGAAATGGCCGAAGTAGTACACCACGCCTTCGAACAACATCACCACGCGGTCGTCGAAGCCGGCACCGGCACCGGAAAGACTCTCGCTTACTTGATCCCCGCAATTTGCAGCGGACGCCGGGTGGTCATTTCGACGGCCACCAAATCTTTGCAGGAGCAGCTTTACCAGAAAGATGTTCCCTTCCTGCAGAAACATTTCGCGCCCAATCTAAAGGTCGCGGTGATGAAAGGCCGTTCGAACTTTTTATGCCATGCCCGCGTCAATCAAATGGCCCATCAGCCTTTGCTAAAAGGCCTGGAAGAAATTGACGCTTTCCGGCAGATTCGCGAATGGTCCAAACTCACCGAAACCGGGGACCGCAGCGAACTGACTTTCCTTTCTGACGATTCCGATCTGTGGACCCGCCTCGATGCTCGCCGCGACACCTGCACCGGGCAGAGGTGTGATCACTTCAACGAGTGCTTCGTAACCGCCATGCATCAGCGCGCGAAAGAAGCCGACCTCATCGTCGTCAATCATCATTTGTTTTTCGCCGACCTTTCGCTGAAGCAGGACGATTTCGGCAGCATCCTCCCCGATTATTCCGCGGTGATTTTCGACGAGGCCCACGAAATAGAGGACGTGGCCAGCGATTACTTTGGCCGGCAGATTTCCAATTATCGTTTCGAAGAGCTGGCGCGCGACGCCGACCAATCCTTAAGGTTGCTTAATCTGGGTTCGCCTTCCATTCTGCGCCGCACTCAGCGTGTGCTCGAAAGGACCCGTGCCTTTTTTGAAGCGTTTCCGCCTCGCGACGGGCGCTTCCCTTTTGCGCGCAGCGAACGCGACGCCTTCGTGGAGCAGCATCGCGAAGCCTACGATTCCGTGTTGACGGCGCTGAAAGGCCTGGAAACAGAAATCGCCGCCATGCCGCAAAAGCCCGAGGAATTGTTGCGCATCGCCAGGCGCAGCTTTGAGCTGCGTCAGGAAGTGGTCTTCCTGTTTGAGTCCGATGAAAAGAACTACGTGTATTGGTACGAGCGCCGCAACAAAGGCATCTTTTTGACCGCCACGCCTATCGATGTCAGCCAGATCCTGCGCCAGCGCCTTTTCGAGCAATTCGATACCGTGGTGTTAACTTCCGCCACGCTCACGGTCGGCGGCCGATTCGAATTCATTCGCCAGCGCCTCGGCCTCGATCACGTCAAAGAGCGCACCTTGCCGCCAGAATTCGACTATCCCGAGCAAGCTCTACTGTATTTGCCCACGAAAATGCCGGACGTTCGCGACGCCGGTTTCGCACCCAAAGCAGCGGATGAAATTGTGCAACTGCTGGAGCACAGCCAGGGCCGCGCGTTTTGTCTTTTCACCAGTTATAGCCAGATGAACGATTTGTTCGAACGTGTGCGTACCCGCGTGAGCTTCCCATTACTGCTGCAAGGTACCGCACCCCGGTCCGTGCTCTTGGAGCGCTTCAAAAACACGCCCGCCGCGGTGCTCTTCGCCACTTCGAGCTTTTGGCAAGGTGTGGACGTTCCCGGCGAGCAACTTTCGATGGTCATCGTGGACCGCTTGCCCTTTGCGGTTCCCAGCGACCCCATCGTGGCCGCCCGTGTGCGCGCATTGCAGGATGACGGCCGCAATCCCTTCTCGGAATTTCAGGTGCCGCAAGCGGTGCTGGCCTTAAAACAAGGTTTCGGGCGATTGATTCGAACCAAGACCGACCGCGGCGTGCTGGCCCTGCTGGATACCCGCATCCAACGCATGCCCTATGGTAAAATTTTCCTGGAATCGCTGCCGAACTACCGTATTACTCATAATTCGGCCGACGCTGCGCGCTTCCTCGAGAGATAGAAGATAAAAGATACGCAGAGTCCCTCCTGGCGCAATTTGAGGATCCATGTTTGAAGTCAGCGTAGAACAAACTTTTTCCGCCGGTCACGCCCTGCGCGGATACCGGGGCAAGTGCGAAAACGTGCACGGCCATAATTACCGCGTGCGCGTCACGCTCGAAGGACCGCAACTGGACAGCATCGGTTTGCTCGTGGATTTCACGGAATTAAAGCGCGTGGTTCGCGAGATCATGGGCCGGCTCGATCATCAATTTATTAATGATCTCGAGCCCTTTAAGACCGTCAATCCCTCGGCGGAAAATTTAGCCAAATATTTTTACGACGAGGTCACGCGTCTGTTGCGGGGCCTGCCTCCAGGCGCGCATGTAACAGACGTGATTTTGTGGGAGACGGATACCAGCCGGGCGCAGTACCGTCCGGCCACCTAACTCATGTACCGGGGATTTTTCATCGTCATGGTTCCCGTAATTTTGGTCGCATTAGGTTACGTTTTCCTATTGCGATCGCTGGGAATTCCGCCCGGCTATTTCAGACTCTTCGTCGCCGTAACCCTTTTTTTCGGCGCGATCTTATGGCTGGCGCGTAAATCGCACAAGGCCAATGCGCACAAGGCCAATGCAGAAGATCAGTAGTCTGGCCTTCGAAACAATTCTTCACGAGGATTCGAAGTCTCTAGCCCATGTTTATCACCGAAATATTTAAATCAATCCAGGGGGAAGGCACTCGCGCGGGCTTGCCGTGCATCTTCGTGCGCTTGACCGGATGTAATTTGCGCTGCACCTGGTGCGACACCGCTTACGCCTTTCATGGCGGCACGAAAATGAGTGTCGCGGAGGTAGCCGCCCGCGTCGACCAACTGGCCGGAGGCATTCCGGGCGACACACCAGGGCCAAGCAGTTCCATTGTCGCGGTGCCGCTAGTGGAATTAACCGGCGGCGAACCATTGCTTCAAGAGGAAATTTACCCGCTGGCTCAGCAATTGCTCGCTTCCGGGTACACCGTAATGATCGAAACCAGCGGTGAGCGCTTC